>SUYY01000055.1 GCA_015060205.1 Bacteroidales bacterium
ATCTTGTCAAGTCTGTCGTTTACATCCTTGATGTCTTCAGCGTAATCGTGACATCCAACTGCAGTGAACATTACTCCGCAAAGGAGAAGTCCACCAAGTTTAGTAAAAAACGATTTCATAAAAATTATGAAATTTGATAGTGGACAGGAATGTCTTCAGATGTGTCTTGACCAGATCGTCAGCAGGAACAGGTAACGCGACAGTAACAATTTATATTGTAGGTATAAGGTCTACTGCCTTTCTTTTGCTTTCGTCCACAATCTTTGCATATATCTGAGTGGTCTGCACTTTTGTGTGTCCAAGGAGTTTGGAGACTGTGTAGAGGTCGGCTCCGTATGAGAGGGTGAGCGTCGCAAAGGTGTGTCTGGCAACGTGGAATGTGACATGCTTGTCTATGCCGGATTTCCTGATCAGGGTGGCCAGGCGGCAGTCTGCGTTGGATACCTGTACGGGAAGATGGCAGAAGATGAGGGAGTCAGGGGATCGGCTCTCGTGTGGAGGAAGCCAGGTGAGGGCGTTTGCGGAAAGGGGCAGATACAGGTCATGCCCGGTCTTCTGCATCTTTATTTCTATCTGGATTTTTCCGTCCGGAGCGGTCTTCAGATTTCTCCATCTGAGGTTTCTTACGTCTGAATATCTCAAGCCGCAGAAGCAGCAGAACAGAAATGCCCGTTTTATGTCGTTGTTTGGCGAGTAGGGAGTGTCTATGATTTTCCTGACCTCATCCAGTGTCAGATAGCATCTGCTTTTGGGACGGGACCTGGGTTTCTGTCTGCGGTCGATATCCTTTCCTGGATTCCGCGGGATAAGTCCGTCACGCTCCGCTTTGTTGAGGCTTGTCATTACCCTTGCGAACAGTGCGGTCTTGTATTCGTCGCTTATTCCTCTGGACCTGTTTCCCGTGCAGTGCTTGTCCCATATATATAACTCATTATCAAGGTGTTCTATGAATCCGCCGATGTACTCTTTGTCGATTTGGGAAAATCTGACGTCTTTTCCGCGGTAACTGACAAGTCTTTCTATTGCATATTTCTGAAGTGTCGCACAGGTCTTCTGTCCCTTTGCCATATAGGTCTTGTATATTTCCGTGCAGTAGTCAATAAAATTGTCCTGTGCCGCATGACTGTTGCAGCAAAGCCCGAACCTGCGGTTCTGAAGTTCGATTATCTGCTGTGATTTTATCACATTTGCCATCCGCATCTGCTCCTTGTTCCATTTCCTGTCCTCAACGGTGTTTTCGGGACGCAGATATATGTTAAGAAATCGATATGCACGTCTGCCTTTGCCCATATAACAGTCGAGGTAGATGGATTTGCAACCGTTTTTCAGTTCTTTGAACCGGATTCGTATCGGTTCCTTCAGATTGATTGTCTTGGTGTCCGTCTTCATATCATATAATATTTTCTGGTAACAGGGGAGTAACAAAAAAGGCGTGAACCGTCTGGTCACGCCTTGAGTCTTTGAGTGATTTCCGCTTATTTTGAAACAACTGCGCTGAGTTTTTCGCAGAGTGTGTCAATTTTCTCGAACATCTCTTTTGTAAGCGCCTTGTAATATGCGCGCTTGTTGCCTTCCGGGTGGTTGGCCTTGCACTTGAGATCGTTGTAGAGATCAACAGCCTCGTCGATTATCTGTGAAATCTCGTCTGCGTCCTTGTGCGGGTTGAGTGCAACGAAAAGTGCGCAGTCATCAATGAACTCTCCAACGAAGAACTCGATGTCTTTCTTGAAAACTCTAAGATTCATGGTAAATACGTATTTAAATAGGTTTTGTTATAACGGTCGCAAATATAGTAATTTTTCCTTAAATCAAGGATTTCCCTTGCCAGGAGTCTTTTTTTTCCAGATGTTCGTCCAGCAGATGCAGGAGTTCTGCGTTTCTGACAAGTCCCCACGGAGTTTCTGACACAAATCGTGGCGGGACCTCGCCTGCTATGCGTTCTATGTACAGGTCAGGACGTAGCCTTTCCAGAATGTCTGCGAAGAAGTCAAGGTATTCCTCTAGACTGAACCGTTCGAAGTCTTCGGGATGGTCTGCATATTCCTTTTCCATTCTTGTACCCTTGACAATCTGAAGTTGGTGGAATTTGATTGACCTTACAGGCAGACTGTTGATGATCTCGCATGCATCCAGCATCATCTGCCTGGTTTCTCCCGGGAGTCCCAATATATAGTGTATGCCGACGTCGAGTCCTCGTTCCGATGTCATCCGGATGGCCTGTCTTGCAGAGTCGAAATCGTGACCTCGGTTGATCCTCCGGAGTGTGCTGTCATAGCAGGATTCCACACCGTATTCCATTATGATTATAGGCTCTTTCCTTACAGTTCCGTCTGCCATTGTCCTCTCCCAGCCTTTCAGGACCTTTCCTGATGCGAGTTCTGCAATATAGTCCAGTTTCTGCTCGTCCACGCAGTCGGGACGTGTGCCTATGACTATGCCCACCACTGAAGGATGGCTCAGGGCCTCTTCATATAGGATGCGAAGGGTGTCCAAGGACGCGTAGGTGTTGGAATATGACTGGAAATATGCAAGGTAGTGTTCGGTGGTACGGTATCTGACCTTATGGAACTGGATGCCTTCGTCAAGTTGGACGCGAAGGCTCTTGCCGCTTGTGCTGTAGGACGGGTGGAATGCGGCATTGTCGCAGTAGGTGCATCCTCCACGACCGACTGAGCCATCCCTGTTGGGACAGGTGAAGCCGGCATCGAGAACTATCTTCTGCAGACGTTCTCCGTATCTTGTCTTGAAATATCCGACAAATGAATTGTATCTTTTCCCGAGGGGAAATGTGGATTGTTTTTCTGGTGTGCTGTTCATGTCGTGCAAATGTAATTTAAATATATGATATAATAAAGTCGTCACGATAGTCACTATCTCGGAAAAAATGCTTACATTTGCTAAATTTTAGACACATCATGATGCAGACATTTACTAACTCACCTATCATTGAGGGACTCACCTTCGACGACGTATTGCTGATTCCTGCACATTCTGAGGTTCTTCCAAGAAGTGTGGATGTATCTACCAAGTTTACCAGAGACATCACTCTCCAGACTCCGATTGTATCCGCAGCCATGGATACTGTGACCGAGGCGGATCTTGCTATTGCGATGGCCCGTGCCGGCGGTATCGGTGTCATTCATAAGAATATGACCATCGAGGACCAGATGAATCAGGTCCGTCGTGTGAAGAGGGCGGAAAACGGAATGATCTACGACCCTGTGACCATTCATCCGGATGCTACTGTTGGTCAGGTGCTCGGAATGATGGCGCAGCATCACATCGGAGGTATTCCTGTTGTTGATGACAACGGCTTCCTCGTGGGTATTGTGACGAACCGTGACCTCCGTTTCCAGAGGGATCCGAAGATGCCTGTGGCTGGTATCATGACAAAAGAGAATCTTGTGACTGCGCAGAAGGGTATCAGTCTTCCTGATGCAACAGACATCCTCCGTCAGTACAAGATCGAGAAACTTCCTGTAGTGGATGCAGACGGCAGACTCGTCGGTCTGATCACCTATAAGGACCTTATGAAGATAAAGGATAATCCTATCGCATCGAAGGACAGCAAGGGCCGGCTTCTGGTGGCTGCTGCCGTCGGTGTGAAGTCAGATACGATAGAGCGTATCGAGATGCTCGTGAGCGCCGGTGCAGACGCTGTGGTTGTTGATACTGCACATGGTCACTCTCAGGGTGTTCTCAATGTGATCAAGAGTGCATGTGAGGCTCTTCCTGATGTTCAGATCGTTGCCGGAAACGTTGCTACGGCAGAGGGTGCCAAGGCTCTTGCCGATGCTGGTGTGAGCGCAGTGAAGGTAGGTATCGGACCTGGATCCATCTGTACTACACGTGTGATTGCGGGTGTGGGTATGCCTCAACTTTCTGCAGTGATGATGGCTTCCGAGGCTCTCAAGGGAACAGGTGTTCCGGTGATTGCGGACGGTGGTATCAGATATTCGGGAGATGTTGTGAAGGCTCTCGCAGCAGGTGCAAGCACAATCATGGCCGGCTCGCTCTTCGCCGGTGTAGAGGAGTCTCCGGGAGAGACCATCATCCTCAATGGACGTAAATATAAGTCATATCGCGGCATGGGTTCTCTCGAGGCCATGCAGCAAGGTTCAAAGGACCGCTACTTCCAGGATATGGAGGAGGATATCAAGAAACTGGTTCCGGAGGGAATCGTGGCTCAGGTGCCTTACAAGGGAACTCTCAATGAGGTGGTATACCAACTTGTGGGCGGTCTTCGTGCAGGTATGGGTTATGTCGGTGCAGCCAACATCGAGAAACTTCGCGATGCGAAATTCGTTCGTATCACCAATGCAGGTTATCTTGAAGGACATCCGCATGATGTGACCATCACTCGCGAGGCTCCGAACTACTCGAGATAATGACCAGAGCGCTTCACATAACGATGATGATTCTTGTCGTCCTGCCGGCACTATGCTCGTGCAGGGCGATTTCATCCTTTTTGAGTGACGACGAAGTGGTCGCCGCCGTGGGGCAGGACAGACTGTACAGGAGCGATATCGACAAGGTCATTCCAAAGGGCCTTCCCCAGGAGGACAGTGCCCGCATGGTGGCCCGATATATCGATTCCTGGGCTTCCGAACATGTCTATCTCAGGATAGCCGAGGAGCAACTTTCGAAGTCGGAAAAGGATGTTTCCAGGGAACTTGAGGATTACCGCAAGTCGCTTCTCAAGTATCGCTATGAGCAACTTTATGTGAATGAAAGACTTGATACTTCCGTGACTCAGGAGAACATCGAGGACTATTATCTTGCCCATCAGGACAAGTTCGTGCTCGCCAGACCGATTGTCAAGGCCAGATTCCTCAATATCGACGAGCAGTCGCCGATTCTGCCGGCCATAAGGAAAAGGATGGCTTCGGATGATGCTAATGATCTTGTGGAGGCTGACAGCATGGCGTTTTCGGCTGCTCTGAAGTTTACGTCATGGGACGACAAGTGGATTGATGCGACAGTTCTGGCTAAGGAGTATATGGCTGATTATCAGCAGGTTCTTGCTAAATTGAACAAGGGTTGGATCGAGAGCGTCGACACCGTAGGATATATGAGACTGACATATGTGTCCGAACTGATGTCTGCGGGAAAAGTGGCTCCGCTGGACTATTGCTCGGAAAATATTCGTGATATCATTATAAGCGCGCGAAAACAGGAACTTATCATGAATCTGGAACGTGATTTGCTGAACGACGCGCGCGAAAACGGACAATTCGTAATTTATTAGACTATGAAGTTTATTTGTCATAAGGTGATTCTTGCTGTTTCAGTGGCTTTTGCCCTGTCGGCATCTGCTGCATATGCCCAGAAATATCAGGGAGGAGTTGTAGACAAGACGATAGCGGTGGTTGGAAATGAGGCGATTACCATTTCCGATCTTGAAGAGGAGGTGAAGATGATGTCGGCGTATGGCATGATGTCGGACAAGTCCGGCCGATGCGATATCCTTGAGCAGATGATGGCTTCAAAACTCTTCCTGATGCAGGCGAGGGTGGATTCCATCAGTGTCAACAACGATATGGTGGAGAGCGAATTGAGCAACAGGATGGATAATGTCCGTACCCAACTCGGAGGTGATGAAGGTGTTGCGGAATATTTCAAGAAGCCTCTCCATAAACTTCGTCAGGAGTGGCGCGAAGCCATTACGGACCAGACCCTGACCCAGCAGATGCAGCAGGAGATTGCCAAGAAGGTTCCTGAACTTACCCCTTATGACGTGCAGTTGTATGTGGATGCAACGGATGAGGCAGATCTCCCGATGGTCCCTATGAAATACCAGTTGAGCCAGATATGCATATATCCTGACAGAGAGGCTGCAAACATGGCTGTCAAGGAGCGCCTTCTTGCCATCCGTGAGCGTATCCTCAATGGAGAGAAGTTCGCTACTCTGGCACGTATCTACTCTCAGGACCCCGGTAGTGCCCGAAAGGGAGGAGAACTCGGAATGGCTTCCAAGTCGATCTTCTGGCCCGCTTTCTCGGATGCAGCCATGGCTTTGAAGCCGGGTGTGGTGTCTCAGATCGTGGAGACTCCGGACGGTTTCCATATCATTGAAGTTCTTGAAAAGAAGGGAGATATGTTCAATGCCCGCCACATCCTTCTCAAGCCTGAATATACGATTGACGATAGGGACAAGGCTTTTCATACATTGGACAGCCTCAAGACGGAACTTCTCAACGGAGCCGTGACATTTGAACTTGCCGCAAGATTCTATTCAGAGGATCCTGCCACCAGAACGAACGGAGGTCAGATGGCTGATCCGAACACCGGCTCTTCATATTTTGAAATCGACCAACTCAAGCCTCAGGACTATGCTGCGGTGCAGAATCTGAAGGAAGGCGAGATTTCGGAACCTGTGGAATCTCTCGACAATGAGGGACGTGACGGAAATACCGTATACAAGATAATCAAGGTGGACAAGATCATCCCGGCTCACACGGCGACATTCAAGAACGACTACAATATGCTTCTCGATCAGGCGAAACAGAAGAAGTCGATGGAGGCGATAGATGAGTTCATCAAGTCAAAGATAAAGACTACGTATATAATAATAGACCCTCTGTTCAAGGATTGTGACTTTGAACGTGAAGGATGGGCGGAGAAGATCCGTAAATAATGCGAAGACTGCTTGTTTCCATATTGGCATCGGCCTTGTCGATGATTTCTGTCCTTGCTCAGGAGAGCCAGGACAGTCTTGTTGTATTGGTGAGTTCGAAATCTGCGCAGATGGTGGATGTGGAGGGTGCAAGTTACAGGAAGGTCGTGGGTCCTGCCCGCTTCCTTCATAACAACACATATCTTCTCTGTGATACCGCATATTGGAATGTTGAGACCAAGATTATCGATGCATGGGGAAATGTCAGCATACTTCAGGAAGAGACTGTGCTGACAAGTGACAAACTGACATATATCATCGATGAGGATCTTGCCCAGTTCAGAGGTTCTGTGGTGCAGTTGACTGATAAGGACCATAATACATTGAGGACCAGAACTCTCGATTACAATACAAAGGATTCCGTAGCCATATTCAAGAACGGCGGATCCATGAGAGACAAGGACGGACAGATCATCGAGAGTCTTCGCGGTACTTATGATTCCAAGATCAAGACCTTCACTTTCTCCGAAAACGTGAACATGTTCACAGATTCCATATTTGTCAAGACAAACGACCTTATATATGAATCTGACCTGAATCTTGCCACATTCGGTTCCTCAACTGATGTCTGGCAGAAGAAGAACATGCTTTCGTCCAACAGAGGATGGTATGACAGGGGTGTGGAACTCTTCTTTTTTGCGGATGCAGTCCATGTCATGTCGGAGGATCAGGAGGGATGGTGTGACAGCCTTTTCTTCCATAGAAACACCTCGAATGTGGAGATGCTGGGAAATGCTCAGGTGACAGACACCACGAGGAATGTCTTCGCTCTTGCCGGCAGGATAGAGTATATGGATTCCCTTTCGAAGGTGACATTGACAAGAGACCCGGCAGTCATTTCGCAGGTTGAGGAGCAGGACGGTGCTGTCGATACTGTTTACCTGGGTGCTGATAAACTGGTCTATATGACCATCCCTATGTTCAAGGTCGATTCGCTCGCCGTAGTTCAGGCGGCTCAGAGACTCAAGGATCTGGATGTGGATCCGGTGGGTGAATATAGGAAGAAGGCTGCGGAAGAGGCTGCCAAGGCAAAGGAGGCTGCTATTGAGAATGACCCTAATCTTGCCGCAAAGAAGGCTGCTCAGGAGAAGCAGAAGAAGGAAGAAAAGAAGTCGGCGGAATCTGTTCAGAAAAAGCCTCAGGTGCCGGATTCCCTCTCTATTTCCAGTGCTCCGGTGGATTCTCTGATGGCATCGGATTCTCTTGCTGCGGGTGATTCGCTTCAGGCAGTGCCTGCAGTTGACAGCACAAGGATAGGTTTCCTCGAGGCTATCAGGAATGTGAGGATATTCAAGAAGAATATGCAGGTGACTTGTGATTCTCTGGTGTATTCGGACCTGGATTCGCTTGCGCGTCTGTTCAAGGAACCTCTCATATGGCAGGACATGGTCCGCCAGTATACGGCAGACAGTGTTTCTCTTGTAGTCAGCGATGGTGCGATGGAGAAGGCAAGCCTTATGTCGAACGCTTTCATCACCATCGAACAGGATACCTCGCATTATAATCAGATCAAGGGTACGGAAATGCTCGCTTTCTTTGATGAAAAGGGCGGTCTGTCGCGTTTCGATGTGTTGGGAGGTGCTTCGGCCTTGTTCTATCTGGAGGAGAACGGTGTGTTTGCAACCGTCAATAAGACTGATTCCAAGATGCTCTCGGCCACATTCGACAAGGGAGAGATACAGAAGATATATTATTACGACCAGCCTAAGAACGACGGTTATCCTAAGGTGCAGATGCCAGCGGAGGACAGAAGCCTGAAGGGTTTCAGTTGGTTCCCGGAAAGAAGGCCGCAGGACAGGAACGCGGTTACACCTCTGGAACTTCGTCCGAGTCAGAGGTCTCTGTATGAGTCTCGTCCTCATGCCAATTTCAGGCATACCGATGTCTATTTCCCGGGTTATATCGATGATATACACAGGCAGATTCAGGTCCGTGACTCTCTGCGTAAGGTACGAGCCGCAGAACGGAAGGCGGCAGAAGTTGCTGCAGCCAGAAAGGCACGACTCGATTCGCTTGCATTGGCCGACTCTCTCTTCAAGGCTGACTCCCTTTTCAAAGTAGATTCACTGGCCCGTCTGGATTCCCTGAAGGCGGCCCGTGCAGATTCGCTCGCATTGGCTGATTCACTCCGTCTTGCCGCAGATACCCTTGCCTTGTCGGATTCACTTGCTGCCGAGACTGTGCTTACTCCTGAACAGCAGAAAGCGGCTCACAAGGCTGCTCTCAAGGCAGAAAAGGCCCGCAAGAAGGCAGAGGCAAAGGCTGCACGTGAGGCTGCCCGTAAGAAGAGACAGGAGGAAAAGGAGAAACGCTGGGCAGAACTCGACAAAAAGGATGCGGACAAGGTCAAGGCGAAAGAGGAAAAGCGCAAGGCCAAGGAGCGTGAACGTAAACGCAAGGCCCTCGAAGCGGCTGCTCTTGAAGCGGAAAAGGATGCCAAGGCCCTGGAGGCTTATATTGAGAAATATCGGAAGAAGAAGGAAAAGGAAGCCGATAACTCAATAACTCAATAACTCAATAATCAATGCATAGCCGTATCATCAGATTCATGATGGTCATTGCCCTGATTCTGATTCAGGGCAGTGTTATTTCAGCCCAGCAGTTGAGGGTTGAAGGATTTCTGTATCCGGATTTAAATAGTACGGATATGATGGAGGATGGCTTTGTATATATCGAGGGCGTAGTTGGTGCGGTCGTGCAATTGCAGATGCCTTCGGATACATTATTCACCACATCAGATGATAGAGGCCGTTTTCTCTTCAAGAAGGTGGAGGCCCGACGTTTTCATCTGAAGGTGGAGTGCCTTGGTTATGAGATATGGGAAAAAGACTTTGATGCGGATACCTTGGGAAACAACATTAGTCTGCCGATAATTCTATCTGAAAAGAAAGAGCGCATCGCGGCAGCCGTGGTGAAGGAGGAGGCTCCTGTTTTTGAGTTTGTCGGTGATACTTTGAAATATAATGTCGCTTCGACCCAGCAGGTCTCAGAGGATGATATGCTTCAGGATGTGATGGACAGGCTGCCTGGAATATCAGTGTCCAACAATCTTGTCAAGGTTATGGGAGAGGAAGTTGCCAGGATATATGTCAATGGCCGTCTTGTGTTCGGCGACAGTGTGGACGATCCTCTTCGCTATCTTGCGGGTTCTGAAGTCGTTTCTCTCAAGGTCTTCGACCAGGCTTCCAGGGCGGAACGGGCAGGATTGGCTCCCAAGGGAGACAAGAAGGAACGTGTGATAAACGTGGTGACGAGGACTAAGATAAATACTGCTCTGGTCGCACAGGCCATCGCCGGTTATGGACGTAATTTCGAAAGACTCAACCCGGAGATGGATAACCGATATGTTGCAGGTCTGACAGGCAACTGGTTTTCCGAGATGAACCTGTTCTCGATGAATGTGTATCTGAACAATGTGGGCAGGAACAATCAATATTCCGCTGTCAGCGATATATCGTCGATTCCATCAGATTATAAACGTGTCGGATACGCAGGGGCAAAGTTCATCAGGAAGTTCAAGGACCCGGAACTCGGTGATGTCTTGTCGGCAAGTTACAGTTACGGAAATACCAGAAACATTTCGGAGAGTTCACTCTCAAAGATATATTCTGCAGATGAGAACTGGACGTCCAGGACATATCGGCAGGATAACCATAGCCTTTCCCTCAGCGATGCCCACAATGTCAAGGTCTCTCTGATGAGTATGACGGAATATATTCCGAATGTCGAACTGTCTTTCAGTGCATCCGGAAATGACAGCCGATCTCGTTCCCGTATGGAAAACATTCTGGACGGGACTTTGGACGGATATGACCAGTTGATGACACAGAACGATGACCGATACAAGTATTCAGCAGCAGCGTTCAAGATGTTCTCTGTAAAGACCGGATATATCATTGCGGATGCCTCAGTCAACGGAGGCTACTCTCATGGAGGGACCGTTCAGCGGGATTCTGCTCTTGTGACTTCTGCCGTATCTTCATTTGTGTCAGAGCCTCAGGGAGAGGAGTTGAATGCGGCTGCGAGACTGGAATATCATATCAAACCGTCTGATGCGTTCTGGATCAGAGCGACGGCGGGATATCAGCATCAATATTCTTCAGTCAATAAACTTCGTTTTGCAGATGCTGTCGCTGAGGCAAATCTGGATGTGATGACAAGTGATGTACATACATATGACTACAATACCTACCGGGCAAAGGTGAATGCATCCTATGGACAACATGGGCTGCTCTTTTCGCTCGATCTTGATTTCCGCTATGACCATCAGGGACGGGAGGTGTCTGTCCCTCAAGCAAATTCAAGCAAGGTGGGATATTTCAGCATCACTCCACTGTTTTCATTGAATCATTTCAAGGGAGTATCTGCCAGCACCCAGTTAGTCCTTTCTACGTCTCCTGTACTGCCGTCATATGAACAGATCAGAAGAGATTTCGATGCAGTCAATCCAATGTATGTCACAAGAGGAAACCCTGACTTGAAGAAGGCTACCGACTGTATTCTTCAGTTTCAGGGTTCGTATATGCTGGGTAAGTCAAACTCGTTGATTGTCTCTGTCAGGGCGGTATATCAGCACAACAGGATTACGCAGAAGACAAGATATATTGCCGACGATACTGTCATGGATGGCTATCTGCTGCAAAAAGGAACCACTTTCACCACCTATGACAATCTGGACGGAGCATGTCATTCGCAGATCAATCTTAATTGGTCAACCCGCATAAATGCTCTTAAACTTGGGGCCAAGGTGGGCATTGCATATGATTTCAACCGTGATCCTTCATATGTGGAGGACCGGCTCAATATCGCCTTGCGTCATATTCCTGCCTTTCAAGTTGTATTGAATTCGAATTTTTCAAGGAAATACAAACTGAACCTCAAGACAAACACGATGGCTTCTTTCGTGTCCAATTCAAGATTTGCGGATGTGAGTTATCTTAACCAGATGGTTTCCCTGAAGTCGGATAACAGGATCACCGACTGGATGTTTGTCAACGGTGAATATGCATATTCTCTGAGATATCCTTTTCAGGGTGGTGGGGACATCCTTCAAGACCACATGCTCAATGCAATAGTCGGTTTCAGACTGAAGAAGAGCGGAGTAGAGTTGAATCTGACATGTTATGATATACTCAACAGGACCTCATCGTTCAAGACAAAGGTGTTGAGGAACTACACCCAGACTTCATTCACTCCTGATTTCGGACGTATCTGGATGTTTACTGTCGTATGGCGTTTCAATTCAACCCAACGCGGTGGAAGCAAGGTCAATGTCCGTTACAACGCACCGCAGATCGGGCGGGATTATGAGAATGAACACCTTAAAATCAGATCTTTATGATATCTGATCACTCGGCGAACAGACTGATGATGTTCAGAATGACCTTGCTGGCTTTTTCCATGCTTTCGAGAGGAACATATTCCATCTTGCCGTGGAAGTTGTGACCTCCGGCGAATATGTTCGGGCATGGAAGTCCCATGAATGAAAGGTTGGCTCCGTCTGTACCTCCGCGGATAGGCTGTACCTTAGGTGTTATTCCTTCCATTTCCATGGCTTTCTTCGCTTTCTCAACTATGTGATAGTGAGGTTCCACCTGTTTGCGCATATTGTAGTACTGATGCTTCATGTCGAGAAGTGCAGTGCCTTCGCCGTATTTCTCGTTGATTGCGGCGACGCATTGCTTCATCAGTTCCTTCTTCTGCTCATAGAGTTCCATGTCGTGGTCACGGATTATGTATGAGAAGGTCGCTGTCTCTACCTCTCCTTTGAAACTGATCAGATGGAAGAAACCTTCGTAGCCTTCGGTGCATTCCGGACGCTGGTCTGCCGGGAGCATCTGGTTCAGTTCCATTCCTATGAGGATGGCGTTCTTCATCTTTCCCTTTGCCGTACCCGGGTGTACGTTGCGCCCCTGGATGCGGATGGTTGCTCCGGCTGCATTGAAATTCTCGTATTCGAGTTCTCCCACAGGTCCTCCGTCAAGGGTATATGCATATGTGGCACCGAATTTCTGCACGTCGAACTTTACTACTCCGCGTCCTATCTCTTCGTCAGGGGTGAAGCCGATCTTGATCTCGCCGTGCTTGAATTCAGGATGTTCGACGATATATTGTACGGCATTCATTATCTCTGCGATGCCTGCCTTGTCATCTGCTCCAAGTAGGGTGGTGCCGTCTGTGGTGATGAGGGTCTGACCCTTGTACTGAAGCATTTCAGGAAATTCGCTTGGCTTGAGATAAAGTCCGTCAACGCCTTTGAGTGCAATATCGCCTCCGTCATAATTCTCAATTATCTGAGGTTTCACATCGTTGCCGGGAGCATCGGGAGCGGTGTCTGCGTGGGCAATAAAGCCTATTGCCGGAGCCTTGGTCTCGCAGTTGGCAGGAATGCTTGCCATCACATAGCCATATTCGTCGAGTGACGCTTCCACACCCATTGCGTTGAGTTCGTCGCGGAGCATCTTGAGAAGGGTGAGTTCTTTTGCTGCGCTCGGCTGTGAATCCGATTCAGGGTCAGACTGGGTGTCGACCGAGACATATCTCAGAAATCTGTCTAATATCTTTTCCATTTTATTGTATTGTTTTTCAGTTATTTACCTAAAGTAGAAGCATGCTTGTCCCCATGATCGCCATGCCGGCAACCACTCCCGCTATGGCTATGTGATGCTTTCCATATTTTTCCGCAGTCGGGAGCAGTTCGTCAAGCGATATATATATCATGATGCCCGCCACTGCTGCAAGGATGAGCGGGAATATCGGACTGCCTCCTGAAAGTTCAACGCCGAAAAGTGCTGTGACGGCAAGACACAGAAGCGCTCCTATAAGTTCGCTCATTCCGGAAAGTGTGGCAAGCAGCAGTGCCTTCGTCTTGCTCTTTGTTGCATAGTATATAGGTATTGCTACCGCTATGCCTTCCGGAATATTATGTATCGCTATGGCGAAAGTGATGCCGCCTCCCATCTGTGGGTCGTTCAGCGCTCCGATGAATGTCGCAATTCCTTCTGGGAAGTTGTGGATGGCGATGGCCAGTGCCGACATCAGACCCAGACGATGCATGGCTTTTTCGTTTCCGGTCTGCTCGAGCATTCCTACTGCGGGAGTATGGGAGTCGAGCGTCAGGCCGGAAGCCTCATGAGGATTTTCATATTCCGGGATGAGGAAGTCGATGAGGGTGATTATACCCATGCCGACGAAGAAGGCTATCAGTACATATGCCTCGCCATGCAGCATGCCGTCGATGGCAGAGATCTCCTCCTGAGCCTGCGGGAACATTTCCGCAAGCGATATGAATATCATGACACCGGCACTGAGTCCCAATGCTCCTGCAAGGAAGTTGCTGCTGATCTTCTTCTTGAAGAGGACCAGCGCACCTCCCAGACCCGTGGCGGATCCGGCAATCAGTGTGAGAATCAGTGCGCTGAATATACCGTTCATTGTCTGTTTTTAATTCTGTGGACTATTTCCTGGCGCGGAGAGCGGACCATGCCATGTATACGATGATCGCTGCGTAAGGAATTATCGCAACAGGCTCAGTCCAAGGTGACGGCTTCATATACATGTCCACCTCGGCAAACCTCAGGATCGCGCTTACAACACCCATGAGTGCTCCTCCGGCAATGAATCCGGAAGCAATCAGCGTGCCCTTTTCCATCCTTGCCTCATTGAGTTCCTTGTCTTTGCTTCTGGTGCTTACATACCACGAAATCACTCCTCCGACAAGCATAGGCGTGTTGAGGTCGATAGGAATGAACATGCCAAGAGCAAACGGGAGGGCAGGAACCTTGAATAATGTAAGCAGGAGTGCTATGACCGCACCGATTCCGTATAACAGCCAAGGAGCATTGCCTCCGTTCATCATAGGCTCTATCACGGCAGCCATTGCGTTGGCCTGAGGTGCAACGAGTGCGCCTTCTCCTGTGAATCCGTATGTCTTGTTGAGTACCAGCATGACGCCGCCCACAGTAGCAGCGGCCACGAGAGTTCCGAGGAATTTCCAACTTTCCTGCTTTTTAGGAGTGCTTCCTATCCAGTATCCGATCTTGAGGTCTGTGATGAATGCTCCTGCCACGGAGAGTGCCGTACATACGACTCCTCCGATCACAAGTGCTGCTGTCATACCTGCAGTTCCGTTCAAACCTACCGCTACCATTATGAGGGATGCGAGGATAAGTGTCATCAGGGTCATTCCGCTCACAGGGTTCGAGCCGACGATAGCGATGGCATTTGCTGCAACTGTAGTGAAGAGGAACGCGATTATTCCGACTATCAGTACTCCGACCACAGCGTGCCAGATGTTGTCGACTACACCAAGTGCAAAGAAGCCGAACACTACGGCGAGAGTTATGACGATACCGATGACGACAATCTTCATGGACAGGTCTCTCTGGGTTCTTATCACTTCTGCTTCAGCACCGCTTTTCTTCCTGCCGAATTCGCTCGCTGCAAGTCCGAGGGCTGACTTTATGACTCCGAACGACTTGACGATACCTACGATACCGGCAGTGGCTATACCTCCGATACCGATATGACGGGCGTAGTCCTTGAATATCTGGTCAGGTGACATTTCGCTGATGGTCTGGGTTATTCCTGTGTTCATGAGGTCGATCACCTGACCGCCCCAGATGAGGTTCATCAGAGGAATGATCACAAGCCATACCAGGAAACTTCCGCAGCAGATGATAAATGCATATTTAAGTCCTACGATATATCCCAGACCGAGGACTGCCGCACCTGTGTTGACTTTCAGGAGTACCTTTGCCTTGTCGGCGATTGCAGCACCCCAAGGGAGTACCTTGGTCGTCAGGGTCTCGCCCCAGAGTCCGAATGTGGAAATGATGAAGTCATAGAGACCTCCGATAAGACCGCTTACAAGCAAGGTCTTTGCTCCTTTTCCTCCTCCTTCTCCGCTTACGAGAACCTGTGTGGTGGCGGTTGCCTCAGGGAATGGATATTTTCCATGCTGTTCCTTTACGAAATATTTTCTGAACGGAATGAGGAAAAGTATTCCGAGGATGCCTCCGAGGAGGGAGGAGAAGAATACTTTTGTGAAATCCACAGTCAGTTCAGGATATTTGTCCTGAAGGATGAAGAGGGCGGGCAGGGTGAATATCGCACCTGCCACAATCGCTCCGGAGCAGGAACCGATAGACTGAATCATCACGTTTTCCCCGAGTGCATTCTTGCGTTTCAGACCACTTGAAAGTCCGACCGCGATTATGGCGATAGGGATTGCGGCCTCGAACACCTGTCCTACCTTGAGTCCGAGATATGCGGCAGCGGCAGAGAAAATGACCGTCATGATGATTCCCAGTGTCACAGACCATGCTGTGACTTCCGGATAGTTTTTCTGAGGAGACAGCAAAGGCTGGTACTCCTCGCCGGGTTTCAACTCTCTGTGAGCATTATCCGGCAGTTGTGTCTTCTTTTCTTCCATATATATAATAAGATTATTCGGTCAGTCTGCAAAAATAGCAAATATTCTCAAGATTGTTCGGTCAGGACAGGTGAATATGGACAGTCTGCAGTTTTGTCTCTGCCGTTCTTTTGGGGAGATAGAGTGGGATTTGGGTTCAAAGCGGGCTAAAAAAGAGAAAAATTCAATATTTTTTGAAAAAAGTTGTAGAAAAATTTGCAGGTTAAGAAAAAAGTCGTACCTTTGCAACCCGTTTGAGAAAAAACGGTAGTTCTTTGAAAAGTTTGAGAAAAGATAACGAGGTAAAGTTAGAAGATGAAATTAAAAATAGTCTGTAACGAAGTAACAAAGATAGAGAGTCTATCGCAACGTTGTGGACTACAATTTCAAGGCAACGAGTAAA
>SUYY01000002.1 GCA_015060205.1 Bacteroidales bacterium
CTGCACAATACTCCTCGATCGAGAGGATTTCTTCACGTGTCATCATAAGCTTTCCTTTTTTATGCAAAAGTAGCGAGCATCGCTGCCCGCTACAATATGCATTTCGTCGGATGCTTACTCCATATTCCTTTCCGTTTATGTAGAAGTTGTCGGAAACGCTCCTGCCATCCTTGGTCAGGTACAACTTGATGAAATGAACCTCCGACAGGTCTTCTGCAAACTCTATCCCGAAGCATTTCAAGGTGCTGTCTTCGCTACTGTCAACAACCGCCTCCTTTCTCCATTTTACGGTTCCGTCCATATTCATTATCAGTGCTTCAGCCTTGAGTCCGGTCTGGTTGCCGCCGTTGTAGTTCACGACTTCGATGACGTTTTCGGCAGGATTCCACTGGATGTGAAGCGGTTCTGCACCCTTCTTGCATCCGAAATATGAACCGTTAGGCTCGAAATACCAGTCGTATGTCTGCCATGTCATCGATGGCCATGCCGGATGTGACATCCACAGGAGAAGGCCTTTCCTGTTTATGCTTCTGGATTCGAACATGCCTTTGTAGCCGTCATAGTTCACGAATTGCGCCTGTTCCGAGAACTCCTTGACATCCTTTGCAGGTCCGTATCCGTTTTCTATGATTTCGTTGAATGTGCTGGCTCTCTGTGCTCCGTTCAATGTATAGTCGTGCTGACCCCAGAGTATGCTCTTAGGCTCAAGTGCATCAGGGGCAAATGTCCTGAGCATTGATTCATAGGTCATTACGGAAGGCATTCCTCTCTCGCTGTGGAATTTCGTATTGCCCTTGCGGTAGGTGAAATATCCTTTATGTGTCAGCGCCCTGTACGGACCATGGCCGCTTACGCCTCCGTCAGCGGAACTTGGAATATATGTCATGTCCGGATGCCAGTCTCCGACGGTCTTTCTCAGTCCTGCCTCGATTTCCGCAGGAGGGAAGCCTTCGTTACGGCCACAATATATCACGAGCGAAGGGTACTGCCTTATCCTCTTGACCAGATCCTCTGCATTGGCCAGGAACATCGCATTGTCTGCAGGGTCCGGACCATCTGCAGGATTGGCAAGCCAGAAGTCCTGCCATACCATGATTCCGTGTCTGTCGCATGCCTGATATAGTTCCATGTCTCCTGTCTGTCCCACCCAGTTTCGCATGATGTTGAAATTCATGTCGGCATGGTATGCCACGGCGATGTCATATTCCCTGGCGCGGTAGGTGAGGTTGTTCTCAGAGAATCCCCAGTTTCCTCCTCGTCCGATAAATCTTCTTCCGTTGATATATATGTGAAGCACCTCGTCGATCTCTTTTGTGTCTACCTGACGTATTCCCACATTGAAGTCGCTTCTGTCGGATTCGACACCATTGATTTCGAAGCAGAACGAAGAACTGTAAAGTTCAGGTTTTCCGTAGCCGTTAGGCCACCATATCCTTGGGTTATCAACCTTCAGTTGAGGGTATGTTTCGGGATCGAAACGTACGATGCTTTCCTCGCATGGGGCAAGTGTCACTTCCTGTTCAAAGGTAATCTCTCCTATACGTCCTTTCAGAACGCCGCTGACTGTCTCTTCGGAATTGTTTTTTGCGATGATTTCCGGTGTCAGGACTGCTGATGTGGTGTCAGGGAGAGGCAACTGTGTCAGGACATATGGCGAGTCGAGGCTCACAAGCCCTTCTCTTACCACTCTTACGTCATTCCATATTCCGATGTTGCGGCCCCTGACCGTACTGATCCAATCCCAGCCTATGCTTGCGTGGAAAGTAGGATTGTCATATCCGAGCATTCCTCCGTTCCTTCCGGTGTCGTTCTCGTTCTTTTCCTTGATGCTTCCTGCGTTTTTGTTTCGTATGATTCTGACTGCCAGTGTATTGTTGCCTGTTTTCGCTGTTTTGCTGATGTCGAACCGTCCTCTTGTGAATGCTCCGTCAATCCTTCCGAGATATTGTCCGTTCAGATAGATCTCAGCCTTCCAGTTTATGCCGTCAAATTCGAGCCAGGTCTTTCCGCCCATGAAGTCCTCTGTGAGTTCGAACTCGTTTCTGTACCAGAAGTCCGACCAGAAATATGAATCAGAGATGTGGAAGATGTTGTCTGCATAATTCGGCTGTGGCACCGCTCCGAGGTTTATGTAACTGCTGAGTACTGTACCTGGCACAGTTGCGGTCAGCCAGCCGGTGTCGTCAAATCCCTCTGAAGATATCTCGGAGCCTTCCGCGTCGGTGAAATTGCTTCTTGTAAGTTTCCAGTTTCCTCCGGACAGATTCATTTCATTACCATCAGGAGCAGGAGATGGCTTCGCTTTTGCGCTGAGACCACCTTTGCCCCATACCTGCATTTCTGTCAGCATGAGGTAATCTTCGCCGTTGCCTCTCATGCTGATTCTGACATATCTGCCTTTACCCTTGATCCGGATTTCTTCCGAGAGAGATTTTCCTGCAGTTGCGATATCCTTCCATTTTTCCGCGTCATCAGAAACCTGTACCATGGCAGAAGAAGGAGTGTTGATCCAGTTGAGGACGATCTTGTCAAACTTAGCCTTTCTTCCAAGGTCCACATATATCCATTCCTCCTGTGTGCCGCCGCTCATCCATGTGCTGTTGAAGTGCTTTGACGGAATCATGCTTATAAGTTCACCATCCCTGTATATGTCAAGATTTGATGCTATCCACTGCTCTGCTCCCTTCATGTTCAGATCTACTCTGAGCATGGTGTATTCTTCCGCATGAGGAAGTCTCGCGTCAATCTGGAAACTGCGGGTAGGAAGCAACTGATTGCCTAATGCATCTGCCTTGTCGGGGTCTGTATGCTGGCGCGGTCTGGATTCCTCGCCGATCAGTCTGTTTCCCCGTATGGTCTGGAGTACGGTCCAGTCCTTTCCGTCCTTCGATGCCGACACTTTTATATCATGACTTCCGTCAGCGGAACCGTCCTGATATGAAACCAGGATTTCTCCATGGACTCTGTCAAGACATTCCTTCCATCCGTTCTGAAGAGATAACTCGAAATGGGCCGAAGGACCGTAAAGGTTCACCATGGTATATTTATGCTGGTCCACAAGCCACTCCCTCTCCCTCTTTATGTCCTTGCCTTCTGAAGTTTCCATGACAAGGTATTTTGGAGCATCTGTCTCGATGATTCCGTCTGTCGCCATCTGCCCGGTGAGGCAGTAATCATAACTTGATGACGCATAGACTGCCCTGTTGAGGGCAATATTGCGGTAGACATCGTCTGCATATAAAACAGGAGAGAAATCTTCATCCGGATTTCCGGGATAGATTCCGATTCCGCGGTTATAGTCGGTGGAGTTCGTGTGGCAACCTGTCATGGTGCCTAATGCGATGATGCATATTGAACAGATCTTTTTCATCTTTTATGCTTTAAGTTCAGTGTATATTTTCCGCCAGTTATTTCCTCTATGGTGTAGGAGTCATATATGATGGTATAACCGGCACCGCTGGTAGGGTAGTAGGTCTTTTCCTCGAACATGAATCCCACCCTTCCGTCGGAAAGTCTTGCCATTACAGAATATGCGGACCCTATGTCTGTGGCGAGGTGTGCCCCCTCCCAGTCGCGTGCGATATCTTCCGGAGTATAGGCCTTTTTGAGTTCAAGTCCTTTGTAGTATATGCTCACATTGGAGCGACGTGGACCTGCAGGAGCAGACTGCATCAGAAGCATCATCTTGTGTCCGTCTTCTTTGCGGATGACAGGGACTGTAAGCATCTCGCCGTTGCATGAATTGCCGGCGGTTATGATGCCGTTGTTATGGCTACTGGAGTGGACCATCTCATCCCATCTGCCTTCCGCTTTTCTTATATTGCTGAAATGGAATATGTTGAACATTCTTCCTTCGGCATCTGTGCGGGAACTGATGAGCAGATTTCCATCAGGCAGTTCCTCCACCTTGGCTTCATTCGCATCGTGTGGGATGGGTGGGACCTCTGTCCCTCCGAGAACCTTCCATGAACCTCCGAAATCGTCAGAATACAGTACGAAGTTCATCCATTGTCCGTTACCGGCGATCTGAAGTACCGCACAATACAGACGGTGGTATTTTCCCGCTTTGACATGACTTTGGACGATTCTTCCCGATGTTATGAACATCGACTTGGCCGGTCCGTGTATGCTGTCGTCAAAAAGCCTGAAGATATCATCTGTCATGTCTTCCGGTCCGCTCCATGTCCTGCCCTTGTCGTTACTGTAGAACCTTGTCATGCGCAGGTGGCAATCGGGAGTTCCGTCTAAAAACGAAATGTTTCCTGCAGCGCACATGAGAAGAATCCTTCCGCTTTTCCTGTCTGCAACTATGCTCGGGTCGCCGAAACCGACGTTCATGAAGTCAGGAGAATACTTCCCTTTACCTTCGATGACCGTGGTTATCTCTTCCCAGGTGCGTCCGTTATCATGACTTGTGCGTGCCCTGAGGTCGACTCTTCCGTCCTTGACTATTCCTATGTCATTTCTTGAAAATCTGTAGTCGGCGACTGCCACTACTGTGCCGTCCTCAAGTGCAGCCAAGGCAGGAATGCGGTAATGAACTGCGGTGTCGCTTCTGCTGATGAATGTTTCTCTACGTTCCTGACCTGAAACTGTACTTCCCAAAAAGGCCAGTGCGATGAGTGATGCTATAATTCTCATTTGTTCAGTGATTGATAGACGCAAAAGTACATTTATATTGTTAGAGTTCCAAATTTGTTTTTTGTGAAAACGAAAAGAAATGAATTTGTAAGTTGTTATTTGAGTTCGTTCTTTTTTGGTTTTGTGGAAAAATTGTGTATTTTTGTAAAAATTTAAAAATATGAGGATTTATAAGTCAGACGATCTGAAATGCCCCAAGAGACTTCTGTGCTTCGATCTTGACGGCACTCTGTCTCAGCACAAGAGCCATATGCCTCAGGCTAACAAGGAAATCTTGAAAAAATTGGACCGCAAGTACAAGGTTATCATGGTCGGAGCGGGAAATGCGCCACGTATCTATAATCAGATGGAGCAATATCCTATAGATATCATCGCAAATTACGGAATGCAGGAAAGTGCGATGGTTGACGGAGAGTTCTGCATAATACGTGAGGATACCGTTCAGCCTGATAAGGAATACTTCAATACTACCTGCCGGTATCTCCGCCAGAAGTATGGCTATACCGACTATACAGGCGGACATCTGGAGTTCCATCCTTCAGGTATGGTGACGTTCTGTCTGATAGGCAGTGGAGCCAAGGTGGAGGATAAGGTGGTGTTCGATCCTGACAGGTCCAGACGTCGTGTCCTGTACGACGAGATCTGCTCTCTGTTTCCTGACCATGTGGTCTATATCGGAGGCTCCTCATCTTTTGATTTTGCGCCTAAGCGTTACAACAAGTATGATTCGATAATGAAATACGCTGCGGAACATGGCTATTCGGAAGAGGAGATCCTTTTCGTAGGAGATGATTTTGGTGATGGCGGTGGTGACAGCCATGTCCGTATCAAAGGAATGGACTATGTTCAGATAGAGGATTATACGAAACTGCCGGAAATGCTGGATTTCCTTTTATAGAGACTGATGGTTATGAATAAGATAGAGCAAGCGCTCCAAAGGGCGAGAGATACAAAATCTCTGATTATCGGAAGAGGTGTCGTGTGCAGGACATCAGAAATGTTCGTAAGTCTGTTCCCGGGACAGAAGGCTGTAGTCGTGGCTGATGAGAATACCTGGGAAGTGGCAGGCAGGAATGCCCAGGACTCTCTTGATGAGGCAGGAGTGGTTACCGAAAAACCGTATATATTCCCTGCTGAAGACTTTTATGCGGAATGGCAGCACATCGAGTCCCTTAAATCATATCTCGAGACTGTTGATGCGGTTGCGGTCGCTGTCGGCTCCGGAGTGATAAACGATACCGTGAAACTTGTCTCTCATATGTTGGGAAGACGATATATGTGCGTAGGTACTGCCGCTTCCATGGACGGATTCACGGCATATGGCGCGTCCATTACCAAGGATGGCAACAAGCAGACTTTCGACTGCCCCGCTCCTCTGGGTTTTGTTCTTGACTCGGAAATAGCAGCGGCGGCTCCAAAGGAACTTGCTGCCTCGGGATATGCAGACCTGATTGCAAAGATTCCTGCCGGAGCAGACTGGATGCTGGCAGATCTTGTGGGAAGCGAGAAAATTGATGATTTTGCATGGGGACTTGTCCAGAACGGACTCAAGGAGTCGCTTTCTGATCCGGCAGCGGTATTCGCTGGCGATGTAGACAAGACTCAGGCGCTTGCGGACGGACTTCTTATGAGCGGTTTTGCCATGCAGGCCATACAGTCCAGCCGTCCGGCTTCAGGAACGGAACACCAGTATTCCCACTGCTGGGATATGGAGGACCTGTGCTATGAAGGAAAGCATGTCTCTCACGGATTCAAGGTGGGAATCGGAACATTGGTCTCGACTGCAGAACTCGAATTCCTTCTTGAAAAAGGGCTTGAGAATATAGATGTGGATGCATGCGTGGACGCCTGGAAGAGTTGGGAGGAGATGGAGACTGAAATCAGGACTCTGATGGAGGGTAAGCCGGGACATATTGCCAGGGCTTTGGTGGAGACAAAGGGTAAGTATGTGGGCAAGGAGGAACTGCGCAGTCAACTCGATGCTTTGAAGAAGGCATGGCCGGAACTGAGCGAAAGAATACGCAGGCAGATAATCCCGTTCGGACAGGTGCGCGAGAATCTGCGTCTTGTCGGGGCACCGTACGAACCTGAGATGATAGGAGTGACTCGTGAGCGCTTCCGTCAGACAGTCTCATATATTCCGTTCATGAGAAGCAGATTCACAAACATAGACGTGATCTATCGCCTCGGCTGGATGGATGAGTTCGTTCAGCGTATGTTCGGCAAGGGCGGCATCTGGGAAGTGTGACCCGTTTCGTCCAAGACAATAGGAGATTATTCATGAAGACCTGCGGCAGATGGAGCAGGTCTTTAATTTATTCGTATATTTGCGGAGTTTTGACAAAAATAACACTAAAATAATGGATAACACCGTCAAGAAGTATCGTTATTGGGAGTGGCGCACAATTGTAGTGCTTTTCATCGGATACGCTCTCTTCTATTTTGTGAGAAAGAATTTGGGAATGGCTATCCCTGCCATGGAGGCGGAACTTGGCATCTCGAAGACCCAACTGGGTATATTCCTCACCCTTCACAGCATCATCTATGGATTCTCCAGATTTGTGAACGGAATGCTTGTGGACCGTTTCAGCAAGAAGAAGATCATGGCACTGGGACTCCTGCTCACATGTGCGGTCAATCTCTTCATATGCTTCAGCCCTAAACTGAACGGTATGCTTACCCTTCTGGATGCGGAAGGAAAAGCGACTTTGGGTCTTGTGTATCTTATCGGTTCTCTATGGGTCCTGAACGGATATCTTCAGGGCATGGGAGTTCCTCCTTGTGTCAGCCTTCTTGCCCATTGGGTGAAGCCTGATGAACTGGCTACCAAGCAGTCCATATGGAATGTGTCCCACACTCTCGGAGCAGGTATAGTTGTGGCTCTCTGCGGTTTCATGCTGGATAATTACGGATACAGTGCGTGGTATCTCTGCTTTATGGTTCCTGCACTGATTGCTCTTGTGGGTGTTCCTGTCCTGTGGTTCGGTCTTAAGGATGATCCTTCTGAAGTGGGACTGCCTCCTGTGGAGAAGATGGGTAAGGACGCTGCTGAAAAATCCGGCGAACCGGATCCTCTTGAAAACATAGACGGAAAGAAATACAAGAAGATAATAAACAGGATGGTCTTTGGTAATCCGTTCATATGGATAATAGGTATCTCGAATTTCTGTATCTATGTCATCCGTCTGACAATCCTTGACTGGGGTGCGTCGTTCCTGACGGAGACCAAGGGAATGGATATCTCACAGGCGGGAGGACTTCTGGCCACTACTGAGATTCTTGGAGGTACTCTGGGAATGCTTCTGGCAGGCTGGCTTTCGGACAAACTCTTCAAGAGCAAGGCTCACAGGACATGTTTCTTCTGCATAGTATTCGCGACACTTACTTTCTTCCTGTTCTGGAAATGCGAATCAGTCGTGCTCTCGTTTGTGTTCCTTGTCTTTTCCGCTTTCTTCATTTATGGCCCTCAGGCTCTTTATGGAGTGTGTGCTTCCCAGCAGGCAACCAAATATGCTGCCGGTACCGGTAACGGAATCATAGGAATCTTCGGTTATGCCAGTTCGGTAGTTTCCGGTGTGATCTTCGGAAATCTGGCAGAGACAGGTGGATGGGACTCGGTATTTCCTATAGCCATTGCATTCGGAGTTGCGGGAGCGATTGCCATCGGACTTATGTGGAATGCACCTGCAGACGGATATGAAAAGTTAAACAAGATAGTAAAGGAGACAAAATGATTATGAAATCTGACCATAACAAGACAGTATCGTCTGAACTCAAGGAGAAACTCTCCAAGATCAAGCATGTTGCCCTTGATATGGATGGCACCATATATCTGGGAAGTACTCTTTTCCCGTTCACCAAGGCTTTTCTTGCAAAGATGTCGGAAAGCGGGATAGGATATTCCTTTCTAACCAACAATCCTTCCAAGTCAGTAGCGGACTATCTGAAGAAACTCGAGGGACTGGGCATAGAGGCGGATGAGGAGAATATGTATACTACTTCTCTCGCGGCAATCGACTATATCAAGGCTCACTATCCTCAGGCACGCAGACTTTTCCTGCTCGGAACTCCAAGCATGGTGTCTCAGTTTGAGAAGGCCGGATTCGAATCCTGCGCAGACAGTTCGGATGATGTTCCGGACGCCCTTGTGGTGGCTTTTGACATGACTTTGGAGTATTCCCGTCTCTGCCGTGCGGCATGGTGGGCTTCGCAAGGCGTGCCATATATCGCCACAAACCCTGACCGCGTATGTCCTACCGATCAGAAGGTGGTTCTTGTAGACTGCGGTTCAATCTGCAAATGTATCGAACATGCTACAGGACGTCAGCCTGACATCACTCTCGGAAAACCTGACCCGAACATGCTGAAGGGTATCCTTGACAGGCATGGACTCAAACCTGAGGAAATAGCGATGGTGGGTGACCGCATATATACGGATACTGCCATGGCACATAATGCCGGAGCATTCGGCGTACTTGTCCTTTCCGGTGAGACAACGCTGGAAACTGCTGAGAAGGTGGCGGAGGATGCTCGCAATAATCCTGATCCGGAGTTCTTCCCTCCAGACCTTATAGTACGGGATATAGAGGAACTGGGAGAACTTCTCCTCTCAAGCCGTAAATAACGGGCAATAAAGTGAAAAATGTTGTATCTTTGTCATTTCGCGAAAGAAACGATATGAAGAAGATACGACATTTTTTATTTCTTTTTATAGGACTGACGGTCTTGACCGCCTTCCGCTCTCCATCGGATAAGACCCCTCAGGAAGCATATATAGAAAAATATTCCGCGATTGCAGTGATGGAAATGTACCGTAGCGGCATCCCGGCCAGCATCACGCTTGCACAGGGACTTCTGGAGTCCGGTTACGGCCGATCGGAACTTGCACTCAAGAGCAACAACCATTTCGGAATCAAGTGTCATAACGGATGGCAGGGAGGAAAGGTCTATCATGACGATGATGCAAAAGGAGAGTGTTTCAGAAAATACGATTCACCCGAGGAATCCTATCGTGACCACTCTGATTTCCTAAGATACAGGGATAGATACAAGTTTCTTTTTGAGTATAAGATAACAGATTATCAATCATGGGCTTATGGTCTTAAGAAGGCAGGTTATGCGACAGATCCCAACTATCCCCGCAAACTCATAAACCTGATTGAGGAATACCAACTGCATCTCTATGACACCACTCAGCCGCCGGTGCAGGAGCCTAAGGAAACTTCCTCAAAGGGTGAAAATAAGCAGAAGGTAAGAAAGGAACCTGCACCTCAGACCATTCCTACGCCTCCTGCCCAACTGGAACAGGTACATAAAGTTACTTCCTCCAGTCGCGAGACTTTCCGTTTCTCTCTTTCAAGAGAGATGTATTCGCAGAATGGTGTGCTCTTTGTCTATGCGGCCGAGGGAGAGACCTATGACAGTATTGCAGAGTCGAACCGTCTGTTCCTCAAGGAGTTGCTCAGGTTCAACGACCTGAAGGAAGATGTGCCGTTGAAGCCGGGTACCGTGGTGTATCTCCAGAAAAAGAAGAAAGAGTCCGCTCCCGGGCTTGAGATGCATGTGATAGAGAAGGGGGAGACCTTGAGAGGCATATCTCAAAGGTATGGAGTGCGTCTTGACCGTCTCTGCAAGATCAATGGAATTGAAGACAGCAATGTCATCCGCGAAGGTGACATCATCAGACTCAGGAAATGAAGAAATATATGATCATATCGGCAGCAGTCGCTGCCATGGCCCTTGCCTGCATTTTCGCAGGTTTGTGGTATACCGATAACAGACATCCTAACTTCAGACACAGTCAGGTCCTTTATGTATATCCGGATATGACGGCCTCTCAGGTGCTTGAGAGTCTTGATACGGTTGCACTTCGCCCGCGTAGTCTTGCAAGAGCATTTGAAAAGCAGGAAGTCGCTCAGAAGATCAAACCGGGAAGATATGTCATTGAGCCGTCCTCTACAAGCATGTATGTGGCCCGTATGGTCAGTTTCGGCTGGCAGACCCCGCAGAACCTTACGCTTTCGGGTACCATCCGCACCAAAGGTTCCATAGCGCGCAAGATTTCCTCGCAGATGATGGTGGATTCTGCGTCTGTTGCTTCGGCACTTGATTCGGCGGAGTTCCTTGCAGGATATGGATTCACACCGGAAAATGTCTTTGCCATGATTCTTCCGGACACCTATCAGATGTATTGGACAGCATCTGTAAAGGATATATTTGACCGTTTCAAGAGGGAATATGATGTGTTCTGGACAAAGGAACGCCTTGCCAAGGCAAAGGCACAGCGTCTCTCACCTATGGAGGTTTCCGTTGTGGCGTCAATCGTGAGCGGCGAGACTCTGAAGTCTTTTGAGTATCCTGTCATAGCGGGTGTGTATCTGAACCGCTACAGAAAAGGAATGAAACTTCAGGCCGATCCGACAGTCTGCTTCTGCTGGAATTATGAACTTGACCGGGTCCTCAAGAAGCATCTTACAATAGATTCTCCTTATAATACATACAGATATGCAGGTCTTCCTCCGGCACCGATCAATGTGCCTCCGAAAGCCTGCATAGATGCTGTTCTTGATCCGGATAAACACGGATACATATATTTCTGTGCCAGTCCCGAATTCGACGGAACCCACCGTTTCGCCGTTTCATACAGCGAGCATCTCAAGAATGCCCGCGCCTTCCAGAAGGCTCTTACCGCCAGACGGAAACAGGCCAAGTCCTGAATGCTCTCCTTTTAGAAATTGTGGTAGTGCGGACCGAAGCGCTCGAAGGCTGCCCTGTCGAGTTCTTCCTGATGGTCAGGGTGGGCGATGCTTATGAGAAGTTTTGCCCTTTCCTGCATTGATTTTCCGTAAAGGTCAACTGAACCGAATTCGGTCACGACATAATGTACATGAGGTCTTGTGGTCACCACTCCGCCGCCTTCAATGATTGTCGGTGCAATCTTGCTGCCGCCTTTGTTCGTGCATGAAGGCATGGCGATGATGGCCTTTCCCTGAGGGGCAAGAGATGCTCCATATACAAAATCCACCTGACCTCCGACTCCGGAGTAGAAACGTGTTCCTATTGAATCGGCGCAGACCTGACCGGTGAGGTCTATCTGGACTGCTGAGTTGATTGCAGTCATCTTTGGATTCTTCGAGATGACGAAAGGATCATTGGTATATCCCACGTCCATCATGGATACCATCGGGTTGTCGTCGATGAAGTCATAGACCTTCTGTGAACCCATGAGGAAGGTGGAGACGAGTTTACCTTTGTCGGTCACCTTGTTCGCTCCTGTGATCACGCCTTTTTCAACAAGTTCGAGCACGCCGTCAGCAAACATCTCGGTGTGGATTCCGAGATCCTTGTGGCCGCCTAACTGTGCCAGGACCGCATTCGGAATCGCTCCGATACCCATCTGCAGACATGCACCGTCGTCTATGAGAGCCGCACAATGCTTTCCGATGGCGATTTCCACTTCGTTCGGCTCGCTGAAATGTGCAGGCTCAAGAGGGGTGTCGCCTTCTACGAATATATCAATCATCTCCATAGGAATCATAGCCTGACCCCAGGCGCGAGGAACGTTTCTGTTCACTACGGCAATCACCGTCTTCGCACATTCTATCGCAGCCAGAGTTGCGTCTACGGATGTTCCTAAAGATACATATCCGTGCTTGTCAGGAGGACAGACCTGGATCATCGCCACGTCGCATGGCAGAGCACCGCATCTGTACAGTTTCTGGGTCTCGCTCAGGAATACAGGAATATAGTCGGCATATCCTGCCTGAACCGACTTGCGGACATTCGCTCCCACGAAGAAACCCTGATGGAAGAACACACCCTCAAACTTCGGGTCTGCATATGGCGCAGGACCTTCAGTGTGGAGATGGTGGATCCGGACGTCCTTCAGTTCCCCGGCCTCGCCCCTTGCACAAAGGGCGTCAATAAGAATCTTAGGCGCGCTGGCCACACTGCTCAGATGGATGTGGTCGCCCGACTTGACGACCTTCACAGCCTCCTGGGCTGTTACATATTTGATTTCTTTAAGCATGACATTTCGTTTAAGCCTCCAAAGATAGTTATTTTTCACATATTTGCTAACTTTGCATCATTATGCATACAAGAGAACAAAAACTGCAGGCATTCGGGAGAATACTCGACGTGCTTGATGAATTGAGGGAGAAATGCCCTTGGGACCGCAAACAGACCAATGAGTCCCTGCGTCCGCAGACTATAGAAGAAGTGTATGAACTCAGTGGAGCCATATTGAACGGTGACGAGAGGGAACTTTCCAAGGAACTTGGAGACGTCCTTCTTCATGTGCTTTTCTATGCCAAGATAGGGGAGGAGAAGCAGCATTATGATATTGTCGATGTGATAAATTTCCTTTGTGACAAGTTAATCTACCGTCATCCGCATGTATTCTCTACTGCGGAGGTGGGCAGTGCAGAGGACGTCGTCAAGCAGTGGGAGATGCTCAAGACAAAGGAGAAGGACGGAAACAAGACAGTACTCTCCGGTGTTCCGGACTCTCTTCCGCCGCTTCTGAAGGCCTACCGTATGCAGGACAAGGCGCGTGGAGTAGGCTTTGACTGGGAGAAGAAGGAAGATGTGTGGGAGAAGGTCAAGGAGGAGATGGGTGAATATCAGGCTGAACTCGACGCAATGGCGTCTGCCTCTTCCGAGCAGGAGCGTAAGGATGCATATGACAGGGCTGAGGAGGAACTCGGTGACTTCCTTTTTGCTACGGTGAATGCCGCACGTCTCTACGGTCTGAACCCTGATACCGCTCTGGAACGCACATGCGCGAAATTCCGCCGCAGATTCACATATCTCGAAGAACAGACCATCCGCAAGGGACGTGACCTGAAGGAGATGTCACTTGCCGAGATGGATGCAATATGGGACGAAGGTAAAGCGAAGGGACTATGATATACGGCTGGCAGGAAAGGACTGCAATGCTGGTGGGAGAGGATATGCTTGAGCATTTCCGCAATTCCACCGTTGCAGTCATAGGTGTGGGAGGCGTCGGAGGATATGCTGCAGAGATGATTGTACGGGCAGGTGTCGGTCATCTGATTATCCTGGACAGCGATGATGTGTCGGTCTCGAACAAGAACCGTCAACTTCTCGCTCTGGATTCCACGGTGGGAAGATCAAAATGTGATGTGCTTGCAGAGCGTCTCAAGGATATTGATCCGTCGCTCGACCTGGTCGTGCTGAAACAGTATCTTGAAGCGGAAAAGGCTGCAGAGGTGCTGGGAGGGTTCAAGATAGATTTCCTGGTGGATGCAATCGATACGCTTTCTCCGAAACTTCACCTTATCAGATATTGCGTGGACAACTCCATCCCTCTGGTTTCATCCATGGGAGCAGGTGCCAAGTTCGATGCTACCAAAGTCCGTCTTACAGATGTTTCCAAATCGTTCAATTGCCCTCTGGCATATATTGTCCGCAAGAAACTGCGTCATATGGGCATACGGAAAGGATTCAAGGTGGTCTTTTCGGAGGAACTTCCCGACAAGGATTCGATAGTTCCGTGCGAGGACCGCAACAAGAAGTCCCAGGTGGGCACCATTTCATATATTCCTGCGGTGTTCGGCTGTGTCTGTGCCCAGGCCGCTATACAACACCTGATGGAAACTGCGCCCCATTCTGATTCTTCTTCAGTCATTTCGAGTTCTTCTCCTGTCATTTCGAGTGAAGCGTAGCGGAATCGAGAAATCTTTATTATCTTTGCACGCTTAAACAAACCATATATGGCAGAAAATACACTTTTGGAGAAGGTTTTGGGCCTTCAGGAAAAATATGAGGCACTTCAGGCACAACTTTCAGATCCTGAGGTCATTTCAGACATGAAGAAATTCGTACAACTCAACAAGGAGTACAAGGAACTTACTCCTATCATCGAGGCTGGAAACGAATTCAAGAGGATTCTTGAGAATTATGAGATGGCGAAGGATATCCTCGCTACTGAAAAGGACGAGGACCTGCGTGAAATGGCCAAGGAAGAGATTGCTGAGATAGAACCTACTCTTCCGGAGTGGGAGGAGCGAATCAAACTTCTTCTTATTCCTGCCGACCCACAGGACAGCAAGAACGCGATTCTTGAGATCCGTGGCGGTTCCGGCGGTGACGAGGCTGCCATATTTGCCGGTGACCTTTTCCGTATGTATACAAAATACTGCGAGACCCGAGGATGGCGTATGGAAGTCACCAACCAGGCGGAAGGTGCTGCGGGCGGATTCAAGGAAATCGTCTGCAAGGTTTCCGGTGAAGGAGTATATGGAGTCCTGAAATATGAGTCGGGAGTGCACCGTGTGCAGCGTGTGCCTCAGACCGAGACTCAGGGCCGTGTCCACACCTCTGCTGCATCAGTTGCAGTTCTTCCGGAGGCAGATGAGTTTGATATCGAACTCAATATGAACGATATACGCAAGGATACATTCTGCTCGTCAGGTCCTGGCGGACAGTCTGTGAACACGACATATTCGGCAATCCGTCTTACTCATATCCCATCAGGTATCGTGGTTCAGTGTCAGGATGAGAAGTCCCAACTCAAGAACTTCGACAAGGCACTTGCCGAACTCCGTACACGTCTGTACAATATGGAATATGAGAAATATCTTGCGGAGATCTCTGCCAAGCGCAAGACCATGGTTGCAGGTGGTGACCGTTCGGCAAAGATCCGAACCTACAACTACCCTCAGTCACGAGTGACCGACCATCGTATCAACTATACCATGTATAACCTTCCGGTGTTCATGGATGGAGCGATCCAGGAGGTACTTGACCAACTTCAGATTGCGGAGAATGCTGAGAGACTTAAGGCTGCGGAGTAGGATGAAGAAGATCGCAAATCCTTATGTCGGGCTTGAAGAACAAGGTTACAACTGCTTCGCGTGCTGCCCGGGCAATCCTTATGGTCTGAAAATGGAGTTCTACGAGGACGGTGACGATATCGTCTGCATGTGGGAGCCACGGGAAAACTATCAGAGTTGGATAAATACCCTCCATGGGGGAATCCAGGCCACTCTGATGGATGAGATAGGAGGATGGGTCGTTAACCGTAAACTTCAGACTGCCGGCGTGACCACACAGTTGAATGTTAAATACAGGAACCCGGTACCCGCAGGTGAGGGTGTGGTTCTCGAGATAAGGGCACGTCTGAAGGAAATGAAAAGGAATTTCGCCTTCATCGAGGCATCCATTTCACACGAAGGCAAGATATGTTCGACATGCGAAATGGTATATTTTACAGTCTCCAAAGAAAAGGCATCCGCTGATTTCTTCTTCAACGGATGCGAACTTGAGGAAGATCAGAAAGGACGGTAGGTGTCCAGTCTGAAATCAAACCAGCAGTCGATCACGACAGTCCCGTCTTCTTCAGTATGGGAAACATAGCGGCAGGGGAACTTCTTTCCTGCCGTTCCTGTATATATATACCCTCCGTTACCATCTGATTCGATTGTGACACCATTATATTCCACCGGGAGTTGTACCGGACCTTGTACATCTGTCTCCTCTTCCGTCTGTGAAGAGTCCGTATCAGGGGACTCTTCAGATGATCCGTTCTCGGAAGCATCTGCCCGGAGGTCTTCCAGATAACTGAGTTTGAGGAATCTTCCTGTGAGTTCCTCTATCTGCCACACCAGAGAGTCGACTGTCAGTGTGTTTCCCGGCTCCGTCATGTAGTAGTTGAATATTCCCTTTCTACCTTCTATACAGCATAGACTGTCCCTATAGAAGGATATGGCGCTATATTCACATGAGTTGTTCTGATAGACGGTCTCTCCGTTGAAATAGTATATGCTTTCAGAAGATTTCCAGTTGCCCATAGGGTTGTCAAGAGGTCCGAGATAAACCTCTGGCTTGCACGATAATCCAAGGGTCAGGGCAAGAGTAAATGCAAAGATCGTTTTTTTCATTTTCTGACGAATTTAATGCAGCACCAGTTGTCTATGCTGTCGTGACTGACATATTCAAGACCAGCATTCTGTGCCACTGCTGTTATCATAGGCATGTCCTCGAGGTAGAATCCGCTCACAAAAAGAAGACCGTTCCTGTGCAGGCATAACGAATATGTCGGTATGTCCTGAAGAAGTATGTTTCTGTTGATGTTTGCGAGAAGCACATCATATGAATTTCTCTGAAGAAGCGATGCGTCTCCGCAATATGTCTCGATCACCTTGCCGACTCTGTTCAGACGGGCGTTGTCATATGCAGAGATTGCTGCCACCGCATCGATATCCACTCCATATACATGCGATGCCTTCATCTTGGCGGCAAGAATGGCAAGGACTGCTGTGCCGCATCCCATATCCATCACCACCTTGCCTTTTACGGCATCCTCGTTCTGGAGCAGCGCCCGGCACATCATATATGTGGTCTGGTGATGACCTGTACCGAATGCCATCTTGGGATCAATGGTGATATTGTATCTGGTCTTACGGAGCCCTTCATGGAAGGAAGCCTTTATGGTGCAGAGACCATCCACAACGATAGGGGTGAACTGGCTTTCCCATACGGCATTCCAGTTGACTGCCGGGATGAGGGCTGATGTGTGTTCCACTTCGAATCCATAGTCTTCCATTCCGCTCAATACCACTTTAAGGGCTTGCTGGTCAAATAGTTCCTTCTGTATGTAACATTTCAGGTAAGGATCTTCTGTCGTAAATGATTCAAATGGAAGTTCGCTGATTTCTGCCGTAAGGATTTCGGCATTCTCATCGCTGAATGGCGTTATCTTTACGCTCACTTCAATATATTCCTGACTATTCATCTGTATTTTCTGTTTGATTTGCCTGTTCTGCTTCAAGTTGTGCCTGCTCGTCTGCAGAGAGTTCCTCGAGTTTCTGGTCTACTGCCTGCACATATCCTATGTTCTTCTTATGCTCCTCTATTATGCTCATCTTTTTGTTCTCGTCGATGGCTGCATCTACACCCTTGCTGAAGATATTTCTTATAGACTGCACGAGATTCACCTTGGTGTCGTCTATAACCGATGAGAATACAGGAATGTTTCTGTTCCTGTACTTTGCGCGTCCGATCTTGAATTTCATATTGTCGAAATCCTGACCGTAGATGTCCATTCCGAGTTTGATCAGGAATGGAGACTTGATGAGTGAGGCGTGGTATCTGTAGGACATGTCCATATTCTGAACTCCGCTCAGTCCGAGTATATATCTGTCCATTTCAAGTATGAACGGGAATATCTCCACCTTGCTGTCCTTGATCACTCCCTCCACAGTCATTTTGTCTATATGACCTTCCTTCTTGTTCCTGAACAGGAGGAGTCTTGCAAGTTTCCTGAACATGTCGTTGTTCTTTATCGTCAGGTCTTCACCTCCGATGCGCATGATGCCGTTGATGCTCGGCATTATTATGTTCATGTTCGTGTCCAGACCTGCCGTGGCTGCCATTTCGCAGTTCAGAAGACCTCCGAACGATTTCAGCAGAGGCATGAGTGTGTCGACAGAAGGCATGAGGTTGATTACCTTTTCCGCTGTGATGTCCTTGAAACTTATGCTGAATCCGGTCTGTATGTCCTTCTTGCTTCGGGTTGCATAGAATCCTTCGAGGTTGATCTCACCCATGTTTGTGAGTGCCTGTGTGTTGGTTACCTGCACGCATCTTTCCTTGACCAGGAGGTCTGCTGTCATCAGGTCGATCTGCAGGTCTGAATAGTAGGTGTTGCCGGCAAAAAATGATATGTCGGCATTCAGGTTGGCCGGTACGACTAACAGTGATGATGCAGACTGGACCTGAGTCGAGTCAATCTCGATGCTTTCCATAAATTCTTCATCGCTTGCATCTGCAGTGCCGGATGCGGTCTCCGGGTTGAAGTTGCTTCCGGTCGTGTATGCCGCCAGAAGTTGATTGACATTAAGTTCATTGGAGAGAATGTCGGCATTGAGTTTCAAAGTGCCTTTCCTTCCAAGAAGTGCCCGCTTGAGTCCTGTGAGTTCTCCGGTCATCGAGATGTCCGAGTCTCCTGACTTCACTTTGAAATCGTTTATGGCAATCCTGTCATTGGTGAAATCGAGATTGAAACCCCGCAAAGTGTTCCTCAGAGGGAAGTAAGGAGTCATCACAGTACCGTTCTTGACTGTGAATCTGCCCTTGAGGTCCCAGTCCCTGAAGTATTTCGCCATGGTCTTGTCCAGACTTATGTCGATATCCTGCTTCCTGAAGTCCTCCTCTTTCATCCATTCAGGAACTGCTTCCTTTCCGCTTCTGGCTCTCATATACAGGAAAAGCGAATCCTTAGGCACGTCCGGGTAGACTCTTGCAAGAGAATCCCTCATCGCCCTCATCTTCTGTCTCCTTTCCACAGTGTTCATTGCTGCGCTCGCACTTATATCTGCATTGCTTACAGTTGCCCTGTTGTGGTCGGATTTGAGGAAAATCTTCTTGTTTTTGCTGCTGAATGTGAGCACAGGCACCTTCGGCTGACCTTTCTTCGGGAATATGTTGAAACTGTTGTTGCTTTCATCAAGTCTGATGGTGGTGCCTTCAGAATCTTTCAAAGTCAGTTTTCCGGCACTTACACGTCCGCTGAACGGATGTATCTTCCTGACGGTGTCCGCCTGACTTTCCTTGTCCATCACATTCTTGGCGGATATCTTGAAGTCTTCGGCCTTCAGGTGTGCTGCTCTCTTGTATGAAATGTCCGCTTTTGCAATCTCTCCGCTTATGCCCATCAGCCTGAATGTCTTTGTCGAGTCTCGGAGGGATTCCTTGTCTTCAGGACCGAGGACTATGCGTAGTCCATGTACGTCGGCATTGATGGTGTCCTTCTGCATGTTTACATAAATGCGGTCACTTACAACTTCTCCCGTCATTGATGAATTTGAGAAATTATACAGGTCAAGTTGAGACAGATATGCGCTTCCGAGAATCTTTGCGCTCATGCTTCCGGATGCTTTTATGCCCAATGTGTCCGGGATGAACCTCGCAAGAGAATCGATATCTGCAGCAAGTGAGCAGTCTGCTGCTATCAGAGGATCCGCGCCCAATGCATCCGTGACCTTGCCACTCGCCTTGATGGCAGCACCCCTGATGGCTGCTTCCAGTGATTCGAGACAGACGTCGATCCTTCCTGACTCATCTGTCGCTGCCTTTACGTCAAGACTCAGGTCGAGAGCCTGTTCCGGTATCGATGGGTGGGTGAGGGTAGTCTCAGGAATACGTGCCCTTGCTGCAAACTCGGTCTTTTCATCGAATCTGACATCCGCATCGACGTTTACAGGTATATCCAGGATCTCTATCCGGAGTCCTTCTGTGCGGATCTCCGGCACATTTCCTTCCGGGAAGGACAGTACTCCCGCTATCCTTGCCGGAACCTTAAGTCTTCCGAAAGAGCCTGTGGCCAGGTATGCCTTTGCTTCCGCATCTATATTGACCTCTCTTCCTTTCTCATGCAGGTATAGTCTGTCCAATCCGGCAGCAATCGTGTCCCGACCCATCCTTCCTGCCACGAACATGCTGTCCAGCGTAAGACCCGTCCTGCTCCTGTGCATCTTGTGCGGCTTTATCTTTCCGTCGAGAGAGAGCCTCTTGAGGTTGATCATGGCAAACAGAGTGTCCTTGCTGTCGGTATATACTATGTGCGGCTTTCCCGTCATCATGATTGTGCCGATGGCTATCTTAGGCATGCCGGTATCTGTCGTGTCTTCCTCCTCCTCTGAATCGCCTGTGATGAACATGTCCCAGTTTGCCTTTCCGTCAGCATAACTGTGGGCGAATATCCTCGGATTGTCAAGTCTCAGATACGGTACGCTTATGGTTCCGGTCAGCAGGGCAGGCAGGTTGACTCCTACGGAAAGCCTTCTGAATGATGCCAGGGTGTCTGCCTGCTCAGAACAGCCCTTGTACATCAGATGACCTTGTACTCCCGCCTTTTCAGATTCGTCGAACCTGTCAGAAGGGTAGGTTATATGAAAATCTTCCAGGGTAAGTGTGGTGGCAGGGAATCTTCTGAACATCGAAGCCGATACGTTTCCGAAGTGTATGTCTCCGTCGACGTATTCCGAGGCTATCCTGCTTATGATGCGGGTAGGAATGCCTGTGGAAAGCACTATTTCCAATGCAATCAGAAGGGACAGGACTGCAACTGCTGTCCAGAGTATGGTCTTGAGAACTATCCTGATGATTCTTTTCATATGAACCGGTTTTTCTTAAACTCACAAATGTAATTAAAATATATGAGATTCCATACCTATTGTCTATAACAAAATTGTTTTCTAAATTTGCCACATAAAGTGTGAAATCATCCCTTGAGAAACTTGGATTATGAATAAGCCATTTGTTTACGACAAATACGTCACAGGAAAATGCTTTGTCGGCAGAAAGTACGACTGCATGATTCTCGGGAACCTTCTTGATGCCAGAGAAAATGTGGTGATGTATGAGCCGCCCAAGAGCGGAAAGATGTCTGTCATCCAGCAGACTTTATACAATATGCGTGAGGCTGCCAAGCAGTTTACCGTCATACATGTCAACATGTTCAATGTCAGGACTCTGGAGGATTTTCTCGTCAAGTTCGGAACGGCTCTGATCCGTCCTATGTTCTCGACGGCCCAGGAATACTCGGATGTGGTGGAGAAATATCTTTCGGATACTCACTTTGTCTTTGACAAGACTCGTTTTGCAGTCGCTGACGAGGTCGTTTCCATGAACTGGGAGGCCGATATGAACGATGTCGAGAAGATGTTCAGATTCCCGTTCCTTCTTGCGGCAGCAAAAGGCACAGTCTTTCATATCATCCTCGAGGAGTTCCATAACATAATGAACGACAAGGATTTCGAGGACGCTCTGAAGGTTATGGAAAAGGTTCTTGCCGAAAAGGATAAGTCCGTTTCGTTCATATTCACCGGATCAAGGGTGAATGCAATGAAATATATATTTGCGGAGAAGAAGTTCTTCTACCGTCAGGTGGAATACCTGCCTTTGCAGAAAGTTGATGATTCCGAGATCACCGAGCATATCGTCCGTGGTTTCATGATAGGCGGAAAAGTGGTCGAGAGGGAACTCATAATGGGTGCTTGCAACCTTTTCAGAGGTCAGATGTGGTATCTTAACCATTTCACATCCATCTGTGACAATCTCACCAAGGGCTATATAAACGAAGGCATATTGATGCAGGCGCTCAATATACTTCTTTCGATTCACGAACCTCGTTTCATGGCAGTCATTGACGACCTTACTGACCATCAGTTGAGTCTCCTGCGCGCAGTTCTGGACGGTGTGACAAAATTCAGCGCTTCGGATGTGATCGAGAAATATGCTCTCAATTCATCTGCAAATGTACGCAGGGTCAAGGATGCCCTCAAGAAGAAGGAGGTCATAACCTTCAATGAGAAGGATGAACCCGTCATTCTGGATCCTCTCTTTGAATATTGGGTAGGAAAGAAATATTTCGGAATAAGATGAAAAGACGTCTTGTAGTGCTTACCGGTGCCGGAGTCAGTGCCGAAAGCGGAATATCGACATTCAGGGACAGTGACGGTCTTTGGGAAAACCATAAGGTGGAAGATGTCGCTTCGATCGAGGGCTGGTACAGGGATCCCGAAACAGTCCTGAACTTTTATAATGAACGTCGTGCCCAGTTGCAGGGTGTCCGTCCTAATGCCGCGCATATCGCAATCGCGGAACTGGAAAATGATTACGACGTGACAGTGGTGACCCAGAATGTGGACAACCTGCATGAAAGAGCCGGCTCGACCCGCATAATCCATCTTCATGGCGAACTTACAAAAGTACGTCCGGAGAACTGCTGCAATGAGATGGACGGCTTTTCGGAAGAGACAGTCTTCGATATCGGTCCGGATTCCATACATGTGGGCGACCTCGCTCCGAACGGTGCCCAACTGCGTCCGCACATTGTCTGGTTCGGTGAGGCAGTGCCGAAGATAGAGAGTGCAATCGATGCCGTGGAGGCTGCTGATATTCTTCTCATTGTCGGAACTTCCCTTCAGGTCTATCCGGCGGCAGGTCTTTACAGATATGCAAAATCATCGGTTCCTATATATATAATCGACCCGAAGGATGTCACTGTCCGTGATGCCCGCATGACGCATATCAAGGAAGTGGCTACCAAAGGAATGGAAGTGGTCAAAAAACTCCTGCAATAGTCTTGTAAATTAAAAATTTATGCTTATATTTGCCGCCCGAAATAAAAGGAGGTGGTATTAGCATGATTATAGTTCCAGTAAAGGATGGTGAGAGCATTGAGAAGGCTCTTAAGAAGTTCAAGAGAAAGTTTGAGAAGACTGGTGCAATCCGTGAACTTCGCGCAAGGAAGACATTCCTTAAGCCGTCAGTGAAGAAGAGAATGCAGATGCAGAAGGCTATCTACGTTCAGCAGATGCAACTTCAGGACGAGCAGTAATTTATATTTTTGAAGATATTTAAAGATTGTCAGGCTCAGAGAAAGAGTCACATTGTGACCGCCTGCTTTCTAAAACTTTTAATATTTACAAGTTTTATGTACGCAATCGTAGACATTGCAGGCCAGCAGTTCAAAGTTGAGGCTGGTATGGAAATCTTCGTAAACCGCCTCGCGGCTGAGAAGGGTGCTGCTGTCGAGTTCGACAAGGTACTTCTTATCGACGAGGACGGAGCAGTTAAGGTAGGTGCACCTTACGTTGATGGTGCTAAGGTTACAGCAACTGTACTTGATGACACTTGCAAGGGCAAGAAGGTTCTTGTATTCAAGAAGAAACGTCGTAAAGGTTATCAGAAGTGTAACGGTCACCGTCAGTATCTTACTAAACTTCAGATCAATGCGATCGCTTAATTAATTGAGGAGGAAACATTATGGCACATAAAAAAGGCGTCGGTAGTTCCAAGAACGGTCGTGAGTCACATAGCAAACGACTCGGAGTCAAGAAATATGGTGATCAGGCAGTAAAGGCTGGTAACATCCTCGTTCGTCAGAGAGGTACAGTTCACAACCCAGGTCTGAATGTAGGAATGGGTAAGGACCACACTCTTTACGCTCTGATTGACGGTAAGGTTTGCTTCCGCAAGAAGGCTGACAACAAATCTTACGTCTCGGTACTCCCTTTTGAGAACTAAGACTCGGGGATTTATGAAAACTATTGAGGACTGTTATCCCGAGCGGATTACAGTCCTTTTTTAATATAAACAGAATTATGCTCACATTAAAACATCTTCGCGAAAATCCGGAATTTGTCATCGCGAAACTTGCAGTAAAGAATTTCGATGCAAGGGAAATTGTAGAAAAGATAAATGTTCTCGATCAGAACAGACGTTCTCTTCAACTTGAACTCGATACATGTCTTGCCGAACAGAAAAAGAAGGCTGCCCAGATAGGTGGTCTCATGAAGGAAGGCAGAAAAGAAGAGGCAGAGGCAGTAAAGGCTGAAGTCGCTGCACTGAAGGCCCGCTCGGCAGAAATAGAGAACAAGTCGCAGGAAAATAACTCGGAACTGGATTCACTTGTCGTTCTTCTTCCTAATCTTCCATGCGACCAGGTCCCTCAGGGAAAGACCGCCGAGGACAATGTGGTGGTAAAGACTGGAAACGAGGTTCCTGAACTTGGTGAGAATCCTCTTCCGCATTGGGAACTCGCAAAGAAGTTTGACATCATCGACTTTGATCTTGGCGTCAAGTTGACAGGTGCAGGTTTCCCTGTATACAAGGGAAAGGGAGCAAGACTTCAGAGAGCATTGATCAACTATTTCCTTGATATCAATACTGCAGCAGGCTATCTTGAGGTAGAACCTCCTGTCATGGTGAATGAGGCTTCAGGCTTCGGTACAGGCCAACTTCCGGACAAGGAAGGTCAGATGTATCATGCTACAGCGGACAACTTCTATCTCGTACCTACGGCAGAGGTGCCTGTTACAAACATCTATAGGGATGTTATACTCGCCAACAACGAGTTCCCAGTCAAGATGACAGCCTACACTCCATGCTTCCGTCGTGAGGCCGGATCATATGGAAAGGACGTGAGAGGTCTGAACCGCCTCCATCAGTTCGACAAGGTGGAGATCGTACGTATCGAGAAGCCGGAGGACTCATATGCCGCTCTTGATGATATGATCGCTCATGTGGAGAATATTGTGAAATCTCTTGGTCTTCCATACAGGATTCTCCGTCTTTGCGGTGGTGACATGAGTTTCACATCTGCCATTACATATGACTTCGAGGTCTATTCTGCGGCTCAGGGAAGATGGCTCGAGATATCTTCGGTTTCCAATTTCGAATCTTATCAGGCAAACCGTCTTAAGTTGAGATACAAGGATGCCGAAGGAAAGACCCAACTTGCACATACTCTCAACGGAAGTTCTCTTGCACTTCCGCGTGTGGTTGCTGCGCTTCTCGAAAACAATCAGAAGGATGGAAAGATATATATTCCTGAGGCCCTCCGTCCGTACACCGGATTCGACTATATCGACTGATGACAGGATACATTCATAAGCCTGATGTGCTATGAGCAAGGCGAAGACCATATTAGGCATTGACCCCGGAACCAATATTTTAGGTTTCGGGGTTATTGGCGTAGATGCCAAGGGACCTTATTATAAGGATATGGGAGTCTTTGACCTTCGTAAGATTGAAGACCCTTTCGAGAAACTTGCCAACATCTTTGCCGGTGTATCGGAACTGATAGAGGAACATCAGCCTGACGAACTTGCAGTCGAGTCGCCGTTCTATGGCAAGAACGCCCAGGTGATATTGAAACTTGGCAGGGCGCAGGGGGCTGCACTTACTGCCGCTGTGATGCGTGGTATACCGGTGGCCGAATATGCTCCACGTAAAGCCAAGATAGCGATCTGCGGAAACGGTGCCGCATCCAAGGAGCAGGTTGCCATGATGATCCAGAAGACTCTGAATGTAAGGCTTGAGTCGAAATATCTGGATGCCACAGATGCACTTGCCATTGCCTTATGCCATCACTATCAGATGACAAATCCACTCGCAGGCTCAGGAGGAAAGACAGATTGGAAGAAATTTCTTGCAGACAATCCTGACAGAGTAAAAAAATGAAATCTTCTTAAACTTTTGACATCCGTATCAGTCTAAATACTGTTTTATTTTGCCCAAACAGACAAGACAGAAAATGAAAAACTTCAGAAACTTCCTTATTCTCGTGATCATGCTGGCAGGTACACCAGCCTTCGCCCAGTCGATATATTCCATCAAATTTCATCTGGTGGATGAAAAGACGTCTGAACCCGTGGCCTTTGCGACAGCATCCGTTACTGTCAAAGGGGAAAGGACCGCTCTTAAATATGCGCTTTCCGATGACCGTGGAGCCGTATCCATTCCAAAACTGAAGAAAGGTGCCTACATCGTAAAGGCGGAACTGATGGGCTATAAGACATTTGTCAAGGAAGTTGTCATTGAGAAGAATCTTGACCTTGGAACAGTCAGGATGGCAGAGGATGCCGAGGTCATTGATGCCGCAAAAGTTACAGATATCGGCAATCCGATTGTGATAAAGAAGGATACGGTCGAATATAACGCATCATCATTCAAGACTTCCGACAATGATATGCTCGAGCAACTTCTCAAGAAACTTCCGGGAGTGGAGGTTGAGGCAGACGGTTCCATCACAGCGAACGGAGAGACCATCAAGAAGATAACCATCGACGGAAAGACTTTTTTCCTTGATGACCCGCAACTTGCTTCGAAGAATATCCCTGCAAAGATAGTTGAGAAGGTGAAGGTTGTGGAAAAGAAGTCGGACCAGGCCATGTTCACAGGTATCGACGACGGTGAGGAAGAAACGATAATCGACCTCAAACTGCGTCCCGGTATGGCTGAAGGATGGTTCGGTAATATAATGGGAGGAGGCGGACATGATGTGCCGGGACCCGGTTCGGATATGAACGACTGGCGTTATCAGGGTGCTGCCATGATAGGAAGATTTACTGAAAAAAGTCAGTTGAGCATAATCCTTAACGGAAACAATACCAACAACCGCGGATTCAATGACGTTGCAGGTAGCATGATGCAGGGAATGAGAGGCGGTATGGGTATGGGACGCGGAAATGGAGGCTGGGGAGGCGGCAACGGCATCGCCACCACATGGATGGGAGGTGTCAACGGAGCCTTCAACCTTTTTGATGACAAGATGGATCTCGCAGGAAATTATGTGTACAACGGCTCTGACCGTGATGTGATCGAGTCATCTTCAAAGACCACATATCTTGAGGACGGGAGTCTTTTGAACAATTCTTCAGGATATGACAATACATTCTCCCAGGGTCATCGTTTCGGTGTACGACTGGAGCATAAGTTCTCGGAAAACACATCCATCCTCTTTGAACCTCAGTTCAACTTCGGAAGCGGACATTACAATGAGTCTTCCGTATTCAGCACGGAATCTTTGTCTAAAGGTGTTTCCGATGCAGTGAAGGTGAATGAAGGTATCACAGGCAATTCGGGAAGCAACCGTAACTGGAACACAAGCGGTTTCCTTCTTTTCCGTCAGCGGCTCGGTAAGGCTGGACGTACTATTTCAGCCAATGTGCATTACAATTTCAGCAATAATGCCATCACAGGTCTGAACCTTTCCCGTACCGATGCCTATGACGAGGCCGGAGTTCCTCTGCAGGAAAAGTGCGATACCGTAAATCAGAGGTTTGAGAGCATGTCGAAGGGAACCTCTCTCAGTGGAAGGCTGGTATATACGGAGCCGCTTACAGAACATCTCTTTCTTGAGGCCAACTACTCATATTCATGGAATCTCAACAGATCGGTCAAGGATACCTACAACAGCGGCAGCAATATTCTGGAGAACGGAATACCTGTCTTCAATCCGGTGGGAGCCGTAAGGGATGAGGTGTATTCCAACAATATCGAGAACGAATCCCATAATCAGCGTGCAGGTCTGAGCCTCAGTTATCAGAAGAATAAATTCAGGGCGCAACTCGGAGCAGGTGTGAATCCTACCTCTACATACAACCAGACAAATGAAAAGACCTACACCAACAAGGTGATCAACTGGTCTCCTCAGGCTATGTTGTTCTATGAGATAAATGACAACTCCAACATGCGTCTGTTCTATTTCGGTAATTCGGCACAGCCTTCAACATCACAACTGATGCCTGTTCCGGACAATTCGGATCCTCTGAACATCTCGCTTGGTAATCCTTATCTGGAACCATATTTCAACCATAATGTCCGTGCACGTTTCGGATATACCAACAAGAAGACTTTTACTTCCGTCAATGCAAATATACGTGGAAGTGTAACGGAGAACGCCCTTACAAATGCCCAGTGGTATGACAAGGCTGGAGTCAGATATTCGATTCCTGTAAACGGACCGGCGACAACCTCTTTCAATGCAGGGTTTTTCGTGAACAGTCCTTTCGGCAAGTCCGGATTCTCGATCTTCTCGATGACCTTCTTCAATTACAATGAATCGGTGTCATATGTGGGTACGAATCTTTTCCGCGATACCAAGGCCGATATGTATTATGATGCGGAGAACGCCGTGTTCAACCACGAGCAGTTCCATAATGACTATGGAACTCTGGAAGACCATTCGGACATGTTCTCAGTCAACAAGAACCAGACTCTGGGCTTCACTCAGCGTCTGCGCCTTACTTATCGCAATGATTTCGTGGAAGTCAATGTCGGAGGACGTACCAGAATGAGCAAGTCATGGTACACACTCAACAAGGAACTTCAGCCTACATGGAACAATCAGGTGGATGGCTCCATGAACTGGACCATACCGGGAGGCATAAATCTCATCGCAGAAGCAAGATATAACTGGTATAACGGATATACCACAGCACAGGATGACGAGATAATCCTCAATGCCGAGATAACAAAACTGCTTTTCAAGAAGAAATTCACCCTTGCCCTCAAGGCATATGACATACTCGGTCAGTCCAAGAATCTGTCAGTGTCCGATTCGTCCAACTACCATATCGAGACACGCAACAACACTTTGGGACGTTATATAATCCTTTCTCTGACCTATCGCTTCGGCAACTTCACTCAGGGTGGTGCAGGGCAGCGCAGAGGTCCTGGAGGTCCTATGGGCCCTCCTCGCAGATAATCTCTTTTTTATGACCTATGAGAAGGATTCTATTGCTTTTGCTGATGTCGCTTCCGCTGATTTCCGGTGCGAGGGAAAGAGATCTCGAGACGGCGCGGAACATTGCCTATGATTTTATCGGATCCAAGGTTCTTACCAGGTCTTCCGGTGTGAGTCTGAGTCTGGTCTACGACAGTTTCGGAACTTTGAGTACGCGTGCCGTCGGTCATGCTCCATCCTTTTATGTGTTTGACAATGATCTGGGACCTGGATTTGTCATAGTTTCCGGAGACGATGCTGTACAGCAGATATTAGCATATTCGGTCAACTCGAATTTCAGAACTGACAATATGCCGCCAAACTTGCATTGGTGGCTTGATACGATGGATGCGCAGGTTCAGAAAGTACGGGAAAACAGTGTTGTGGCGACAGATGCCGGAATATTGCCGGGAAACGAAGTCTATCTGTGTGAGACGGCGAAATGGGACCAGTGGGGACCGTTCAACTATCAGTGTCCGGTCATGATGTATAAAGGCAAGTTGGAAAATACGCTTACAGGTTGCGGACCAACTGCAATTGCCATCGCACTGCGATATAGGGAATATCCACCTTGCGGTACAGGCACGACACCGGAGTATGTCACCAACAAGAACAATTTGACGGTTCCTGCCAGGGATCTGAGTGAGGAATACCATTGGGAAGACATGCCTCTGACCTCTCCGTACAAGTCGCAATGGACGGACAGCCAGAACGATGCCGTAGCGAGACTGATTGCCGATATCGGTGCTGCCGCTCAGGTACAATATGACATGGAAGGTACAACCATATTCAGTACCGCTGTGCCTTCTGCCATGATGGAATTTTTCGGATATGACAGGAGCGTATATCTGCAGGAAAGAAAATACTACAAGGACAAGGATTGGTTCCCTCTTATCAGGAATGAAATAAGGACCAACGGTCCTGTCATATATAGCGGAAATGCGCCTGATGTGGGTCACATGTTTGTGCTTGACGGATATGATTCCAACGATTATTTTCATGTGAACTGGGGCTGGAGCGGCTCAAGCGACGGATATTATTCCCTTTCTGCCATGAATCCCGGTAATCCGGGAGCCGGGGCGGGATCTCTGGCGCACATCAATGGTTACAATACTTCCCAAAGTGCCATACTCAACTTCATGCCTGATAAGGGCGGTCAGCCCGTTTTGAGGGTGGAGTTCTATAATATCGACAACGAGTATGGTACATTCAAAGGCTTGAGAGTCAAGGAATACGACCAGTTGACCGGACTCCCTTCAGTCATCAATGTAGGTGCGATAAGGAACAGAAGCGAGATCACATGCCGCGACCTTAAGGTAAGGCTTGTCGTGGTCGACAGAGAGATGAATGAGCGAAATATCCTGTGGGAGCAGACAATTGAGGAGTTGAAGTCCTATGATTATATCTGTTATCCTGATGTGGTCCTGACCGACTACGGTACTGTCGGTTTCGGATATCTGCTGCTGGCTCAGTACTACCATCCTCAGGAAGGCCAGTGGAAGACGATTCATGCAGACAGGAGTATCAGGGGAGCGGAAAGCATACTTCTCGCCGACGAATATACCATCGAGGAGAGTACGGTCTTCAAATATGAAAATGCTTCCCAGACCATCACTTTGACCACAAAGGACGGGGTTGAGGTCAGATTGTCAGGAAACGGTCTTGATGTGCCGGTGGAGAGTGTGAAGAAAAATACATTTGTCATAGAAACCGGTTCTCTTGAGGCAGGCATATATACTGTCACTCTTTCCAAAGGATCGGAAAAGAAGGAATTGCGTATTGTAACAGGAACCAGGGACTAGAAAAGAAATGAAAAGATTATACAATATATTGCTGTTGATGATGCTGTTGTCCTCGTTGTCTGCCTGTGAGATGCTGGTGACTATGATAAATCAGTCCTATATCACCCTGGATAATGTGGAGAACGAGAGGGTTATGTTTGACGAATATGAGGATTCGTACCAGGTCATGTTCTCGACAAATTCATCATGGAAGGCAGTTTCACATGCTGAATGGTGCAGGGTAGAACCGACTGAAGGAGATGAGTCGACCACCGTGCTGACCGTAACGGTGGATAAGAATACGATGCCGGACGACAGAAAGGCTGCCATAGTCCTTTCGACTGATGACTCCAATGCCCGCGCCATCTTCAATGTTGTTCAAGGTCAGATGACCGTACTTTCTGTCGAGGATGCGGATTATGAACTTCCGGATGAAGGCGGATCCTTTAAAGTCTCGCTGCAGCATAATGTCGATTATTATGTCTCCATCCCCTCAGGTACGCCTTGGATAAAGCATGTCGTGTCCAAAGGAGTTTCCTCTTCCGTTCATAAATTCACAGTCGAGCCGAATCTTGAGGAGGTTTCAAGGACTGCAACTGTTTCATTTGTGAACAGGGCAGACTCAAGCAGGGAGACTTTCAAGGTGTTCCAGCACGGGCTTCCTCCGAAGCGTAACCTCGTGCTGAAGGTCACCCATGTCAATGATATCTTTGATGTGCCTGCCTTCAATGACGGTCTGAGCGGTATGGTGTATTGGGATGCTGACAGTTCAGGAGACCCTTTCGGCACATTTGTGGGCTATCGGTACAGTAGTCATGACAGAGAGAAGACCGTCACATTCGACCTGACCGGATATCACAATAAATACACGGTTGAATTCGACGGCATCAAGGGACTCGTTGAAATCGATCTGACCGGACTTTAGACCTGTTTACCGGCGATGAACCTGACGATCAACGCCAGCAGAAGAAGTGTGAACAGGAAACTGCATACACGACCTGTGATGTCTCCGTGAGATACGTAGAATGTCAGGTCATCTCGAAGTGGCAATGAACCTGAAATGACAGCCTGCTCCCACCATGGAGTGGGCTGCATTATTTCTCCGGAAGGGCTGATTATGGCACTGATGCCTGTGTTTGCGCAACGTGCTATGGCGCGACGTGTCTCAATTGCCCTCAGGGAGGCATAACTCAGGTGCTGCCTGTAGCCGGGAGTATCTCCCCACCATGCGTCGTTGGTGATGATGGTCATTGCACGTGCTCCTTTTCGTATATAATCCGTATAGTACTCTCCGTAGACTGATTCATAGCATACTGCACAGCCTACAGGTATGTCCCCTGCATGAAGAAGCGAAATGTCTCCCTGACCGATACAACGTCCCATTACGCCTCCCAACAGATCGTCTATCTTGCAGAATATCGCCGGATATGGCGTGTGTTCCACCGCTACCACGAGTTTGTTCTTGTGAAATATTTCAGTTTCGGCAGAACCGTCAATCATAAGTGCTGAATTATGCGACTCGACCCAAAGTCCGTCCCTGACGTTGCGGGCGGTATGTGACGGAGCATTTTCTGATTCTATATAGTCATATGCTGATGCGCCGAAGAGCATGCTCACTCCCGGATAATCCTTGAGGAACCTCGTGAAGCGTCTCCATGTGCGGCTTCTGTCATATTGACCGACGATTATGTCGCTTGTGAATGTCTCCGGGGCAAGCACAAGAAGGGGAGAGGCGAGAGTGTCTTCCTTCCGGCAAGAGAGTTCCCTGGATATCATTCCCTCCACGATTGCGTTCTGCTGGTCCTGAGTCATCGCCTGGAACTTGTTGTAAGGGTCGATGTTCGGCTGGACTATGAGTACGTCGAGGGTCTGCTCTGCATCCATCGAGTCGTCGTATTTTTTGCCGATAATAGGGGAGATGATGAAAGGAACGCTCAGAACAGCGGCAAGTCCGATTATGGCAGCACATCTTGCCTTCGCATTCCATCTCAGCCAACTGCCGTCAGACAATGATACAAGCATTCCGAATATTCCCAGATTGCTCACCCATATCCAAAGAGAACCTCCGAGACTTCCTGTGATTTCATACCATTGGACTGCCCATGTGGTTCGTGCAAATGAATTTCCGAGAACCAGCCAAGGCCATGATATCTCTGCATCAAAATAGAATCTTTCCCATGCTATCCATGTGACCATCAGGAAGATATAAGGGAGGGCACCGCTGAATTTCCTTTTGCTCAGACGGAACAGTCCGAACACCAGGGACATCTGCAGAGAGTTTGCGAATATGGCGAAGAGACCGCCTCCTACAGTAGCGTTGCACACCCAGAATGTGGTGAAGGCATTCCACAGCACGAAGGCGGAATAATGGTATATCCATATTCTTTTCTTTTCAAGCAGGGTGGCTATACGTTCCATGCAAAGCAGGGGCACAAGTCCAAACAGTGCCATCCATCCGGTGTGAGGTACTATATATGGGACTGACATCAGTACCGCAAACAGTACCACAAGTCCCCAAATCAACATATTCTCTTTTTTCATGTTCTTTGTAATTTCAATCGGTCCCTTCCCGTCCTCCTTCCGTCTTCCTGCCCTTCATCCTTTCCATCACTTCCCATCACCTTCCCGTCATCCTTCCCATCACCTTCCCGTCTTCCTGCCCTTCATCCTTCCCGTCATCCCCGACCTGATCGGGGATCCCATACGCACTTGTCATTGTGAGGAACGAAGTGACGTGACAATCTCCATGTCATTCTTTCCGGCACAGCGAGTGGAGAAATCTATAATCACGGCAAATGTAGCAAAAATTTACTATATTTGTCCGATTATACACTTATCAAAAGAGAAGGTATGCTGTTGGATATAATAAAAGGATTTGTAGTCGGAATTTGCGCCTCGGCGCCGATGGGTCCCATTGCGATACTTGTAATTCAGAAAACGTTCAATAAGGGACGTTATGCCGGATTTGTGACCGGACTCGGTGCAAGTGTCGTGGATACAATATATGCCATCATTTCATTGTTTGCACTTGCGTTCGCCCAGCAGATAATAGACAGGCATGAGAACATCATATTGCTTGTGGGAGGACTGATACTGACCCTGATAGGAGTTTCCATGGCTTTGTCCAATCCTTTCAGAAAGAAGAGAAGACATGACACGAAGTCTACATTCTCATCCAAGGACTTCCTGCAGGCGATAGCGATGGGAATATCAAATCCGATGGCGATATTCGTGATATTCGCTCTTTTTGCCTTCTTTGGAATCGCGGAAGAGACACCACGTGACTGGAATGTGGCGCCAATCATACTTTCGGTAAGCGCAGGCTCTGTAGTGTATTGGTTCACAATGTCCTGGGCTCTCAGCAAATTCAGGGACAAATTCCGTCTGCGCACAATTCTGTGGGTCAGCAGGGTAATGGGTGCCGTGGTCATAATCATCGGACTTGTCCTGATGGGACAGGGACTGTTCAATGTCGTATTCTTGAGTAAACCTCTCATATGATGGAAAAATCAAAAGTATATTTTACCGATCTTCGTACTGTTCCGGGAAATGACATGCTTACAAAACTCGGAAAACTTCTCAAGAGGGCGGGGATTGATACAATCGATTTCGAAGGAAAGTTCGTAGCCATAAAGATACATTTCGGTGAGCCGGGAAATCTGGCTTACATCCGTCCCAACTATGCTGCCAAGGTGGTGGATATGATCCGTTCGCTTGGCGGCAAGCCTTTTCTGACTGACGCCAACACATTATATTCCGGTGGCCGTTCCAATGCGGTGGATCATCTGGATGCCGCAATGGAAAACGGATTCAACCGTATTGGAGCACATGCCGACGTGATAATTGCCGACGGTCTTAAAGGTACTGACTATAAGGAAGTTCCTTGCGGTGGAAAATATTGCCCATCTCCTAAGATAGGTGCGGCGATCGCAGATGCGGACATAGTGATTTCCATGAACCATTTCAAGGGCCATGAACAGAGCGGTTTCGGTGGTGCATTGAAGAATCTTGGAATGGGTTCTGCAAGTGTCGGAGGCAAACTCGAACTTCATTCTTCGTCTCAGCCGGTGATAGATACTGAGAACTGCATCGGTTGCCGCATATGCGAGAAATACTGCCGTCACGATGCCGTCAAGGTTGTCGAAAGGAAGGCGGTCATCGACTATGACAGATGTGTCGGCTGCGGCCAATGCGTGGCAGTATGTCAGAAATCAGCCGCGGTGGTGAAGGACTATGATACATCGGAAGTGCTGAACAGCAAGATCGCTGAATATGCTTTTGCGGTGGTGAACGGAAAGCCTCATTTCCATATCAGTTTCATCATGAATGTGTCTCCTAACTGTGACTGCTGGAATCATAACGATGCTGCCATTGTGCCGGACCTGGGTATAGCAGCGTCCTTCGACCCTGTCGCACTGGATTGCGCCTGCGCAGATCTTGTCAAGGCTGCTCCAAGCCTGCACGGCAACGCCATTTCAGACCGTCATGGCGAAAATTGTGATTGCTCTCACCATCATCACAGGGGGGATGACAAATTCCGTCTTGTCCATCCGGATACCAACTGGGAGGCAGGAGTGCGCTATGGTGAGGAAATAGGATTGGGAACTTGTGAATATGAACTGATTAAATTGTAAACATATGGCAGAAGCAGTTAAAAAGGAATTTCCTGGCAAATGGGCATTGAAACATATCATCGCCGCTCTTGTGGTGTTGATTGTTCTTGTGGCAGGAGCGGCAATATTTCTGAATATAGCCACCAAGCATGGTCAGGAACTGATTGTTCCGGATCTGTCTAACCTGACGGTTGAGGAGGCTGAATTCCTTGCCGCTTCCAATGATATGGTCGTTGATGTAACAGATTCGGTCTTTGTCAAGAGGATGAAGAAGGGTGCTGTCTACAGACAGAATCCTGCTCCGGGAAGCAAGGTGAAGAGCGGAAGACGCATATCCTTGACAATCAATGCTGTAAATGCAAAGCAGATAACCATGCCGAACCTTGTGGGACTGTCGATGAGGCAGGCTAAGGCGGAACTCCTCTCCAGAGGTCTTCTGCTTGGAAAACTGATATATGTGCAGGATCTTGCAACAAACAATGTCCTGAGTCAACTCTATCAGAATGCCGAGATTGAACCTGGTTCAATGATTGACAGCGAGTCAGTCATTGATCTTGTGGTGGGACTGAACGGATATGATTTTGTCACTTATGTTCCTGATGTCGTCGGACTCAAGAGGATGAGTGCTGTCAGTGCGGTTCATGATAATTCCCTCAACATCAGGTCTCTTCGCTTCGATACTACTGTGAAGGATTATGACGATAGCCTTAATGCTTTGGTTTACAAGCAGATACCAGCACCGTCAGACAATATTGATGTCAGGATGGGTTCGGATGTTACACTCTATCTTACACTGGATGCAAACAGGATCCCTATTAGAGACGTGAGATGATGGACAGCAGGTTTTTTGATATGGAGGATACTCCTCTGGAGGATTTCGATTCGGCAAAAGCCGGCGATGAGGTCGCATATGAAGATGAGCAGCAGGAGATGTTCGAGCATTACCGCTTCGACATTTCATCCGGACAGGTCCCTATGCGTGTGGATAAGTACCTTGCCACCCATATGGAATATACTTCCCGCCATCGCATCCAACTTGCCATAAAGGCGGAATATATCAGGGTCAATGAAAAGATCGTGAAGGCTAATTATGTGGTCCGTCCCGGTGATGTGATCAAGTTTGTGATGCCTTATCAGAGACGCGGACTTGAGATATTGCCTGAGAACATTCCGTTGAACATAGTATATGAGGATGAGGATGTGCTTGTGCTCAACAAGGAGGCGGGTATGGTAGTTCATCCGGGACACGGACATTTCAGCGGTACTCTTGTGAATGCTCTTGCGCATCATCTCGGCATATCTCAGGATGCTGATGCTCAGGATGAAAGAATGGGAGTCCTGGTCCATCGTATCGACAAGGATACCTCCGGACTTCTGGTAGTGGCCAAGAATGACGAGGCGCAACTCGACCTGGCAAAGCAATTCTTCGTACACTCCATAGAACGCAGGTATGTGGCCATAGTGTGGGGAAATCTCAAGGATGATGAGGGAACCATAGTCGGCAATATAGGTCGGGACCCTAACGACAGGATGCGTTTCAAGGTGTTTCCGGACGGCGATTATGGCAAGCATGCCGTGACTCACTACCGCGTACTGGAGCGTTTCGGTTATGTGACGGTGGTGGAATGCCGTCTGGAGACAGGACGTACACACCAGATACGTGTCCACTTCAACTGGATAGGGCATCCTCTCTTCAACGACGAGCGTTACGACGGTGCAGAGATCCGCAAGGGAACCATCTATGCCAAATACCGCCAGTTCATCGAGAACTGTTTCAAACTCCTGCCTCGTCAGGCCCTCCATGCCAAGACATTAGGCTTTGTCCATCCCAAGACAAAGCAGATGGTAAGGTTTGACTCAAAATTGCCGGACGACATGCAGGCCCTGATCGACAAATGGAGAAAGTATTCCGAGAATATGACTCAGTTCCTGGAAGAAGAATAAAAAAGGTGGGAAGTTAATCCAACTTCCCACCTTTTTCGTCATAGAATTCATTTTGCAGGACTGTGAAGTCGGTGACTTCCACCAGTTCTATCTTGCATGCATACTTTTTCTTCCAGCGTTTCAGAATTGAGTTGAATACGCCTTTTGTGAGGTATGCTCCCAGTATCGGACTCACTTTGAGAATGACGCTACTCATCTTCTTTTCAGTCACATAGAATGCGAGCCTTCTTTCGATAGCCTCATCAATCACGACACTTGACTGTATCTTTCCTGTTCCGTTGCACACCGGACAAACCTCCTGGGTGTTGATCTCGGTTGCCGGGCGGACTCTCTGGCGGGTTATCTGCATCAGACCGAACTTTGTCAGAGGAAGTACGTTATGCTTTGCCCTGTCGGTCTCCATCAACTCGGTCATCTTCTTATAGAGGGCGTTTCTGTGTTCGTTCGACTCCATGTCGATGAAGTCCACAATCACGATGCCTCCCATGTCCCTGAGCCTGAGTTGTCGTGCAATCTCCTCTGCTGCGTAGCAGTTGATGTCGAATGTGTTCTGCTCCTGTTCCTTGTTCTTGGAACGGATTCCGGAGTTGACATCTATCACATGCAGTGCTTCGGTGTGCTCGATCACAAGGTATGCTCCCTGCTTGATAGGGACCACTTTCCCGAATGAACTCTTGATCTGTCTCGTCACTTCGAAGTGGTCGAAAATCGGTGCCTTCTCTTTGTAGAGTTTTACGATCTTCTCCTGCTCCGGTGAGATCAGCGAGATGTACTTGCGGGTCTCCTCATAGATTGTCTCATTGTTCACATAGATGTTGCTGAACGAATCGTTGAGCAGATCTCTGAGGATTGTGGTGGTCTTGCTGTATTCCGTGAACAGCAGTTGGACTCCCTTGCTTTTTGCCAGTTTCTTCCATGAATCTTCCCATTTCTCTATCAGAGACATCAGTTCCGCATCAAGTATCGCAGCATTTTTGCCTTCTGCGGCTGTGCGGATGATTGCTCCATAGTTCTTGGGGAGAATGCTTTTTACAAGTGTCTCCAGTCTTCTTTTCTCCTCTTTCGAGGTGATCTTCTGGGATACGCTCACCTTCTCTGCGAAGGGAAGCAGTACAATGTTTCGTCCTGCCAATGAAATTTCTGCAGTCAGTCGTGAACCTTTTGTTGATATCGGCTCCTTTACGATCTGGACTATTATCATCTGTCCCGGCGTCAGCACATTTTCTATCCTACCCTCCTTTGCGAGGATGTGGTCAGGTCTGATGTGCTTGTAGATTCCTTTTGCATCTGTGTTGGGATTGATTCTTTTGACAAATTCATCAAAAGCCTCAAAATACAGTCCCAGATCCAGATAATGGACAAATGCTTCCTTCTCGTCTCCGATATCCACAAAGGCGGCGTTAAGGGCGGGAAGAAGTTTCTTGACCTTTCCCAGATACACATCTCCTACAGAGAAACTGTGCCCTTGACTCGACTCCTTGTTCAACTCGATGAGCCTGTGGTTTTCCATCAGCGCTATCGAGACTTCTGTCGGATTTACATCGACAATCAGGTCTTTTACGGACTCCATCAGGAATTTCAATGTTAAAGAACTTATCAGTAGCCCGTTGCGGGCTTTAAACTAAAGAGGCCGACCCCCGGGTCAGCCTCTCTTTAGCGGACTGCTAAAATGGCAGACACTAGAGAATATTACTTCTTCTTCTTGTGTCTGTTCTTGCGAAGACGCTTCTTGCGCTTGTGCGTAGCCATTTTATGCCTCTTATGCTTCTTTCCGTTTGGCATAATGTTAATGGTTTATAGAGTGATACTTATTTTACTTCGTTTACGAATACCTTTGCAGGCTTGAAAGCAGGGATGTTGTGAGCAGGAATAGTCATCGTAGTGTTCTTGGTGATATTTCTTGCTGCCTTCTCTGCTCTGTGCTTGATTATGAAACTGCCGAATCCGCGGAGATATACAGGATTGCCCTTTGCAAGTGATGCCTTGACGCTCTCCATGAAAGACTCAACAACAATCTGAACAGTAGCCTTCTCAATTCCGGTTGCCTTGGCAACCTCGTTTACGATTTCTGCCTTTGTCATAACTTATTTACTTTTAATTCATTTACTATTTCCGATATAGGAGCGCAAAGGTAATTTTATTTTTTCATTTCACCAAAAAGAATTTAAAAATATTTGCGGCATATATGTTGACCATTATATATATGTAGAATATTTTTAACGCTTATTCTGCCAAAATGGCAGATATGTGTTCATTTTGAGTAAATTTGTGACATGAAAGATATATTTAATGACATTATGTCTGCCTCAGGGGCAGAAGTGAGCATCATCCCGGTAGTGCAGGGTGAGGGGATGGTGAAATTGGATACGTCAAAGATTCCAGATGTACTTCCGGTGCTTGCTCTGCGTAATGCCGTACTTTTCCCGGGAACCGTCTATCCCATAACCATAGGAAGAGAGAAGTCGATACGTCTGATCGAGGAGGCTGAGAAGAACAATCTGTTCATAGGTACGGTTCCTCAGAATGACCTTTCTGTGGAGGAACCCGGCAAGGATGACCTCTACAGGTTCGGTACTCTGGCAAAACTGGTCAAGACCTTGGAAATGCCGGACGGCACCATCACTGCCATTCTTCAGGGCTACAGCCGTCTGGAGATTCTGGACATCATCGGAACCGAACCGTATATGGTCGGTCGTGTGAGGTATCTTGAGGATACAGTTCCGGAAATGGACACTAAGATGAAGATGATTGCCGAGTCCCTGAAGGAAAAGGCGACTTCCATCATCAGAAGTTCCGCCTTTGTTCCGAGAGAGGCCGCATCCGCACTCAAGAGCATCGACAGTTTTGAATTCCTTGTAAACTTCATCGCAACTACAGTGGAGGTGGAGAATTTCATGGACAAGGTGGAACTGCTTCAATATGGTGACCTCCGGGCAAGGGCCATGAGCCTTCTTTCGGTACTTGACACCCAGGTGGAACTCCAGAAGATCAAGCAGGAAATCAATCAGAAGGTGAAGACCGAGATTGACCAGCAGCAGAGGGAATATTACCTGAACAGCCAACTCAGGACCATTCAGGAGGAACTCGGTATGGACGATGTGGAGGAATTCTCGCAGTTGCGCGCTCGTGCGGAGGAGAAACTCTGGCCTGCTTCCGTTCAGGAGATCTTCGACAAGGAGATGGCGAAACTCGAAAGGTACAACCCGTCTTCTCCGGACTACAGCATACAATATAATTATATACAGTTCATGCTGGATCTTCCGTGGGGCAACATCTCCGAGGACAATCTCGACCTGAAGAATGCCCAGAAGGTTCTTGACGAGGACCACTACGGACTGGAGAAGGTCAAGGAAAGAATAATAGAATATCTTGCGGTACTGAAACTTAAAGGAGACATGAAGTCTCCGATACTCTGTCTTTACGGCCCTCCGGGCGTAGGAAAGACAAGTCTCGGCAAGTCGGTTGCACGTGCCCTGGGAAGGAAATATGTGCGCATAGCCCTCGGTGGTGTTCATGATGAGTCAGAGATCCGCGGACATCGCAAGACCTACGTAGGTGCCCTCCCGGGACGTATACTCAACGGTATCAACCGTGCCGGTACATCCAACCCTGTAATTGTTCTTGATGAGGTGGACAAACTCAACAAGGATATCAAGGGAGATCCTTCGTCAGCATTGCTTGAAGCACTTGATCCGGAGCAGAATACGGCGTTCCATGATAATTATCTGGATATAGATTACGATCTGTCCAACGTGTTGTTCATCACTACCGCCAACAACATAGAGTCCATTCAGCCTGCTCTGAAGGACCGCATGGAAATGATCAATGTCAGCGGTTATCTTGCGGAGGAGAAGTTGGAGATCGCCAAGCATTATCTTGTTCCGAAGCAGTTGGAGGAGCATGGACTTACCAAGTCCCAACTCAAGTTCGAAAAGACTGCTCTCGAGAAGATCATAGACGAGTATACTCATGAATCCGGCGTGAGAGGTCTGGAAAAGCAGATTGCAAAGGCCGCCCGTGTGACAGCCAAGAAGATCGCGCTGGAGGAGAAGTATCCAAAGACTTTGAAACCTTCGCATCTTCGTGAATATCTGGGACTTCCGACTGCCTCACATGATAAGCAGAAAGGTAATGAAGCACCCGGTGTGGTGACCGGTCTTGCATGGACCTCCATGGGAGGTGAAATCCTGTTCATAGAAAGTTCCGTGAGCAAGGGAAAGGGAGTTCTTACCATGACCGGAAATCTCGGTGATGTCATGAAGGAGTCTGCGACCATCGCATATCAGTACATCAAGGCGCATCCTGAACTCACAGGAATGTCCTATGAAGAATTTGCAGAGAAGGATATCCATGTGCATGTACCTGAAGGTGCTGTTCCGAAGGATGGACCGTCTGCCGGCATCACCATGGTGAGTTCCATGGTTTCCGCATTCCGGGGTCAGAAGGTCAGGAGCGGAATCGCCATGACAGGTGAGATGACCCTCAGGGGCAAGGTACTTCCGGTGGGTGGCATCAAGGAGAAGATACTTGCTGCAAAGAGGTCTGGTATAAATACCATTGTGATATCTGAAGAAAACCGCAAGGATGTGGAGGATATCAGACCTATATATGTGGAAGGTCTCAACTTTGTGTATGTAAAGACCATTCAGGATGTGATGGACTTCATATTTTAATATATGGAAGTAAAGATACAGCAATCATGGAAGAACGCATTGGCGCAGGAGTTCGAAAAACCGTACTTCGAGTCGCTGGTGCGTTTCCTTCATCAGGAGAAGGCCGAAGGAAAGACCATATTCCCTCCAGGAAGTCAGATTTTCCGCGCGTTTGACCTTACTCCTGTAGATAAGGTCAAGGTGGTCATCCTCGGTCAGGATCCTTATCACGGTCCGGGTCAGGCTCACGGTCTGTCGTTTTCTGTTCCGGAAGGAGTTCCGGCACCGCCGTCTTTGAAAAACATCTTCAAGGAAATCGAGTCGGACCTTGGAGTGAGGATGAGCGGTTATCCCAATCTTGAGAACTGGGCACGTCAGGGAGTACTTCTTCTGAATGCAGTACTGACGGTACGCTCTTCGGAGGCCGCCTCTCATAGCAGAATAGGCTGGCAGGAGTTTACAGATGCGGTCATCCGTCATATTTCGGATAATTGCGAGGGTGTGGTCTTCATGCTTTGGGGCAATTTTGCCAGGACCAAGTCGGAATTGATCGACAAGTCCCGCCATATGGTTCTTGAGGCGGCGCATCCTTCTCCGTTGGCTCGTGGTGCCTTTTTCGGATGCCGACATTTCTCAAAGGCAAACGCTTATCTGGTCTCCGCAGGACGGGAGCCGATTGACTGGAGATTATAGGACTGTTCCTTACGTAAGTGAGACACAATACTTTGAAAATAGCAAACACGTTGAAAATATGAAAAAAACAGCGATGTTCCCAGGATCCTTCGATCCGTTTACCGCAGGCCACCTGAATATACTCAAGAGGGCCTTGACCATGTTTGACGAGGTCATTGTAGCGGTCGGCGTCAATATAGACAAGAGAGGCTTCTTCTCCAACGAGAAACGCCTTGAAATCATACGTCAGGCAATCGAGGGACTTGAAGGAGTAAGTGTAATCGAATATGACAACCTCACCATTGATGCCTGCAGGGAAAGAGGTATCAGGCACATAGTTCGTGGGGTGCGCAACATGATAGATTTCGAGACCGAACGCTCCATTGCCGATGCGAACAGACGTCTCGCTCCTGATATCGAGACCATCATAATCCCTACCGCTCAGGAGTTCGCCCATATATCATCCACTGCTGTAAGGGATATCCTCAAGCATGGAGGAGACACATCGCTTTTCCTTCCACCGACAGTGAAACTCTGATGAAAAGGTTACTTCTCATATTTCTGTCGCTGTCTGTTGCGGTGAGCACCTTCGCCCGGCAGACTGATTCCCTTGCCCTCGCTTCTCTGGGAGTGAAGTTGGGTGAGTATTATGAGGCGATGAAGTATGAAAGTCCGGATGTCCAGGCACAGGAATGCGACTTCCTTATCGAAAGTACTGCGGATTCCATTGTAAGACAATATGTTACCCTTGATATATATAATCATTATCTTGAATCTCCAGTGATGGGGGCGGAAAATGTGGCGGTGCATGTCTTCGACAGATGGATAGGTACAGGCAAGGTCCGGATGCGTTCGAATTCCGACTACCTGAAGGCGCAGGTTCATGCGGATTTCAACCGCCGGTCCCTTCTGGGAAAACGTGCGCAGCCTCTCCTGATGCAGACTGCCGAAGGAGATCTGCTTGAACTTTTTGGCAAGGATGATGCTTCCGGGGGCTTCAGGATTCTGTATTTCTACGATACTGACTGTGCCAGATGCAAGGTCGAGTCCCTTCTTCTGAACAGTCTGCTTTCTACCATTGAATATCCTGTGGAGATTTATGCTGTCTATGCAGGTGACAACAGGGAAAACTGGGACTCGTATGTTTCGAATGTACTGAATGACAGACAGATCGTCCATTTATGGGATCCGGAACTTGTTTCTGATTTCCAACGTAAATATGGTGTGATAAAGACACCGCGTATGTTTCTGATCGCTCCCGACGGAATAATCATAGGCAGGGGACTGGATACAGAGTCCCTCAAGGTTCTTCTTGACGGAATCTCTCGCTCTGATGAACTGACATACGGCAGTCAGGAATCTTCCGACCTCTTCGACGGTATATTTTCCGCCTCAACGTCCGGACCGTCTGTGGATGATGTCAAGGATATTGCAGATTATATCCGTAAAAGGACATTGGACGCAGGCGATAAGAGAGCGTTCCGCCAGATGGCAGGCGATTACCTATATTATCTTTCCATGCAGAACGGAGAAGGATACAAGGAAGGTTTGAAGTATCATATTGAAAAGAATATTCTGTCTGATGATGGTGTATGGACCTCTCAGGATGACAGTCTAAAGGTCATTGAATATGCGCTGATGATAAGTGATATGCTTTCCTTGAATGTACCCGGCTCCAGGATCACATCGGTTGAGGTTCCCGGAGTACTTCATACATGGCGCAAGGTAAGACAGACAGTCACTCCTCTTGACATGCTAGGCGGGGAGAACAATATCATCATCTTCTATACGGAAGGCTGTCAGGTGTGCGCGGCAGAAAAGGAGGCCTCGCTTGCCATGCTTTCTGCTGGAAAGGACCGCAGTGTCACCCGTGCAGAGAGGAGGAAGGCACGCAAGGTCAATGTCTTTATGGTGAACGTCGACAGGATAATGGAGACAGATCCCCGGCTTGCAATGACCCTGTTGGATTCATTCGACCTGTCTGTACTGCCATTTATCATAATGACAGACTCTCAAGGTCGTATTCTGCGCAGATATATGAGTCTGCTTTAGTTGTCTTTTTTTTGAAAATCAATATCTCTGTTCTGATTTTGTCTATTCTTCAGAAGGTGATGGTCTGAAGGCGTTTTTATGGTCTGTGCTTTGAAACGGTTCCGGCATGAAATATTAATTGTTAATGCCAAAACTGTTGTTCTTATGAAAACGTTTATCGAAGATTATCTCCTGAATCCCTCACTCGCTGTTGCCAATGCAAGAATGGATGCTGCCCCTTGGTGTGAGTCTGTAGACGAGGAAATGATATATGCCCAGATCTCTTCACCTGAATTCCGGTTGTATGAAGCCATGATATTAAGTGCTTCTGTTGAAGACAGTCCTTCAGCGCGCACTTTCGCTTCCTTGTGATGATTCTTCACAAAGGAGAAGTTGTTTGAATTTCCTGGTTGAAAATTCAAAACTGCTTCTTACCTTTGTGGTATGACAGGACTTATCATTACCATAGTTGCGGCAGCAGTGCTGCTTGTTGCGGTGGCCGGCATATCAGCCATGGCCCTTAGATCTGCAAGAGTTGAGAAGGAAAATGCACTTTCCATGATGAAAGCGTCGAATGATGCCGTGTTGGCAGAAGTTCGGGAGAGTTATGAAAGGACATTGGCTGAACTCAAGGCGGGTCATCAGCGGGAAATCTCCGAACTCAGGAAGTCTCATGAGCAGGCTTTGAATACCCAGTTGGAGACAGTGAAGGCTCAGGTCACTGCGGAGAGCGAGAAGATGCTCAAGGCTCGTGAGGAAGAACTCGAACGGAGGGCGAAGCAGACATTCGAATCTCTTGCGGGGGGCTTGGACAAGAACATCAAGGACATGAAAGAGGCCTTCGAACAGAACCGCAAGACTCAGACAGAAACATCCCAGAGTCTCAAGGAGAATCTGGACAGTGCTGTCAAGCATCTTCGCGAACAGACCCTTTCCATCGGAGACAAGGCCGACTCCCTTGCTGATGCTCTCAGAGGCAGGAACAAGACTCAGGGCAACTGGGGAGAAATAATCCTGGACAATCTCTTTACAAATGAGGGCATGCGTGAGGGACGTGATTATGACAAGGAAGAGACACTTCGTGATGAGCAGGGAAATGTTGTCGTAAATGAGGATACTTCCAAGAGAATGCGTCCTGACTATATCCTTCACTATCCTGACGGAAATGATATCATTATTGACTCAAAGGTAGTCCTTACCGCTGCAGATGATTATTTCAGGGCAGCAGATGAGGCTTCAAGGAACGATGCCATGGCAAGGAATCTTGCTGCGGTCAGGGATCAGGTCAGGAATCTCTCCAAGAAGGACTACAGCAGATATCTTGCACCGGGACACAGGATGCTCGACTATGTGATCATGTTCGTTCCTGTATATTCGGCATTGCGGCTTGCCTATGAGGCTGACCGCAACCTGTGGCAGGATGCGTACAGGCAGGGAGTCCTTATCACCACAGAGGAAACCCTCATGCCTTTCCTCAGGATGATACGTATTGCCTGGACATCACATGAACAGGTGGCAAATCAGAAGCAGATCATATCCACGGCAGAAACCATTCTTGCGCGTGTCTCTGATTTCTGTACAGCCCATGCCAAGATGGGTAAGAAACTCGAGGAGGCGCTTGACCAGTATGAGGCGTGTGACAGGAAGATACGTGAACGCGGTCAGAGCATAGTGGGAGCAGCCAACAGACTCATAGACCTCGGCGTCCCACGCAATCCAAAAAAAATCCTCCCTGCTGAAATCGGCATGGAGGAAGTGGAGGATTAGAACTCGGATGCCTTCTGCATCTTTTCCGCAATTCTGTCGTTGCAAAGGTTGCCAAGGCTTCCCAGTGAGGTGTGTCTCAGGTCAGATGGCGACAACTGACCGTTTGTCTTTCCTTCGGCTCCCTGATAACGGAATTTTCCTTCGTTGACTTCGATACCCACACTCTTGTATGCATCGCGGAACGGCATTCCGTCGAGAGTCCTTCTGTTGACCTCTTCCACTGTAAAAAGATAGTCATATATGGGAGCATCGAGAATTCCTTCCTTTATGATTATGTGCTGAAGCATATAGTCGGCCATCATAAGGCATTTGTGCATCAGTTCAAGGGCAGGGAAGAGTATGTCCTTCAGAAGTTGGAACTCCCTGTGATATCCATGTGGCATATTGCTGCAGAGCATGCTGATTTCATTCTCCACAGACATTATCATATTGCATTTGCCCCTCATTATCTCCCACACGTCAGGGTTCTTCTTGTGCGGCATTATGCTGGATCCTGTGGTGAGTTCATCCGGGAATCTGATGAATCCGTAGTTAGGACTCATATACATGCAGCAGTCTGCTGCGAACTTGTTGAGTGTCAGTGCTATCGCTCCCATCGCAGATGCCACTGCACGCTCCGACTTGCCTCGGCTCAACTGTGCGGCCACTACATTATAGTCCAGACTGCCGAAACCCAGGAGGTCTGTCGTCATCTGCCTGTCAAGAGGGAATGAACTTCCATAACCGGCAGCCGAACCGAGAGGGTTCTGGTCAGTTACGTGATAAGCCCCTCTGAGCATGTACATGTCGTCTGCCAGTGCTTCCGCATATGCTCCGAACCAGAGTCCGAATGAAGAAGGCATGGCAACCTGACCATGGGTATATCCGGGCAGGAGAGTGTCTTTATGCTTTTCGCTCAATGACTGCAGGGTGTCGAACAGGCTCAGAACCTCTTCACGCAGTCTGAGTGTCTCGTCTTTCAGAAAGAGTTTTACGTCCACGAGTACCTGGTCATTGCGGGAACGTCCCGAATGTATCTTCTTTCCTATGTCACCCAGTCTTCTGGTCAGAAGAAGTTCGACCTGTGAATGTATGTCCTCCACATCGTCCTCAAGGACGAAGGTGCCGGCTTCTATTTCGGAAAGAATCTGCTCCAGTCCCGCTGTAAGAGTCTCCAGTTCCCCGGCAGTAAGAAGACCGATTGACTCCAGCATCCTGATATGTGCCATCGAGCCTTGCACATCATATCTTGCAAGACGCATGTCAAGTATCCTGTCGTTTCCTACTGTGAAATCTTCCACCAGGTCCGTAGCCTGTGTTCCTTTACTCCAAAGTGTACTCATAGTTGTTCTATAAATTCAATATATGTCCTGACTCCACCCTCTATCTCCTTTATGTAGACGAATTCATCCTTCTTGTGTGAGCGGGATGATTCTCCGGGACCCATCTTTATGGCATCGCAGTCTATACGCATCCAGTCTGATGTAGTAGGAGATGAGAAAGTGTCAATGCCCAGTTTCTCAGCGGTCCGTTGCAGACGTGAGCCTTCTCCGGTAGCGCTTGATAGGTTACTCAGATTTCTCGGCTTGAGCGTACTTTTGCATATTCCCTGCAGTTCTCTGCAGATCTCTTCGTTTGTGTATTGTTCAGTCGGACGTATGTCAATTACAAAGGTGCATATGTCAGGAATCACGTTGTGTGCTGTTCCTGCATTTATCTGGGTCACATTCAGATTGACCTTGCCCATTCTTGGTGATATCTTTTCAAACCTGTGACTTTTGAGCCTCTGTATGTCATCAAGGGCGATGTCGATGGCATTGACTCCCTCGTTTCTCGCTGCATGCCCGCTTATCCCATGTGCAGTCGCATCGATCACGAGAAGACCTCTTTCTGCAGTGGCGGCCCTCATGCCTGTAGGCTCTCCCACTATAGCATAGTCCACCTTGTCCCGGATCTGTGCCCAGAGTCCTGTCATTCCGTTGAGTCCGGAACGTTCCTCTTCGCATGTAAGAACCAGCAGAAGGTTCTTGTCGCTTCCAAGGAAATATCTGAATGTTGCGATCATGCTGACCACTGATGCTCCATCGTCATTGCTGCCAAGTCCCTGAATCCTGTCATCAGGGCAGTTTTCCGGCCTGTACGGGTCGAATGTATAGCCTTCGCACGGCAGGACTGTGTCCATATGCGCGCACAGCATCAGTGTGGGAGCCGTAGGATCCACGATGTGTTCGGAAATTATATTGTTTCCGATTCTCTTGTGCCCTATATTTCTTTCTGTCATCCATCCACAGATATGCGAACATACATCATCTTCGTTGAATGAGGGTGACGGTATTGCGACCATCTCTTTCAATAAGACAGTTGCTTCGGATATAAGTGTCTGTATGTCAGTGTTTCTCATGTTTTGTTCTCTTTGCTGGACGATTTCAGACCAATGTAGTTCCCTTGTCGTTCAGCAGGTTTGCCGCATGCTTTATGATCACCCTCGCCACTCCATTGTCAATGGCCTTGAACGAATTGCTCAGTTTAGGAATCATTCCGTCCGCTACTCTTCCTTCCGCCTTGAGTTCTGCGAATCTATCTCTGTCGATGGATGGGATGACACTTGTGTCGTCATCCTTGTCATATAGGACTCCATCCTTTTCAAAGCAATATATAAGTTCTGTCTCTACGACTGCAGACAGGGCAGTAGCGACTGAAGATGCTATCGTATCCGCGTTGGTGTTCAGCAGATTGCCGTTTCCGTCGTGATTGATGGCATTGAACACAGGGATGATTCCATTCTCGAGAAGTGTCATGATGAAACTTGTGTTTACACTTTCTGAAGATACGTCTCCCACATATCCGTAGTCCACCTCCTTACCGAGGGACTCCACCATTACCGGTGCCCTTTTGGCAGCACGTATCACATTGCCGTCAGCCCCGCAAAGTCCGATAGCGTTGCATCCTGCTCCTTGAAGAAGTGCTGTTATGTTCTTGTTGCACCATCCGGCATATACCATGGTAACAACCTTGAGTGTCTGTTCGTCCGTCACTCTCCGGCCTTCCACCATGACAGGAGTCATGCCCATGGACTTCTGCATCTGACTGGCCATCACTCCACCTCCGTGAATCAGGACCTTCATGCCCGGCATTGATGCGAAATCATTGGCAAACTTCCTCAGAAGTTCCGGATTGTCCACGACGTTTCCGCCTATCTTTACAACTTTTATCATAGTCCTAAAAGTATCTGTTTCAATACTGTCTGTGCGGATACGACTCTGTTTGCGGCCTCCGGTATGACTATCGACTGAGGACTTTCAATCACATCGTCTGTCACAATCATATTTCTGCGTACAGGCAGGCAATGCATGAAGTATGCGTTGTTGGTAAGGGCCATCTTTTCTGTATCCACTGTCCAGTCTCGGTCTGTGCAGAGTACCTTTCCGTAATTGTCTCCCGAATATGCGGCCCAGTTCTTTGCATAGATGAAGTCCGCTCCTTCAAATGCCTTTCTCTGGTCATATTCAACCTTTGCACGACCTACGAAGGAAGGGTCAAGTTCATATCCTTCCGGATGTGTGATGACGAACTCGTAGTCGGTCATGTTTATACCTTCTGCAAATGAGTTAGGTACAGCCTGTGGGAGTGCCTTTGGATGCGGTGCCCATGTCATCACGATCTTCGGCTTCTCAACCTTTTTATATTCCTCGATGGTGATCAGGTCTGCAAATGTTTGCAGAGGATGTCTGGTGGCAGCCTCCATACTGAATACAGGCTTTCCGGAATATTTGATGAACTGATTGACAATCACTTCATTATAGTCATCCTCCTTGCTTTCGAAACGGGCGAATGAACGGACTCCGATCACATCGCAGTAGCAACCCATCACCGGTATTGCTTCGAGCAGATGCTCCGGCTTGTCCGAGTCCATGACCACACCTCTTTCCGTCTCGAGTTTCCATGCTCCCTGATTCACATCCAGAACGATCACATTCATTCCGAGATTCATGGCTGCCTTCTGAGTACTCAGGCGGGTTCTGAGACTCGAATTGAAGAAGATCATCAGAAGAGTCTTGTTCTTTCCGAGTTCCTGGTCAGCGAACGGATTTTCCTTTACATATTTTGCTGCCGCGAGGGCATCTTTGAGGTCACCGAGTTGGGTGACAGAAGTGAAATGTCTCATAATTTATCAAGTTACTTCTGTGATGTCAGTTCTTTCCATGCCTGTACGAACGATTCCGCAGTTTCCTGTGAAACCGTAAGTGAAGGCAGAAGGCGGATTACCTGTGCGCCAGCCGCTCCTGTGAAGAAATGTCTTTCGAAGAGGAGGCGGTCACGCAGACCCACATATTCATCTTTCAGTTCAAGTCCTATCATAAGGCCCTTTCCGCGGTATTCCTTGAGGGCTTTGTCTATGTTTCCGTCAGCGCCGAAGGCCTTTTCGAAGTATGCTCCTATTTTGACCGCATTCTCGATAAGATGCTCGTTTTCAATTATATCCAATACTGCAAGCGCTGCTGTACATGCGAGGTGATTGCCTCCGAAGGTGGTACCGAGCATTCCGAAGGATGCCTTGACCGCCGGACTTATGATGACTCCGCCGATAGGGAAGCCGTTGCCCATGCCCTTGGCCATCGTCACTATGTCGGCACGGACTCCGCAGTGCTGGTGTGCATAGAATTTACCTGTCCTTCCATAGCCTGACTGTATCTCGTCAAGAATCAGAAGACATCCGTATCTGTCGCACAGTTCCCTGAGTCCATGCATGAATTCCGATGTCGGCTCGTATATTCCGGCAACTCCCTGTATACCTTCGATGATTACCGCAGCAAAATCTCCCTTTGACAGTTCTGCAGCAACTGCCTCAAGGTCATTCAGGGGCACGAATACAATGTTTTCTGTCGAATTGAACGGTGCCTGTATCTTCGGGTTGTCAGTTGCGGCAACTGCGCCTGATGTCCTGCCGTGGAACGCTTTGCGGAATGCAAGGACCTTAGCCTTTCCTGTGTGGAATGACGCTGTTTTCAGTGCGTTTTCGTTCGCTTCAGCACCGCTGTTGCAGAGGAACAGTCTGTAGTCTTCATATCCGCATATGCGACCAAGACGTGCCGCCAGGTCGCTCTGCAGAGAGTTCTGCACTGCATTTGAGTAAAATCCCAGTTTTCCGAGTTGGTCGGAAAGCATCTTTACATAATGAGGATGACTGTGTCCTACAGAAATTACAGCATGTCCACCGTAAAGGTCGGTGTAGATCTCACCGTTCTTATCCCATAATGTAGTATCGAGCCCTCGTACCGGCTCGATATCCCACAATTTATATACTTCAAATAAATTCATGATTCTTCTTTTAAAAAGCAGAAGGCTTGAGGTGAAGACCGGTGTCTTCCGGAAGCCCGAACATAAGGTTCATGTTCTGAACTGCCTGTCCGGCTGCACCTTTGACGAGATTGTCTATGCATGATGCTATATGTACATATCCGTCGTGAAGTTCCACATGGACAAGGCCCTTGTTTGTGTTTACCACTTCCTTCATGGATATCCCTTCCGTAGAATGGAACACAAACGGAGATTCCTTGTAGTAATCTTCATATAGTTTCCTGTAGTCTTCCAGAGTCTTGCCTTCTGTAGCCCTTGTATATACGCTTGCGAAGATTCCTCTTGTGAAATCGCCTCTGAGCGGCACAAAATTTACGACCGGTTCCTGTGCACCCACTCTGACGAGGTTCTGGCGTATCTCCGCCAGATGCTGATGAGTGAACAGTTTATATATGGAAATATTGTCGGAGCGGTAACTGAAATGTGTCGTTTCTCCAGGTTTCTTGCCTGCTCCGGTAGATCCGGTGATGGCAGTCACATGTATTTCGTCATTGATCAGACCGGAAGCGGCAAGTGGCAGCAGAGCCAACTGTATCGCTGTGGCGAAGCAGCCCGGATTCGCTACGTCATGCGCAGAGCGGACCTGCTCACGTGCGCTTTCGCAAAGTCCATAGACGAACTGTCTGCCTGCATAGTCTCCGTCAAGTCTGAAGTCGTTGCCGAGGTCTATGATGCGGCATTCAGGCTTGATTTCATGTGTGTCAACGAACTGACGGGAGATACCATGACCAAGGCATAGGAAAATGACATCAGGGTCGTTCAACTCCGTGCTGAAGCACAGGTCTGTCTCACCTATAAGGTCTCTGTGTACCGACGTTACGGGAGTTCCTTCAGACGATGTGGTTGTCGCAGCCACAATTTCCACGTACGGATGGTTCAGAAGGATACGGAAAAGTTCTCCTCCTGTATATCCTGTACCTCCTGCTATCGCTACACGTATTTTGGGGGTCTGATTCATGATCTGAAAATTATATGACTATTCCTCGATTCCGCCGTTGACTGAGTAGTAGATCTTCAGAGGATTTGCGATTACCTTTGTGAATCCTACGATGTCGCGGCCTGTGTATGACTTGTTGATTTCGCCATATGCTCCGAACTTTGAACTCATCAGGTCGTGACTGCTTGTACATCCGAGTACTGAAAAATGATATGGCATGAGTGCTATTTCCACCTCTCCGCTCACATTCTTCTCAATGCTGTCCATCATAGCCTCCATGTCGCGGCATACAGGGTCGAGGTACATCGCCTCGTGCATCTGCTGACCGTACCATCCTGCAATCTGCTCCTTCCAGTAGAGTTGACCCTTTGTGAGGGTGTGCTTCTCGAGAAGATGGTGTGCCTTTACGATGATCAGAGGTGCGGCAGCCTCGAAACCTACACGTCCCTTGATGCCGATGATGGTGTCGCCTATGTGGATGTCGCGTCCGATTCCGAACGGACCCGCTACGTCACGTACGGCCTTGATAACCTCTACAGGACTCATCTCAACTCCGTTGAATGACACAGGTTCACCTTTGCAGAAACCGATCTTGATATGTTCGGGTTCGGATTTTGTGATTTTGGTAGGATAAGCCTCTTCCGGAAGATAACCGTCGGATGAGAGTGTCTCGACACCTCCGATACTTGTTCCCCAGAGTCCCTGGTTGATGGAATATTTTGCCTTTTCCCATGAGAAGTCGAAGCCGTGGTTCTGAAGGAAATCGATCTCGAACTGACGTGTGAATCCCTCGTCGCGAACAGGTGCTATGATTTCTACCTCAGGAGCGAGGATTTCGAATACTATGTCGAAACGGACCTGGTCGTTGCCGGCACCTGTACTTCCATGTGCAACAGCGTCAGCACCGAGTGCCTTCACATGATTGAGGACCTCAAGTGCCTGGAACACACGCTCTGAACTTACGGAAAGCGGATATGTCGCATTCTTCAGGATGTTTCCGTAGATGAGGTACTTGATTCCCTTGCTGTAATAAGTGTCAACAGCGTTCACATTCTTGTGTGAAGCCGCACCAAGAGTGAGTGCGCGCTCTTCGATCGCCTTTTCCTCTTCTTCAGAGAAACCGCCGGTGTTAACCATTACAGTATGTACTTCATAACCTTTTTCCTTAAGGTAAGGGACACAGAATGATGTGTCAAGTCCGCCACTGAAGGCGAGTACAACTTTCTTGCTCATATCTTTTATCTTTTAATTATTTCTTGTCAGTGAATTTGTTCCATGCGGGAAACCTTGTCTATAGTTTCGGCTGTGCCGGATTTACGACCTCGATGTGTTCGGCAGGGTCATAGAGAAGTCCGGTACACAGGCACATCCTGTATTGGTTGGACTCGAGGATCGGGAAATTCCTGCAGCCCTGGCATCCTTTCCAGAATTCAGGGTCGTCAGTAAGAAGTGCGAAAGGAACAGGCCTGAATCCCAGTTCATAATTCATCTTCATGACTGCCGCTCCTGTAGTGATGCTGAATATCTTTGCTTCAGGAAAGAGTTCTCTGGACAGTTGGAATATGCGCCTTTTTATCCTCATGGCGATGCCGAGTCCTCTGAAGCCGTGAGCCACAATAAGTCCGGAATTGGCTACAAACTGTTTGTGTCCCCATGTCTCGATGTATGAGAATCCTGCGAAACTGCCGTCTTCGGCTATGGCTATCACTGCCTTGCCGGCCTTCATTTTTTCGATGACATACTCGGGTGTCCTGCGGGCGATACCGGTGCCCCTTTCCCGAGCGGAAATAAATACTTCCTCGCAGATCTCGTCTGCATATCTGGCGTGGCTTTCATTAGCCACAAAAACATCCACCTGCATAATAATCAAGCAGTTACAAAACCTACACTAAATATGTTCAATGCTGCGGATTGCCCTCGAATGAGGAAGCGATAAGGGAGCCTCACTTGCAAGACAAACCGAGATTGTCAATTGCCATTTGAGGGAATGAACCCCTTCTGCAATCATAATCATGGCAAAGATACATATTTTCTGCAAAATTTGCTACCTTTGCCGAAATTTTATGAACGATATATAACCTTTTTACACGTGGCTGGAAGAAAGAAGATTCAAAAGGGTGTCGATCCCGAATATCTCAAAAAGCAGAAGGAATCGCTTGTCCGCCGTCATCGTCAGGTCATTTACCTGAATGACAGCGAGATGGCTGCGATTCGCCAGTATTGTGACAAGTTTCGTGTAGGCACAAAGACAGTGCTTTTCCGAGAGGCCATCATGGAAAAGGTTCTAAAGGAACTGGATGACAATCATCCTACCTTGTTCTGATATGTTTCCGATGGATTGTCATCGCCTGCCTTCCGCTTCGACGGCGGCATTGTAGCAATGTCTGCAGAGCGGTTCATATTCGTCTTTCTCTCCGAGAACCACTAGTGCATCATCTGATGTAAGCCGATGGGAGTGATTGGCCGGACTTCCGCATCTTACGCATATGGCGTGGACTTTCTGTATGTCCTCGGCAATCGCCATCAGTGCCGGCATAGGTCCGAAAGGCTTGCCCATGAAATCGGTGTCAAGACCGGCGATTATCACTCTGATTCCTCTGTTTGCCAGAGTCTGGACCACATCTACAAGGGTGTCATCAAAGAATTGTGCTTCATCGATGCCTACTACCTCCACATCGCTGGAGAGCAGGAGCATGCTTGCAGGGGAGTCGATAGGAGTGGACGGAATGCTGTGGGAATCATGTGATACCACCTGATCTTCAGAATATCTGACATCGATACATGGCTTGTATATCTCTACCTTCTGCCTTGCAAACTGCGCTCTTTTGAGCCTTCTTATGAGTTCCTCTGTCTTTCCGGAGAACATTGATCCGCATATTACTTCGACTGAGCCTGCTTTTTTTGCACTTTCTAAAAACATTTCCTTACTTTTGTGGATTGATAAACATATCCGCGGTTCCTTGAGGTCAAGCGGGACACAAATATAGAAATTAATTGCATTATGGAAAATAGAGAACAACAGATTTTATCGGAAATAAAATCACTGATGGCTTCCGTGAGGACACAACTTGAACAGTTGGACGCCAAGATGGCTCAGTTGCAGCAGATATATGACCCTCAGGAGTTTGAGGTGGAGCAGATCAGTCTGGATATCGAGGATTTTCCTCTTGAAGAGCCTGTTGATGCCGTCCTTGAAGAACCTGTGGAACTTCCTCTTGAAGAGCCTGTTGCAGTTGAGGAACCTCTCTTCATGCCTGCCCCTGATGATGACCTTCCATTGGATGAGCCGGAGGATATGCCGCTCGCACCATCATCTGCCGTCATAGATGTCATGGCTCAAAGGCATGCCTGGAGAACCGATATGCCGGGAACTCCTGTCAAGGATATCCGTGGAGCCATTGCATTGGTGGACAGGGCATTGTTCATAAATACGCTTTTCAAGGAAGATGCCATGGGCTTTATGGACACACTCAATCATATCAATCAGTCTGCAAGTCTTGACGAGGTCGTGGAATATCTTGCTTCAACGCATCCGGAATGGGACTTCGATTCGGATGTGGTCTACCGTTTCATGATGGCGGTGCGCAGGAAGATCAGCAGATGATTTCCCCGACATTGAATAAATGACATCCTGAACAGCAGGATACTAAAAAGGAAAATATGCCTGGAATATTATATATAGTGCCGACTCCGGTAGGAAATCTTGAGGATATGACCTTCAGGGCCATCCGGGTCCTGAAAGAGGCCGACCTCATACTTGCTGAAGATACACGTACCAGTTCCGTACTTCTGAAGCATTACGACATAAAGGGACGTCTGGAGTCCCATCACAAATTCAACGAGCACAAGACCTCGTCAATGATTCGTGAGCGTATCCTTGCAGGACTTAATGTGGCTCTTATCAGCGATGCCGGTACTCCTGGAATTTCAGATCCGGGATTCCTTCTTGTGCGTACCTGTGTGCAGGAGGGGATCGAGGTGCAGACGCTTCCCGGCGCAACTGCTTTTGTGCCGGCCCTGGTGTCATCAGGCTATCCTTGCGACCGTTTCTGCTTTGAAGGATTCCTGCCTCAGAAGAAGGGGCGTCAGACAAGGCTGACCGAACTTTCGGAGGAAACGAGGACAATGATCTTCTATGAGTCTCCATACCGTCTGGTCAAGACTCTGGAGCAGTTTGCGGAGTTTTTCGGACCGGAGAGGGAGTGTTCGGTCGCACGAGAGATCTCAAAGAAGTTCGAGGAACATAAAAGGGGTACTCTCAATGAGGTGGCGCAATGGTATCGCGAACACGAACCTAAGGGTGAAATCGTGATAATTGTAGCGGGAGCACCTGACAAAAAACATAAAAAAGAGAAAAAAGAATAAGAAAAAGAAAAAATCGACATCCTCCCGGATGTCGATTTTTATTAATATCTATCTTTACGTCAGAAGTTTATGTATGAGGCAGAATGACGATAAAAGACCTTCTGAATCTTTTGTGAGGGGTGTTGTGGCGTTGGTGTTCCTTGTTATAGGATATCAGGCTGCGATGTTTGTGTATAGGGCTTCCGTAATGAAGATTGCGGCAAACCGTGATGAACCTGATACTGTGTATGTATATGAGACTCCGGACCATGCAGATCCCGCTACCTTGATTAAGGAGCCGCAGAAGACGGTCGGAAATGATGTTCCCGCCAACCGTACGGTCAGGAAAAATTCGGAACATGCTCCGAGGGCGGAGGCGGTAAGGAGTACTATGCCGCGCAGGAATGTCGAGTCATTCCGTTTTGATCCCAATACGGCAGATGAGGATATGTTTTGCCGTCTGGGTTTCAGTCAGAAGCAGGCCCGCTCCATTGTGAACTACCGCAACAAGGGAGGCCGATTCAGAAGGAAAGAGGATTTTGCGAAATCGTTTGTCGTTTCCGACAGCATATACAGACGTCTGGAACCTTACATTGACATACCTCTTCTGGATCTCAACCTTGCGGATTCTTCTGCCTTTGACGCCTTGCCAGGCATCGGAGGATGGTATGCCATGAAGATGATGGAGTACAGAAGGAGGCTCGGAGGCTATTCCTACAAGGAACAACTGATGGATATATGGAAATTTGATAAGGAGAAATTCGATGCCTTGAAGGATCTCGTGACCCTCGCCCCGGAACACATGAACCCGTATCCGCTGTGGACCTGTTCTGCCGATTCTCTGCGGCTTCATCCATATATCGGGAATTACGAGACGGCGAGGGCGATAGTCCTGTATCGGGAGAATACTCCGAAAAGCGAGTGGACAGTAGAAAAGATTTCCGCAGCAGGAATCATTTCAGAATCCGCTGCGGAAAAACTCTCCAGATGTCTGATCGCTCAGCCTTAAATCAGTCCTGTGCTGTGGCAAGTGCCTCACGGATCTTTGCTTCGATTTCGTCGCAGAGTTCCAGATTGTCAGTGAGCAGGGCCTTTACGGCCTCACGTCCCTGTGCAAGTTTGCTGTCTGCGTAACTGAACCATGATCCGCTCTTCTTGATGATGTCGTATTCCACAGCAAGATCAAGGATCTCTCCCACACGCGAGATGCCTTCTCCATAGACGATGTCGAACTCTGCCTTCTTGAAAGGAGGTGCCATCTTGTTCTTTACGATCTTGACCTTCGTGCGGTTTCCGAGAGCCTCGTCTCCGTCCTTGATCTGGGTTGTACGGCGTACGTCCACACGTACGGATGCGTAGAATTTGAGAGCGTTACCACCTGTTGTCGTCTCCGGGTTGCCGAACATCACGCCGATCTTGTCGCGCAACTGGTTGATGAAGATGCAGCAGGTGTTGGTCTTGCTGATGTTTGCAGTCAGTTTTCTGAGTGCCTGGCTCATAAGCCTGGCCTGAAGACCCATCTTCGAGTCTCCCATCTCTCCTTCAATCTCCGCTTTCGGAGTCAATGCTGCAACGGAGTCGATCACGATGATGTCGATCGCACCTGAACGGATCAGGTTGTCTGCAATCTCAAGTGCCTGCTCGCCGTTGTCCGGTTGTGAAATGAGCAGGGTGTCGAGGTCAACTCCGAGATTCTTTGCATAAGTGCGGTCAAACGCGTGCTCCGCATCGATGATGGCGGCAATTCCTCCCTGTTTCTGAGCCTGTGCAATTGCATGGATTGCCAGGGTTGTCTTACCGCTGGATTCCGGTCCGTAGATTTCGATGACTCTTCCACGCGGATAACCTCCGATACCGAGAGCCGCGTCGAGTGCTATGGAACCGCTCGGGATGACCGAAACTTCCCATTTAGGCTGATCCCCTAACTTCATGATCGTACCTTTTCCGTAGTCTTTCTCAATCTTGTCAATCGTCGCCTGCAATGCCTTGAGTTTCGCAGCATTGATACCGGTACCGTCCTGTACTTCTTCTTTAGCCATAAATGTAAAATTTAATAAAGTTTAATGCCGGCGGAACTGTTCCGCACGACCAAGCAAATGTAATGAAAATCTTTCATGAGGCAAAATTATTATATCTTTGTGCCAAAGCGTGGTACATTGATTTTTGTCCATGCCCGAATGCAGATAAAAATTCAGCGTTCCGGACAACAATATGCACGATAAAGGTCATGATACATCCAAAAAATCCTTATTTTTGTATGTATTTTGAGTATATACGTTTATGAAGATAAAACTGTTAGGAAAGAACCTTGAAGAACTCAAGCAGATAGTTGCCGAGGAAGGTCTGCCGGGCTTTACCGCCAAGCAGATTGCACAGTGGCTATATGTCAAGAAGGTTCGTTCCATTGACGATATGACCAATCTTTCCAAGGCTGCCCGTGCTGCCTTGAGTGAGAAATATGAGGTAGGGCTTGTGGAATATGCAGGACTTCAGATATCATCTGACGGTACGAAGAAATATCTCTTTCCTGTCAGATGTCCGCATCGCAGGGGACTCAATGCCGGAAGTGACGGAAGCATTCCTGAAGAGGAACTTGAGTCCAGTGCAGTCGAGGCGGTGATGATTCCCGACGACGACAGGGCGACGCTCTGCGTTTCATCTCAGGCAGGATGCCGTATGGGATGCAGATTCTGCATGACAGGCCGTCAGGGTTTCCACGGCCATATGTCCGCTTCAGACATAATATCCCAGTTCATTGCAGTCGATGAATCCGACAGACTCACAAACGCAGTCTTCATGGGTATGGGAGAGCCTTTGGACAATTATGAAAACGTGATGAGGACCATCGAGATCCTCACTGCTGACTGGGGCTTCGCATGGAGTCCGAAGCGCATCACGCTCTCCACCATAGGTGTCCTTCCGAATCTCAAACGTTATCTTGATGAGTGCAGATGCCATCTTGCGGTCAGTCTGCACGACCCGTTCGGACCTGAACGCCTCAGAATGATGCCGGTGCAGGGTGCGTGGCCTCTGAAGGATGTGATTGACCTTATAAGGCAGTATGATTTCACCGGCCAGAGAAGAGTAAGTTTCGAATATACCATGTTCGCCGGATTCAACGACACCAAGGCACATGCCGACGCTCTTGTAAGGATGCTCAGGGGACTCGAATGCAGGATGAATCTGATACGGTTCCACAAGATTCCTGATTTCCCATATGAGACATCATCCGACATTGTCATTGAAAATTTCAAGAATCGTCTTAATAATCAGGGACTTACCACTACTGTTCGTGCTTCGCGCGGTGAAGACATACTTGCTGCCTGTGGAATGCTTGCGGGAGAACATGCGGCAAAGGAAGGTAAATGAACGTTTTTTGTATAATGACAGATCATATGAGACGTCTGATATCATTCATCATCGCTGTTGCGGCAATGACCGCCGCTTCGCTTCAGGCTGATGCACGCAGCATCGACCCGAAAGGGGATTCCATTGCAGTAGCAAAGATGAGGGCCAGGATGGATCAGATACGGAAGTATCGCCCTACAGTGGCTCTTGTGCTCAGCGGAGGCGGTGCAAAAGGTGCTGCGCATGTAGGTGCCATTAAATATATAGAGGAACTTGGCATACCTGTGGATATGGTTCTGGGCACAAGCATAGGAGGTCTCGTGGGTGGTCTGTACAGTCTTGGCTATCCGGTGGAGACAATAGATTCCCTTATGACGGGAATGAATTGGGACTGGGTGCTCAGCGACGAACTTTCCAGGGATTACATCTCATATACCGATGTCAAGTATAAAGAGAAGTACATGATATCCATCCCGTTCTATTACGAGAAGGATTACTACAATATGAAACTTGCTGAAGATTACCGTTTTGACGATCTTAACAGATATGACCGTCTTGACATCGGAGCGGATAATGCAAAAGGCGGGGAATTCCTCAAGAGGAATCTTCTTGGAAGTCTTCCTTCGGGTTTCGTGTACGGACAGAATGTCAACAATCTCATCAGTTCATTGACCATAGGCTATCAGGACTCCACTGATTTCAGCGAATTTCCGATACCTTTTGCCTGCATAGCGACCGATCTTGTTTCAGGCAAGGCGAAGATATGGCATAGCGGAAAGATAAATGATGCCATGCGTTCAACCATGTCCATACCCGGTTTGTTCGCACCTGTCAGGACTGAAGGAATGGTGCTCGTGGACGGCGGTCTGAGGGACAATTATCCCACGGCACTGGCCAGAAGAATGGGCGCAGACATCGTAATCGGTGTCGACCTGTCCCAGAAACCTCGTTCATATACCGAGGTGAACAATCTTGCGGATATATTCTCTCAGGGTATCGACATGATGATGAGGGATACCTATGAGACAAATGTCCGTATTCCTGACGTCAAGATAAAACCATATATTCCTGAGTACAATATGATGAGTTTCAACACACAGGCGATTGATACCATCATGGCCCGAGGCTATCGTGCAGCGGCCTCGCAGGACACTCTGCTCAGGATCATAGCGGACAGGACGGCAGGAAAGTATAAACCTGCACCCAAGCCTAAGGCATTCGATTTCCATTCCGATTCTCTTGTGATAGCGGAAGTTGACATCAAGGGGGTGCTTCCGAAGGAAAAGGCGCTTCTGAAGGACAGGCTCAATCTGAAGTTCGGTCAGAAGATAAGTCGTCAGGAACTGGACGAGGTGGCGGCTCAGATTTTCGGAACGCAGGCATATGATTATGTCACTTATGAACTTCTTGGCAAGGAAGAACCGTTCAGACTTGTCTTCACATGCCGCAAGGGTCCTGTCCATCAGTTGGGCTTGGGAGTAAGGGCTGATACCGAGGAGATAGTGTCCGTACTTCTGAACCTTGGATTCAACACACATAAACTGTACGGACATTCCTTTGACCTTTCCGGAAAGATAAGCGCGAATCCGTATATACAGGTGAAATGGGCTTACGACAGACCGAAGATTCCTACGGTGAATGTCCTTGCCTCTGTACGCTGGACCGACCTCAATACATTGAACCTTTGGGAGCATAAACTTGGATTCAGATTCTTTCATTCCCGTCAGGAGGTGTATTTCTCGAATATGACATGGAAGAAGGTGGACTTCAACGCCGGTATAAGGAACGAAGTCTTTGACATAAGGAATATCAAATCGGAAGACATTCTTGGAGACTATGATTTCAGCCAGTTGAACAACGACTTCGTGTCCTTGTTCGCTACAGGAAGGACAGAGACTTTTGACGACGGTTATTTCCCTACAAAAGGTATAAAGGCTCAGGCCGGATATTCATGGACATTTGCAGGTTTTCCGAAGCGTTTCAATAATTTCCATACCATATATGCAGGTATAAAGGGTGTTATTTCTGCGGGCGATGCCTTTGCCTTCATCCCTTATGCAAGTCTGCGTTTCCTCCTTGGATATGATGTGCCGGTAGCATATTTCAATGCCATAGGAGGTTCGTTGGGCGGAAGATATGTCGACCAGCAGATACCTTTCATCGGTGTGACAAATCTTTGGGCAATGAAGAACATGCTTACTCTCGCTGGTATCGACCTTCGGGTTAAACTTGCTAAGAATCATTATATTACCGGAATATTCAATTACGCCAGGGATTGTGATCATTTCAATCATTATCTCAACGGACTGGGGTATTTCGGCGCAGGTGTGGAGTATGCCTATGACACCATCTTCGGTCCATTGAAGGCTAATATCCACTGGTCCAATCTTTCCAGGAAGGTCGGATTCTATATAAGTGCCGGATATAATTTCTGATTCCCGGCAGTTGCAACGGTTATGAAAGACATTAAAAAAGTGGCAGACAATCTGCGTCGTCAGTGTTCCAGACGTGAATACTGTTCTTCCGATATACTGAAAAAGGCTGAAAAGGCTCTGGACGGCGACAGAGAACAGGCTTTGCATATATTGAAAGAACTGGTAGAAGAAAAATATGTGGATGACCTGCGTTACAGTTGTGCCTATGCGAGGGAGAAATCGGCCATTTCAGGATGGGGAAATGTCAAGATACGGTATATGCTTTCTGCGAAGGGAATATCCACCGAGGTGATATCTCAGGCTCTTGAAGAGGTTGATGAGAGGAAGGCAGAAGACCGTCTGGAGAAACTGCTTGAAAACAAGTACCGTACGCTGAAGGATGATCCGCAGTGGCGGTTGAAACTTCTTCGCTTTGCTCTCGGAAGGGGATATTCTTATGAAGAAGCGGATGAGCGGATCCGTCTTCTGAATGGTAGATGACATCCGGAGAACGGATTATGAATTTGAACTGAATATAAATGAAGACATATAGAAAACTCTCACAGAAGGAAATAGATTCACTTTGCCGGAACGGCTGTTCCGCTTCTGACTGGTCTGCAGTCGAGGTGTCGGAGGACTTTTCCACAGAATATATCAGACATGCCAGGTTTTCCGGCAATATCCGCCTCGGTGCGTTCAACAAGGAGTTCATTCTGGCAGGCGGAATGAAAAAACATTCCGGACTATATCATGTGACCCTGCATAATGTGACTGTAGGTGATGACTGCTGCATTGAAAATGTCAATAATTACATAGCGAATTACAATATCGGTGACAACGTCTTCATCGAGAATGTGGATATCATACTCACCGACGGTCAGAGCAGTTTTGGAAACGGGGTGGAAGTCTCGGTCCTGAATGAGACAGGTGGAATGGAAGTTGTCATTTATGACCGTCTTTCTGCCCAGACTGCATATCTGATGACCATGTACAGGGATAATCCGATACTTGTCGGTGCTCTCAGGACTGCAATCGGCAGGTATGTTCAGGGTGTCACCTCGAGTGTCGGCACTATCGGTTCCGGAGTTACTATTGCAGACACCGGCTATATAAAGAATGTCAGGATAGGGGAGTGCTGCAAGATTGAAGGAACTTCACGCCTGAAGAACGGAAGCATCAACAGCACCGCTTCAGCACCGGTGCATCTGGGTGTGAATGTGATCGGAGATGACTTCATAATATGCAGCGGTTCATCTGTCGAGGATGGAGTTACGTTTTCCCGCTGTTTCATCGGTCAGGCATGCATGCTCGGACATAACTATTCCGCCTCCGATTCACTTTTCTTCGGCAACTGCCAGGGCGAAAACGGTGAGGCGTGTGCGATATTTGCAGGTCCCTTCACGGTCACACATCATAAGTCCACACTTCTTATAGCGGGAATGTTCTCGTTCATGAATGCCGGTTCGGGATCGAATCAGAGCAATCATATGTACAAACTTGGACCTATTCATCAGGGTATGCTTGAAAGGGGAGCGAAGACAGCCTCCGACTCATATATATTATGGCCGGCAAAGGTCGGTGCGTTCTCTCTTGTGATGGGACGCCATGTGAGTCATCAGGACACTTCTGACCTTCCTTTCTCATATCTGATCGAGCAGCAGAATACGACTTATATCATGCCTGGAGCAAATCTCAAGAGTGTGGGAACCATCCGTGACGCAAAGAAATGGCCTCAACGCGACAGGAGAAGCAAGGAAGACCGTCTCGACCAGATAAATTTCAACCTGCTGAGTCCGTATGTGATTCAGAAGATGCTTAACGGAGTCTCGATTCTCAAGAGTCTCAGGGATGTTTCTGGTGTGGGTTCTGAATCCTATGTCTATCAGAGCGGAATGATCAAGAGAAGTTCATTGCTGAAAGGTCTTGATTATTATGGTATGGCAATAGATAAATTTCTTGGCAATTCTCTGATAACCAGAATAATGCAGTCGAAGTTCGAGGATATTGCATCTTTGCATGAGGCTCTGGTCTCTGATGCCGCATATGGTGAAGGTGAGTGGGTGGATATCGCCGGCATGATCGCTCCGAAGGAAGCGGTGAGCGGTCTTGTAGATGACATCTGCAGCGGCAGATTGACGGATGTTGAAGAGATCAATGAGCGTTTTGCCGCCATCCATTCAAATTATTATGAATATGAATGGAAATGGGCATATGGGATCATGGAACAGTACTATGATGTGGATCTAAAAAAAATATCTGCCGATAAATTATGTGAACTTATCGGCAGATGGAAATCGTCTGTCATAGGTCTTGATAACCTTGTCTATGAAGATGCCCGCAAGGATTTCTCATTGAGTTCGATGACCGAATTCGAGTCCAATCCTTTTGTCATGTCTGTACGTGAACACATAAGAGTGAAGTCAGAACTCGGGGACAAGGTGCTCGCTATGCTTAAAGGTTTTTGAGGCACTCTGTGACATTGTTCTCGATTCTGGCAGCGATGTCAGAACCCTCGGCCTTCTCGAACTTCTCACCTATGATGTTCTCATAGAGTTCGATATATCGCTCTGTGATGCCGTTTACTATGTCTTCGGTCATTTCAGGTACTTCCTGTCCTTCCTGACCCTGGAAGCCGTTGGCCATGAGCCACTCGCGAACGAATTCCTTTGAGAGTTGCTTCTGCTTTTCACCTGCTACGAGGCGCTCTGCATAGCCTTCAGCATAGAAATAACGTGATGAGTCCGGCGTGTGGATCTCGTCCATCAGATATATCTTGCCGTCCTTCTTTCCGAATTCATATTTGGTGTCGACAAGGATAAGGCCCATCTTTGCGGCAATCTCAGTACCTCTCTGGAATATCGCTCTTGTGTATGCTTCGAGTTGTTCGTAGTCTTCCTTGCTTACGATGCCTTGTGCAATTATTTCCTCTTTTGAAATATCCTCGTCATGACCTTCTGCAGCCTTCGTTGTAGGAGTGATGATAGGCTCCGGGAACTTCTGGTTCTCCACCATGCCTTCAGGCATCTCAACTCCGCAGATTGTGCGCTTTCCTGCCTTGTATTCTCTCCATGCGTGACCGGAAAGGTAGCCGCGGATGACCATTTCCACCTTGAAAGGCTCACATTTGTGACCTACTGTCACCATCGGGTCGGGAACGGCGATCTTCCAGTTAGGGAGAATGTCTGCCGTTGCGTCAAGGAATTTTGCGGCGATCTGATTGAGTACCTGTCCCTTGAAAGGAATGCCCTTAGGCAGAACCACGTCAAAAGCGGAAATGCGGTCTGACACCACCATTACAAGATACTCGTCATTGATGCTGTACACATCACGGACCTTTCCTACGTAATGTGCAGTCTGGCCCGGAAAGTTGAAGTCGGTCTTTACAATTGCTTCCATTGTCTGTATGTATTTATATTAAATTCAGATTTGCCCGCGAAGATACAAATTTCTACTGATAATCTGTCAGTTTAAGACGGTATTTGTTGCTTCCGAGGTTCTGGAACAGGAGATTGCCGGTCAAGCCGGCAATGACGTCTTCGGTCAAGCCGGCAATGACGTCTTCGCTCAAGCCGGCAATGACGTCTTCGCTCAAGCCGGCAATGACGTCTTCGGTCAAGCCGGTAATGACGTCTCCGGTCTTCCCCGCCATACCCGACCTGATCGGGAGTCTTGTCCACCTGTCCTTGTCAATGACAAAGGTCACTGGCTCCTTGAATCCCTCAAGGACAAACCCCAGCCGCTTATACACCTTCCCCTGCGACCATTCCAGATCGGCATAGGTCATGATGTCATCTGGTCTGACCTCCTGAATGAAGGCTTTCAGCAGTTTGCCCATACCGCCGCTGAGGCGTACGTCAGGAAGCGAGGCATACCTTGTCCATTCATATGACCTTATCACCTTGTCACCCTTTGTCCATTTGCGTGCGTTGGAAAAAGTCGCAACCGCCACCAGACAACCTGGCTCAAGGGGGCAGGAGCCGGCATTGTGACCCGTATGCCTCTTGAGGAAAAGCCCGTATCTGTATCTGCAGGATGCGTCGGCATAACTGTGACATGACTCAAGGAATGAGGCCGCCATATGTTTGTCTATCTTTCGGATTTCACAATTACGGGCATATATCTGCGTGAATATGTTCAGATGCGCCAGCAGACGGGACTGCATCATCTCCGGCCTTGAACGCCAGCGGTCTTCCGTGATTATCAATGGATAGGAGCCGGTTGCTTCAATATGGCATTCCACCGCGTTCCTGAGCGCATCGGCCTGCCTTGAGGCTTCGTCCATGCTTGCCGCTGATATCTCTATCGGAAAAACCGCCTGGGTATCACCGATACGTATGATGTCAAGTCCTCCGGTCGAGTCTGTCATATATTCCACACCCTTTCCGGTCAGATATCTGCATATGTCCTCACGTAAAACCATGTCCGCAAAGGTATAGTAATTTTACCGAATTTTATAAATTTGCATCCATATGGAAGAAAATAACAGACTGCCGGAAATGGCACAGGACGGAATTCATGCCGGATTTCCGTCTCCCGCTACAGATTATATGACTCAGGCGATAGACCTGAACAAGGAACTGGTGAAGCATCCTGCTTCTACTTTTTATGGAAGAGTCGTGGGCGATTCCATGATTGATGCAGGAGTGGATGAGGGGGATATTCTGGTGATTGACAAGGCCCTGGAACCGAAGGATGGTGACATGGCCGTATGTTTTGTTGACGGAGAGTTCACTTTGAAGTACCTTAGCATGCGGAGTGGCCGTCTGGTGTTGAAACCGGCCAATCCCAGATATCCTCAGATCGAGATCACTGAAGGGATGGATTTCAAGATGTGGGGAGTGGTGACATATATCATAAAGAAGGTATGATAGCACTTGTCGACTGCAATAATTTTTTCGTTTCGTGCGAAAGGGTTTTCCGTCCGGACCTGGAGGGAAAGGCAGTCGTGGTTCTTTCCAATAATGACGGATGCGTCGTCTCACGCAGCAACGAGAGCAAGGCGATGGGCATTCCCATGTGCGCCCCGTTCTTCAAGATACGCCATATGGTGGATGAAGGCGTGCTGACTGTATTTTCTTCGAATTATGCTCTCTATGGCGATCTTTCAAACCGGGTGATGTCGATTCTTGCAGATGCAGTGCCCAAGATAGAGATATATTCGATAGATGAGGCATATCTTCATCTGGAGGGAATCGACGTGGATAAGGTTCCTGATATATGCAGGAATCTTATAGCGAAGGTAAGGCAATGGGTAGGTATTCCGGTGAGCATAGGGGTGGCTCCGACCAAGACTCTTGCCAAGATCGCAAGTCATTTTGCAAAGAAATATAAAGGTTACAAGGGATTCTGTATGATGGATACCGCTGAAAAGCGGATCAAGGCTCTGCAACTCACTCCGATAGAGGATGTGTGGGGCGTAGGCAGAAGACTTGCTCCGAAGATGCAAGGATGGGGCATCAGGACAGCACTGGATTTTGTCCGGCGTCCTGCGCAGTGGGTAAAGGATATGATGGGCATGAACGGACTTCGCACATGGAACGAACTCAATGGTCTCGCATGCATTGACGAGGAAAATCAGGAGCGCAGGAAATCCATATGTACATCCAGGTCCTTTGCCGATATGATTTCGGACAAGGATGAACTGGAATTGAGGGTGTCTGACTTTGCGGCCATGTGTGCCAGAAAACTGAGGGAGGAAGAATCTGCAGCCTATGACGTGACCACATTCCTTTATACAAACCGCTTCAGGGATGACCTCCCCCAATATTGCCCATCAGTGACAATCCGTCTTCAGGTGGCGGCAAGCAGCGCGCAGGAAATTATCGGGACGGCTCTCAAGGCCATGAGACTGATATACAGACCTGAATATCAATATAAGAAGGCCGGTGTCATAGTCGGCAATATCATTCCCGCAGATTCAGTTCAGGGGGCGATCTTTGATTTTGACGAAGAACGGCGTCAGAAGAATGACCGTATATCCGAAGTGATCGACAGACTTGGCGGAAAGGCTTCACTCCTGCGTCTTGCAACTCAACGCCCGGGACATTATGCCGACGGAATCCGCAGCGAATACTGTTCCGGTCTATATACGACCTCGCTTGATGAAATAATAAAGGTGCGTTAGAGGAACGCACCTTTGTGTCATTTGATCTCTTTGATCTTCAACTGCTGCATCAGGGCCCTTGCTTCAAGAGGATGGTCTGTCGTGAGCATGTCCACTTTCTGTTTGAACATAGCCTTCATGTCAGATTCCTTGTTGACGGTCCATGTGTTGACGCTCATGTTCATGCGTCTTGCCTTGGCAGACCATTTCTTGTTGATCTTCAGGACGTTGAAGTGGTAGTCAAGACCGTTGATTCCTTCTTTTGAAAGTTTTTCCGGAGACTTGTCACCCTCGAGATACTGTACGGTGAAGTCCGGAAGTTTCTCAGAAATCCTCTTGCACATGTGGTAACTGAAGGAAATGAACATCACCTTTGATGGGTCGAGCAGACCATGTTCCCGAAGTTTCTCGATGGAAAGGTCTACGAATCTGTCCTCTACTTCATCGCAGGAATGCTTCTTCAGTTCGTATACCAGCATTGTCTCAGGATGCTTCTTGGCCTGTTCGAGGTACTGGTCGATGGTTGGAATCGGTTCTCCGTTCTTCAGCCTGTAGTATTTGAAGGTCTCATGCGGATGCTTCTCAATCCTTTTACCTTCCACCTTGCCGTCGTGGAACACCAGAAGAACTCCGTCCGAAGTCATGTTCACATCAAACTCGCTTCCCCAGAATCCGGCTTCCTGAGCGCATTTCAGAGCGGCAATGGAATTTTTTGCATATCCTGCCTCTTCACAGTTCCAGAAACCTCTGTGGGCCACGATTGCCGTGCCCTTATATCTTCTTGCATCAGCATCGAATGTGTTGATTGTCATCAAGGCTAACAAAGCCGAAAAAATAAGAATCCTGTTACGCATGATAATTTGGTTTTTAACTATGCAAACTTACTGAAAATCCTTTCATGAACAAATTTATTGTGCCTTTTTTCTTAAAAATCCTTAACTTTGCAAGGTTGCTCATGTGAGTAAAGCGCAGGCGGATGACATGCGCCACATTATGAATATTTAATTACTTTAAGTTATGATAAAAGTCAATCTTGGAGGATGTGCCTCCTTTGTAAATGACGCTGATTACAAGGCAAATGTTGAAAAGGCTTTCGAGGCCCTTGAAGTTCTTGAAAACGAGACAGGTAAAGGTAACGATTTCCTCGGATGGAAACATCTTCCGTCAGAGACTCTGAACAGTTCTCTCGTTGCTGAGTGTGAGGCTGTAAGGGATTCATGGAAGGCAAAGAACGTGGACCTTGTTGTGGTTATCGGTATCGGTGGTTCCTATCTTGGCGCAAAATGCGCTCTTGAGGCACTTTCTCATCAGTTTGCAAAGCAACTCAAGTGCAAGGGTGATGCTCCTGAGATCGTATTTGCGGGTCAGAACCTTTCGGAAGAGTACATGTGCGAACTCATGGACCTTGTGCAGGAAAGGAATGCGGCATGCGTCGTGATTTCAAAGTCGGGTACCACTACAGAGCCTGCAGTGGCTTTCCGTCTCATTAAGAAATATCTTGAAGATACATATGGCAAGGCTGAGGCAGCAGAGCGTATAGTCGCTGTAACAGACAAGGCCCGCGGTGCTCTCAAGGGACTTGCTACCCAGGAGGGTTACAGGACATTCGTCATCGAGGACAATGTCGGTGGCCGTTTCTCAGTGCTCACACCGGTAGGAATACTTCCTATTGTCCTTGCAGGTTTCGATATGAATGCAATGCTCAAGGGTGCTCTTGAGATGGAAGAGGCTTGCGCAAAGAAGTGCGAGTGCAATCCTGCAATCCAGTATGCTGCAATGCGTAACGCCCTCTATGCTCAGGGTAAGAAGATAGAGATCCTGGTTGCCTATAATCCTAAACTCACATATCTCGGAGAGTGGTGGAAGCAACTTTACGGTGAGTCCGAGGGTAAGGACGGACTTGGAATATTCCCTGCTTCAGTAAACTTCACGACAGACCTCCATTCTATGGGTCAGTATATCCAGGATGGCGAGCGTACCCTTATGGAGACTGTGGTTTCTGTAGAGAAGAGCAACCGCTCAATGCTTATCGAGAACGACCCTCAGAACCTTGACGGTCTGAACTTCCTTTCAGGAAAACATGTCGAGGAGTGCAACGCCATGGCTGAACTTGGTACGAAACTCGCTCATATCGACGGCGGTGTGCCTCAGATTTCTCTCAGCATAGAATCAATCAACGAGTATAATCTCGGTGCTCTCTTCTATTTCTTCGAGAAGGCTTGCGGTATCAGCGGATACATGCTTGGCGTGAATCCTTTCGACCAGCCGGGTGTGGAGGCGTATAAGAAGAATATGTTCGCTCTTCTTGGAAAGCCAGGCTATGAGGCTCAGGCTGAGGCATTGAAGGCAAGACTCTAAAAAATTGATGGCAGAAGAAGGAAACATCATAGTCCGCAAGGCAAGGGTGAACAACCTCAAGGATGTCACCGTAGAAATTCCTCGTGGAAAATTCATAGTGATTACGGGTATCTCAGGCTCGGGAAAATCTTCCCTGGCCTTTGATACCCTTTTTGCGGAAGGGCAGCGGCGATTCGCCGAAAGTCTTTCTTCTTATGCCCGCCAGTTCCTCGGCAGGATGTCCAAGCCTGACGTGGAACTTATCGAGGGAATACCTCCTGCGATAGCGATTGAACAGAAGGTCAATACCCGGAATCCACGTTCCACCATTGCTACAAGCACGGAGATATATGACTATCTCCGCATCCTGTTCGCCCGTATCGGACGCACTTACTCTCCGCTTTCAGGAACGGAGGTGAAATGTCATACGGTTCAGGATGTGATGAAATATATATATGGTAATGCAGATTCCACCCTGTATATCCTTGCCGACCTGAACTGGAAGGGAAGGGAGGACAAGGTGGAACTTATGCTCAGATTGAAGGAAGAGGGATATACCCGTCTGTTCACGGACGCTCCGGTGAGAATCGAGGAGGTCATGAGGAATGGCCGGACAGGGGAATATCCTGAGGAACTGTATCTTCTTGTCGACCGTGTACGCAATCCTGAACAAGAGGATGAAGATCAGAAGACAAGGCTTCTTGCATCTGTCGATACTGCCTTCAATATGGGTGACGGGACCGTCTTTATCTGCCTGGATACGCCATCCGGACTGCATATGGAGAAATTCGTGAACCGTTTTGAGGCGGATGGAATGACTTTCACTCCTCCTGATGAATATCTTTTCAGTTTCAACAGCCCTCTTGGTGCGTGTCCTGTCTGTGGAGGACTTGGGAAGATTGTGGGTATAAGCGAAGATCTTGTGGTTCCGGACAAGAGCAAGACCATATATGATGGAGCCATAGCATGCTGGAGGGGAGACAAGATGGGATGGTTCAAGGATCAGGTGGTGAAGAATTCCGCTCGATATGGCATCCCTATATTTGAACCTTATTGCAATCTGACTCAGGAAGTCAAGGATATCCTGTGGAAGGGACGTGCCGGAGAGACTGAAGAGGACAGCATAGTAGGCCTGAATGAATTTTTCAGGTGGGTGGAAGCGAACCGCTATAAGATCCAGTACAAGTACATGCTCAGCAGATATTCAGGCAAGACCGTCTGTCAGGAGTGTGGCGGAAGCAGATTGCGCAAGGATGCCCTGTATGTGAAGGTCGGAGGAAAGAATATTCACGAACTGCTTTCGATGAATGTGACAGAACTCCTTGATTTTCTGAACAATATCCAGTTGGATGACAATGACCGGAAGATAGCCTCCAAGGCTTTGGATGAGATTGTCTCTCGCCTGAGGTATATTCAGGATGTCGGTCTGGGTTATCTCACTCTCAACCGTACTTCAAATACCTTGTCGGGCGGAGAAAGCCAGAGAATCAATCTTGTGACTGCTCTGGGCAGTTCTCTGGTAGGTTCCCTGTATATTCTGGACGAACCGAGTATCGGACTTCATCCTCGTGATACCGAGAGACTTATAGATGTTCTTAAGCGCCTTCGTGATATAGGAAACACTGTGGTCGTGGTGGAACATGATGAGGAGATAATGCGTGCGGCAGATCTTCTGATAGATATCGGACCTAAGGCCGGAATCAATGGCGGAGAGATAGTCTACAAGGGCGTTCTTGGTGATTACGCGGACGAATCCGAAATGGAGAGGTCATTGACCCTTCAGTATCTGGAAGGAGGCAGAAAGCGTTTTGTCAGGAAGAAGAGAAGTTGGGATTATTCCATCAAGGTGGAAGGTGCCATGGAGCACAATCTGAAGGATATTGATGTGACATTCCCGCTTGGAGTTCTTACAGTGGTGACGGGAGTCAGCGGAAGCGGCAAGTCTTCACTTGTGGGTGATATACTTTATCCTGCACTTTACCGTCATATCAATCAGGCAGGAACTGCTCCCGGCACTTTCAGGGGGCTTTCCGGCAATCTTGACCGGATCAGTCAGGTGGAGTATGTCGACCAGAATCCCATAGGAAAAAGTTCTCGTTCCAATGCCGTGACATACCTCAAGATATATGATGATATAAGAAAACTCCTCTCTGACCAGCAGTATGCAAGACTTAACGGATATACTCCGTCCCATTTCTCGTTCAATATGGATGGAGGAAGGTGCCCGGAGTGTCAGGGTGAAGGTTTCGTCAAGATCGGGATGCAGTTCATGGCGGATGTGACCATGGTCTGCGAGGCCTGTGGAGGAAGAAGGTTCAAGCCGGATATCCTTGAGGTAAGGTACAAGGATAAGAATATCGATGATATTCTGAATCTAAGTGTGGAGGAGGCTATCGGATTCTTCGGCTCCCAGGACGATCCGGTTGCCCTGCGCATCGCGGAGAGACTCCAGCCTCTGGTTGATGTCGGACTCTCTTATATAAAACTCGGTCAAAGCAGCAGCACGCTTTCCGGGGGTGAGAGCCAGCGTATAAAACTTGCATATTTCCTTTCCATGAACGAGGGTTCCGCGAAGTCTTCAAGGCAGCGCATAATGTTCATATTCGACGAACCTACCACCGGTCTGCATTTCTATGATGTGGAGAAACTTCTAAGGTCGTTCGATGCGCTTCTTGCAAAGGGCCATTCGATTGTGGTCGTGGAACATAATCCTGATGTGATCAGGTCTGCAGACTGGATAATCGACCTGGGACCGGAAGCAGGAGATGAGGGTGGCAAACTTGTCTTTGCCGGTACTCCGGAACAACTGCGCTCATGCCCGTCCTCCTACACAGCCAGATATATATAAAATCAAGGCTCGCAACAAAATCGCTGCGAGCCTTTATCTTATTTTCCGTAAAGGTCTTTTCTGGATCGTGGTGCATTGCCCTTATAGACATCAGGGTCGCTTACCCATGCTTCCACGATTCTCTTCTTGCCCTGCATCACATTTGTTTCAAGAAAACGTTTCTGGATGTCAGTGGTGGTCTGCATCGCCATCGCGATTTCATGTCCGTAATCCAGGAAATGGTAAATGTTGTAGTTGCAGTCGTATTTCTGGAATCTTTCCACAAGTTTTCCGCCGCCGAAGAAGCCGAGGTTGAAAACGGCGATCTGCTTATATGGAACCACTGCGTCTGCAGTGCCGTGCAGCATCAGTGTCGGCGCAGGGGAATGCACCTTGAAGTCGACCTTGCCCTCCCGTGAAAGAATAGCGCCTGCAAATGACATCACTCCTGCATATCTGAAACCTTCGGGAAGGATGGAGGTCCATTGGGTCCGGTTACATATTTCATATTCTGCCTGCATGGCTATTATTGCTCCGGCGGATGAACCTGAAATCACGATGTTGGAAGGGTCAACTCCCAGTTGTTCAGCGTTCTCGGCGATGAAACTTGTTGCACTGAAAAGGTCTTCCACGCCCATGTGGATGGCTTTGTCCAGAACATTCACCTGTGCCACTCCCACTTTTGTGCTTCCCTTCAGGCCGAGACGATAGTCGATCGAAATGATTCTGTAGCCGTCATCCGTCATTGACTTGAACCATGGGAGGTAGTCCGGATTGTCACGTTCGCCTCGGATGAATCCACCTCCGAACATGAATATTATCGTAGGCTTCTCCTTTCCCATTATCATGGTCTCGCTACCCTTTGCCGGATTATATACGTCCATGAAAAGGTCGCATGTGTCCCTTTTTTCGAACATGTATGTTCCGTCGGGTGAGAGAATCGGCTCTTCTGCCATGCAGTTGAATGCGGCAGCGAGCAATGCTGATGCAATAACGATGATCTTTTTCATATCTTTCAGTTTTCTGATATTAGTCTTTCTGATGGTATAAGCCTCTTTATGGCCTTCTTATGTCCGAAGAACCGGAATGCTATGACTCTGAATACGGTGTATATAGGGATAGCAACAATCATTGCCAAAGGTCCTCCAAGATTACCTACGATAAGCAGTACGATGAATATCTCCAGTGGCTTCGACTTTATGCTCGTCGAGTATATCAGCGGCTGATACAGGAAGTTGTCTATCAGTTGGGTGAAGCAGAAGATCGCGATCAGTACTGCGGTGAATGCGATGAAACTGATGTCGAGACCGATTGGTGTTGCGCTGCTGTATTTTATTGTCAGACCCAGGACAGTGCCGAGTGCTCCGCCGAGCAGAGGACCTACATAAGGAATGATATTGAATATTCCTGTCATGAATGCTATTCCGATAGCGGCATTTATGCCCAGACGTGCTATGAACCAGAGTCCGATGAAGTTGATGAGAGTGACGCCGAACACTTCAATGGAAACTCCGATGAAATATCTGGAAAGCAGGTGCTCTATGTCATCGATCGCCTTTTCCGCGGTCTGCTCGTATCTGTCAGGGACAAGGGCGCATACTATCTTGGTGAACAGTCCGTCATCCTTGATGAAGAAGAACCCGATGAAGACGACCGAGAACAGACCTATTGCCAGACCGGTGATCGCAGAAGCGGCAGAGCCTATCAAAGACGAGAATGCAGACACGTTGAAGAGTTTCTGCATCTGCTGACCTATCGCTACTTCCAGCCTGAAATCGCTTCCAAGTTCCGGAAAACTTTCCCTGAGAAAGGTGTTCAGGTCGGAAAGAGGCGCAGCGATGCTTTTTGCCGCCTGTTCGATGTTTGCCATCGACACATCCTTCACGATATTGCTCACCAATGGAATGATCAGGAATATCAGCACGAGAATGATGCTCATGACGATCAGGAGTGAAAGAGCGGAGGCAAGCCAGTTCGGTATACTCTTTCCTCGGAATACCGGTTTCTTCATCAGATTCATCACCGGTTTTGTTATCAGCGATACTACTACCGCTATAAGGATGTATCCGATTATGCTTCTGAATATCCAGCACAATATCCCCAGCAGGCAGATTCCTGCTGCGATCAGGACATATTTTGCAAGTCTGTCGGTATATCTTAAATTGTTGTCCATATGTTATAAGTTGATCACAATATCTCTTGGATGGTCGATCAGGGCATGCGGGCTGTATGCTTCAAGTTCCTGCCTTGTCCTGAATCCCCAGGTCACGCCGATCGTTCTCACTCCTGCTCCAATGCCGGTCTGCATGTCCACGTCGGAGTCACCTATATAAACGACTTCATCAAGTGTGATTCCGGGAACACCTTCCATTGCCTCGGTTACTATCATAGGGTCCGGCTTTATCGGTTTTCCATCTCTCTGACCAAGAATCCTCACGAAATCGAATTTTCCGAAGAACTTTTCCACCAGTTGTTCTGTGCCTTCCTGATATTTGTTGGATGCCACTGCAAAACGGAGACCTTTGCCGGAAAGTTCTTCCAAAGCCTCCATTATGCCGTCATATGGTCTTGTGAAGTCACATTTGTGCTCGTTGTAGAACGGTACGAATATGCTCCTCATTCGGGCTACCATCTCCTCGCTCCGATGACCCTCAGGCAATGCACCTCTGAAAAGATTGTCGATACCTCTTCCGACAAGCATGTTGTACTCGTCAAGGGCGTGAGTGGAGAACCCGCACTCGGTGAGCGCATGATTGCATGCGTTTGCGATGTCTTCCCGGGTATCTATCAGGGTCCCGTCGAGGTCAAAAATTATAAGTTTTGTCATTTTTTTCAGATATTTTTTTGTTTGTGCCTCATATTGGCACAATGCGTCTTTAATTTTGCATCAACAAAATGAGAAACAAACATTTAAAACATACAGTCATGAATACCGAAATCTCACTCTTCAGCCTCAGTTCCATGTTTTCATCAGAGGATTCATTCAGAACTTTCGTAGATATGGCCAACGAAATGGATCTTGAACTGATGGATGTGACACTTGCCTAGTCAACCCATTCCACAGTGATGTTCTCCTTGCTGAGACCGACTCTTATCATGCTTCCGTTGTGTCTGCTTCCCTGCATCCTGTCTGCAATTATTTCTTCGGAAACCGGATCTTCAATATATTTCTGAACCGCCCTTTTCAATGGCCTTGCTCCGAACTTCGGATCGAATCCGGCATCTGCGACGAACTTCTTTGCAGCAGGAGTTATGTTGAGTCCGAAGCCGGCCTCTGTCACTCTTGCCTTGAGACCTTTGAGTTCGATGTCAATGATCTTCTCGATGTCGTTTCTGGTGAGTGAATTGAAGAATACCTGTTCGTCCACGCGATTGATGAACTCAGGTGGGAATGCCTTTCTGACAGCCTTCTCGAGTACATTCTTGCGGTTGCCGCTTACGTCCCTGCCTGTGGTGCTGAATCCCACTCCGCTTCCGTATTCGTCAAGTTCCCTGCTGCCGACATTGGATGTCATTATGACTATCGTGTTCCTGAAACTTACGGTCCTTCCGTTACTGTCCGTAAGTCGTCCCTCGTCCAGTACCTGAAGAAGCAGATTGAATACGTCGGGATGAGCCTTCTCTATCTCGTCAAGCAGAACCACGCAATATGGCTTGCGTCTAACCCTCTCGCTCAGTTGTCCTCCCTCTTCAAACCCTACATAACCGGGAGGCGCTCCGATAAGCCTTGAGACATTGAATTTCTCCATATATTCGCTCATGTCGAGCCTGATCATATTGTCTTCTGAATCAAACAGATACTCTGCAAGGTGCTTTGCAAGTTGGGTCTTTCCCACTCCTGTCGGTCCGAAGAATATGAACGAGCCGATCGGCTTGCCAGGATCCTTGATCCCGGCCCTGTTCCGTCTGATGGCACGAACAACCTTGTCGATGGCATCATCCTGACCTATTATCCTGTTCTGGAGTTTGTTCTTCATCTTGAGAAGTTTTCCTCCTTCGCTTTCCGCCACCCTTCCCGACGGGATGCCTGTCATCTTCGAAATCACGCATGCAACATCGTCTGCGCTCACTCTTCCTGTCTTCTTCGGGTCCTTGAGCCTGACCATGGATCCGGATTCGTCCATTGCGTCTATGGCCTTGTCAGGGAGGCATCTGTCTGTGATATATCTCTCAGACATCCTCACACATGCCTCTATCGCCTCGTCCGTGTAGACTACGTTATGATGTTTTTCATAATTTGTCTTCAGACGCGACAGTATGGATATCGTATGAGGTATGTCGGTATGTTCTACAATTATCTTCTGAAACCGTCTGTCGAGTGCTCCGTCCTTTTCAACGATTTTTCGGAATTCGTCAAGTGTCGTCGCTCCTATGCATTGGATATCGCCTCTCGCAAGTGCAGGTTTGAGAAGGTTGGCCGCATCAAGACTGCCGGAGGCCCCTCCTGCTCCCACTATGGTGTGGAACTCGTCGATAAAAAGTATGACGTCAGGATTGTCCGCCACCTCCTTGATGATGTTCTTGAGCCTTTTCTCGAAATCTCCACGGTATTTCGTTCCGGCGACAATGGAACCGAGGTCGAGCGATATCAGTCTTTTGCCGGCCAGTACCGGTGGTATATCGTCATTTGCAATCTTTATCGCTATTCCTTCCACTATTGCAGATTTTCCTACTCCGGGGTCGCCCACGAGCATAGGGTTGTTCTTGCGTCTGCGTCCCAATATCTGAATCACCCTCTGGATTTCGTCTTCGCGTCCGACAAGCGGATCCAGACGTCCTTCCTTGGCAGCCTTTGTTATGTCATATCCGAACTCTTCGAGTGCGGAACCCTGTTTGTCTTCCTCCTCCTTCTGTTCTGCTGCCCTGATATGTATATGAGGCGCTTCGGTCTCGGTTTCTTCCGGCTCATCCTCGCCTCTGTCCAGCATCGAGTTGCGGTCCAGATAGCGGAAGATATATCCGTAATCCACTCCTGTATCCCTGAGATATGAACTGCCGTAAGAGCCTGCTGCACGGCATATCGCGAGCAGAAGATGCTGAGGTCCTGCTTCCTTGCTTCTGAGTTTTGTCGCCTCGAGAATTGTGAAACTAAGCACATTCTGGGCACCTCTTGAAAAACTTATGTTCTCAAGTTCGGAATATGGGATATGTTCATTTGTAAAGATATGACTGTCAATGAATTGCTTCAGTTCATCCAAATCCGTTCCGACTCCAAGGAGTGCATCTGCGGCAGAGTTCTCACGATGGCGCAGAATGCCCAGAAGAAGGTGGTCCGGGGCAATTCCGTAACTGCCTGTACGCATCGCTTCTTCACGGGAGTAGTTTATGATGGAGTTCAGTTGGTCTGATATCCTTATTTCCATATAATTTCTCTCTTTGATTGCACAAAATTACTAAAATTTTCGTAACTTTGCCAAGATGTAATATAAGAAAGAGATATGAGTGAGAATATTGAAAATGAAGTTAAGACCGGAAGGATCGAGCAGGTGAACATTGACCAGCAGATGAGGAGTGCATATATTGACTATTCCATGTCTGTGATTGTTTCCCGTGCTCTCCCGGATGTGCGTGACGGTTTCAAGCCGGTACACAGAAGGGTCCTCTTCGGTATGGACGGACTTGGACTCAGACATACAAGCCAGACAAAGAAATCTGCCCGTATCGTCGGTGAGGTGCTCGGTAAGTATCATCCGCATGGAGACTCCAGCGTGTATGATGCGATGGCGCGTATGGCTCAGGACTGGAGCCTCAGATATCCGCTTGTCTTCGGTCAGGGTAACTTCGGTTCCATGGACGGTGACCCGGTTGCCGCCATGCGTTATACCGAGGCAAAACTGTCGAAACTTTCGGATGAGGTGCTTGCAGACCTCGACAAGGATACAGTTGATTTTCAGAATAACTTTGACGACTCCCTCCAGGAGCCTACGGTCCTTCCTACCAAGGTTCCGCTTCTGCTTCTGAACGGATCTTCAGGAATTGCGGTAGGTATGGCTACCAACATGGCGCCTCATAACCTGAGCGAGTGTTGCGACGCCATCTGTGCCTATATCGACAATCCTGAGATAACTGTGGAGGAACTGATGCACCATGTCAAGGGACCTGACTTCCCTACAGGTGGTATCATTCAGGGCCGTCAGGGCATCAAGGATGCTTTTGAGACAGGTCGCGGACGTATAGTGATCCGCTCCAAGACCGATATAGAGGTGAGTGATTCCGGACGTGAGACCATCGTCGTGACCGAAATTCCGTACATGGTCAACAAGCGTGAGATGATCGAGAAGATCGCTGAACTTGTTGAGTCAAAGAAGATTGAAGGAATATCCTATATCAATGACGAGACCACCATGAAGGGTGTGCGCATCGTCATCAAACTCAAGAAGGATGCAAACTCGAATGTGGTTCTGAACACTCTGTTCAAGTATACTCCACTTCAGTCGAGTTTCTCTGTAAACAATGTCGCCCTTGTAAACGGCCGTCCTAGGACATTGAACCTCAAGGACCTCATCAAGTATTTCGTAAGGCACCGTCATGAGGTGATCTTGAGAAGAACAAGATTCGACCTTGAGAAGGCGCGTAAGAGAGCGCATATCCTCGAGGGACTTCTCAAGGCGCTTGACGTCATCGACGAAATCATAAGGATCATCAGGGCTTCCAAGTCGGTTGATGATGCAAAGACTGAACTCATGCAGTCATTCGATTTCTCTGAGGCACAGGCTACTGCAATCGTCGAGATGCGTCTGCGTCAACTCACCGGACTCGAGAGGGAGAAACTTCAGAATGAGTATGACGATCTCATGAAGTTCATCAGATACTGCGAGGATGTGCTCGCGAACGAGAGCATGCAGTTCGATATCATCAAGACCGAGACTCTCGAGATGAAGGAGAAATATGGAGATGAAAGAAGGACAGAGATCGCTCTGTCGTCTGAGGAATTCAATCCGGAAGACTTCTATGCAGATGAGGATGTTGTCATCACCATTTCTCACCTCGGATATATCAAGAGGACATCTCTTACCGAATACAAGACCCAGAACAGGGGCGGTGTCGGAATGAAGGGAAGTGCTACCCGTGACGAGGACTTCATCGAGCATATCTATGTTGCCAACATGCACAGTACCATGCTCCTCTTTACCCAGAACGGACGCTGCTACTGGCTCAAGGTATACGAGATACCTGAAGGATCCCGTGCTTCAAAGGGACGTGCTATCCAGAATGTGATCAACATTGAACCGGACGACAAGATCAAGACCTATCTCAACGTCAGGAACCTCAAGGATGAGGAATATGTGAACAATAATTATATAGTTCTCGGTACCAAGAGGGGTATCATCAAGAAGACTTCCCTTGAGGCATATTCAAGACCTCGTGCGAACGGTGTCATCGCGATAACAGTGCGTGAGGGAGACGAACTCCTCGACGCTGTGATGACGAACGGAAACAGCGAGATTCTTCTTGCAGGACGAAACGGACGCTGCTGCCGTTTTGACGAAAACGATGCAAGAGCACTCGGTAGAACTGCTTCCGGTGTCCGTGGTATAAATATTGAAGAGGATGATGAAGTGATAGGAATGATAACCTATGATCCTAATGCGGAGGATGCTTCTGCTCATTCAATTCTTGTTGTCAGCGAACACGGCTATGGAAAACGTTCCGATTTTGATGAATACCGAAAGACAAACAGAGGTGGAAAGGGTGTCAAGACCTTGAATATCACCGATAAGACAGGCAGTCTCGTTGCCATGAAGAATGTGACTGACGAAAACGATCTGATGATCATCAACCGTTCAGGTCTCACAATCAGGATGGCTGTATCCGACATCAGAGTTGCCGGACGCGCGACCCAGGGTGTACGTCTTATCAATATCAAGGAAGGTGACTCCATCGCCGCTGTATCTGCGGTAAACAGGGCAGAGGAAGAACCAGTAGAGGCTCCGGTGGAGAATCCGTCGGAGAATCCTGCTCCTGAACAGAATAACGAATAATAATCACACTTAATACCTATCAATTATGAAAAGAATTTTGATGGCATTGGCAATTCTCCTTGCAGTGCAGGTGGCTGATGCTCAGGTTAAGACTCCGGAAGCGGCAAAGAAATCTCTTGACAACGCTCTTACTGCTTCCAAAGATGCGAAGAAAGCGGCTAAGGTGGCTACTTGGATGAAACTTGCTGCGGCATATATGGATGCATATAATGCTCCTGCCGGTTCTGCATGGGTCGGTGCGGCAAAACAGGAACTTCAACTTATCATGGGTAATGACAAACCGGTTTCAACTGAAAATGCTGTACTCGGTGGAGAGCCTTGCGTAAAGGAAGTTTATGCAGACAAGGAGTTCTTCTTCAATCAGGCAGGCCAACTCATCCTGATCAATGTTACCAAGCCTGTGGTTGAGGATGCTCTCGGTGGTGCACTTGAAGCATATGCAAAGGCATATGAGGTTGACCTCAAGAAGTCAAAACTCAAGGATATCACAGCAGGTATGGATCTTATAGCCAAGAAGTATTACGAGGATGGAATGAACAGATATATGCTCGATGACATCGCTGGAGCAAGCGACCTCTTTGGAAAGGCTGCTTCTGCTGCATCTACAGCACCACTCTCAAAGGTTGATACAACTGCTCTCTACAATGCCGGTTTCACCGCTTGGATGCTCAAGGACTATGAAAGGGCACAGAAGTATTTCGAGGATTGTATCGCTGTAGGCTACTATTATGAAGGTGGTGAGGTGTTCGCTAAACTCGCAGATACCAAGGTTAACCTCGGAGACAAGACCGGTTCTCGCGATGTACTCGAGGCTGGTTTCCAGAAGTTCCCTCAGAGTCAGAGCATTCTCATAGGTCTTATCAACTACTATCTAACAAACAATGAGGACCCTAACCGTCTCTTCGAACTCATAGGACTTGCTAAGGCAAACGAGCCGAACAATGCTTCACTCTACTATGTTGAGGGTAATGTCTATGTTGAGTTGAGAAAGGCTGATCCTGCAAACGGTGACTCATATGTTGCAAAGGCTGTCGAGGCTTATGATGCTTGTTCAAGGATCAATCCTGAATATGAATTCGGTCATATCGGAAAGGGTATCATGTTCTACAATATCGCTATCGAACTTCAGGAGAAGGCTTCGGCTGAACTTGACGATGCAAAGTGGGTACAACTCAACAAGCAGTTCACAGAGGCTCTCAAGAGCGCTCTTGAACCATTCGAGACAGCATATGCCGTTACCAAGGACGACACTCTCAAGGTAAATATCGCAGAGTATCTCAAGAATATCTACTATCGTTTCTCAAGCGATGGCCCAGAGTGGGAGGCCGGCTACAACAAGTACAACGAAGTCGTAAAGACCGGAAAACCTCTCTAATCAGATTTTCATAGAATAAGCGAAGTGACAGTCTGTCACCGGCGGTCCTCCCCACTATCGTGGGTTCCCTCCCTTGTCGGGAGCCAATGCCGCCTTGTGACAGACTGTCACTTCACTTTTATATTACTCCTGTGTCGTTCCTTTGTCGAATGCCTTCACGATCTTGGCCACCAGAGGGTGTCTTACAATGTCTTCGTTCCTGAAGGTTATAGTCTTTATTCCCTTGATGTCTTTGGTCAGGTCGATCCCTTTGAGAAGTCCCGAATCCTTCCTGTTCGGCAGGTCTATCTGACTTGCGTCACCTGTCACTATGAACTTGGCATCACATCCCATGCGGGTCAGGAACATCTTCAACTGACCGAGATTAGTGTTCTGTGCCTCGTCAAGAATCACACACGCCCGGTCCAGGGTACGACCTCTCATGTAGGCTAGAGGGGCGATCTGAATAGTACCCTCTGCCATGAATTCCTGTAGCCTTTTTGCCGGAATCATATCCCCCAGGGCGTCATACAGAGGCTGCAGATATGGGTCAAGTTTGTCCTTCAGGTCTCCGGGAAGAAATCCGAGCCTCTCACCGGCCTCAACAGCAGGACGGGTCAGGATGATTCTCTTTATCTCCCTGTTCTTCAAAGCCCTTACCGCAAGTGCTATCGCTATGTAAGTCTTGCCGGTTCCTGCAGGCCCTACAGCAAATATGAGGTCGTTTTCAAAATATGCCTTCACCATCTCTTCCTGAGTCCTGTTGCGTGCTTTGATCGGTTTTCCATCGTTTCCATGGACAATCACTGCGTCGCCGCTCAGACGGTATCTGTCAGGACGAGCATCCGGATCGAACATGTCTTCTACGTCATATGGGGTTACCGCGGTCTTGTGTCTGCGCCGTTCTATCAGCATTGTGAGTTTTGACTTGAATGTCTCTATCTCATCCTGACTGCCGTCCAGATGTATTTCATTTCCCCTCGCAGCCACCTTCAGATTCGGAAAATAACTGCATAGCGCTTCAAGATTCCTGTTCGCTGCTCCATAGATTTCAATAGGATCGATTGCTTCAAGTCTGATTGTTTCTTTAACCATATGTCATCAGTTTTCTATTCCGGTTATTGCTTTTACCCTTCTGTATGTGGTCATCATCTTGTCGTAGTCCCACATGCCTTTCCACTCATCCTTGCGCGATATGAATTCCTCTACAGGAAGTACGGTATATGAATCGCAGTATCCTCCGGGGCGTGAACACCAGAGCCAGACGAACTCGGCAGGCAGAATGGTTACATCTCCATCCGTATGCCTCGCAATCTTGATTACAGCCATCAGTTCCAGTTGGGTGTCCTTCGCGCTCATGTTCGATACGGCGTTACCAAGCGAATATATGACCTGGACATTGTCTATAGTCCCGCAGTTCTGCACGACGTGAGGATGCGCTCCTACTATCAGGTCTGCACCGTTTCCTACAAGCCATCCGGCCATATGTTCCTGCTCTGGAGAATGGTTCAGTTCATATTCTGTTCCCCAATGAGGCAGAACGATGGCAATGTCTGCTTCGGATGCACTGTCCAGTGCGGCCTTTATGTCTTCTTTCTCTCCCATATAGTTCACGTCGGGCCAGAAACTGTCGGCGCCGGTGTTGGTCCCGTATGTGATGTTTATAAGTGCACATCTTATGCCCTTGGCAGTGATGAAAAGAGGATTTCTCCTGCTCATGTCATCTTCATCTGCCGCTATGCCGCAGTATTCGACTCCATATCCGTCGTGAAGTCTTCTGTATGTTTCCAGAGTCCTTTCCGCACCTTTGCTCCCTCTGTCGAAGATGTGGTTGTTGGCACACAGGAATACATCAAATCCGCACTGCGCGAGATATCTGCTGAACTGTTCGGGAGCCGAGAATGCCGGATATCCGGTGTATGGCTCTCCCGCATGAGTGAATTCAAGATTCGCTATTGCTATGTCAGCAGAAGCGATCCTGTCCTCGATATGCATGAAATATGGACTGAAGTCATATCCTCCATCTGGTGTATGTGCCTTGGCTATCTGTGAGGCGTGCATCATCATGTCTCCCATGATGCATATCTTCACAGTGTCCCTTGAATACAGCGGTCGCGCCTTCTCCGGTCTGTAGATGAACTGTGCGGATGCCTCGAGAGATATCAGGGCACAAAGGAAAAATACGGCTATGAAGGTTTTGACATGCATAAAATATGTCACAAATATATCAAGAATTATTATTAATTCCTTAAATTTGCACGAATATGCTTTTGTTGTTTCACGCAAACATGATTATAGTATGAGACGCTCTATTATATTGCTGATATCCATGTCGCTTCTTCTGGTGACAGGTTGTGACTTTTTCCGCACTCTTGCCGGTCGTCCCACAAGTGAGGACATAGAAAAGAAGAAGGTGGAGATACTTCGTCAGGAGCAGGAAATGCTTCAGGCTCGCCTTGACTCCATCAGGCGTGAGCAGCAGATCGTTCAGGACTCGATCGCTGCATTGGATTCCATAAGGCAGTATGGCGGGACAATATTGAATCCTGCGAAACTGGGAGGTCTCTTCGCCACTAAACTGGAAGCAAGATACCATATAATCATCGGAGCCTTCAGAGTGCGCGCAAATGCGGAAACTCTCCTGTGCAAGGCCAAGGAAGCCGGTTATGTGCCGTCTCTGATAAGTTTCAACAACGGTATGATTGCTGTTGGCTTGTGCCCGAGCAACAACATAGTCAGTGCCAAGGAATCGCTCAAGGCCGTGAAGGCTGAAAGTTTCTGCCCTAAGGATGTCTGGATTCTGCTCAACGAGTAAGCAAGATGAAGAGATTTTTATTGGTCATATGCCTCGCTATAGTACCGGTACTGGACTCATTCGGTCAGTATCGCGATTCCGGAGTATATGAAGGTCTGTATGACAGCGAGACATCTGCATCGCTGAGAAGACATGTCGGTGAGTTGTCTGCTGCCTCTCTTGAGGGACGCAAGGCAGGATCTCAAGGAGAAAAGGCGGCAGCCGAATATGTACAGTCGTGTCTTGAGTCTTATGGTGTGGACGTGATTTCTCCGGATGGAGGGGAATTGTTCGGACTTAAGACCGAGAATGGTGATACGCTGACATCAAGGAATGTAGTGGGTTTCATACGTGGATATGACAAGACTCTCAGAGATGATTATATTCTCATCGGAGCGCGTCTGGACAATCTCGGAACCATGATCACCACCATAGACGGAAAGCCTGTGGAGCGCGTCTTTTACGGAGCGAACGGTAATGCTTCGGGTCTTGCCATGATGCTTGAACTCGCCAGGATGATACAGACTAATTCCATCATGTTCAGACGTTCCGTGCTTTTTGTGGCATTCGGTGCTTCCATGCAGACATATGCAGGGGCATGGTATTTCCTGAACAGGTCATTCTCCGATGCCGGCAGGATAGATGCGATGATCAATCTGGATATGCTTGGAACAGGTTATAACGGTTTTTATGCATATACCGCATCCAATGCAGACCTGAACTCCCTGATAAGGATGCAGACAGGCGAACTTCAGCCTGTTCTTCCGGAACTTACTGCGGAAGAGCCATATCCTTCCGATCACAGGGCGTTCTACTCCAATGAGATACCTTCCGTATTCTTCACCACAGGAAGATATCCTCAGCATAATACGGACAAGGATTCCCAGGGTATCATGGACTATGACATGATGGAGAGGGAACTCGAGTACATATATAACTTCACTCTTGCTCTGGCAAATCTTAATACGGCGCCATCGTTCAGGCCGGCAGGCATACAGGACGGCGGTGCTGACGACAAGACCGTTCCATATTTCGATTGCGATCAGAGACCTCAGTTCTTCGGTAATTCGGATCCGCGGCATTTCTTGAGGGAATGGGTCTATCAGTATCTTAAATATCCTCAGGCTGCAGTCAGAGATGGCGTCCAGGGTGTTGTGATGGTTCAGTTCATCATCGAGAAGGACGGAAAGGTTACAAATGCCAAAGTCGTGAAGGGTGTTGACGAAGAACTGGATGCCGAGGCTCTCAAGGTTGTGGAGGCATCTCCTAAATGGAAGCCAGGCAAGGTAGGTGGAAACAAGGTAAGGGCATCGCTTACACTTCCTGTGGAGTTCAGGCTTGAAAAGAAGGGCGGGAAGCCAAGTTTCGGAATAAAGAAATAACAAATATATACCTATGGATTACAATTTTAAGGAAATTGAGAAGAAATGGCAGTCGTATTGGGCTGCCAATCAGACTTTCAAGGCAGATATCGATTCATCAAAGCCTAAATATTATGTGCTGGACATGTTTCCATATCCTTCGGGTGCGGGTCTTCATGTAGGACATCCGCTCGGTTACATCGCCAGCGACATCTATAGCAGATACAAGAGACTTTGCGGATTCAATGTGCTTCATCCTATGGGATATGATGCATTCGGACTTCCTGCAGAGCAATATGCCATACAGACCGGTCAGCATCCTGCAGTGACGACGGAAAAGAACATTGCACGCTACCGCGAGCAGATGGACAGGATCGGCTTTTCATATGACTGGTCGCGCGAGGTCCGCACATGTGATCCTGAATATTACAAATGGACACAGTGGGCTTTCCTCAAGATGTTCGACAGTTGGTATGATAACGTGCAGCAGAAGGCACGACCTATATCCGAACTGGAGGAGGCTTTTGCAAAGGGAGGAAGCGCAAGTGTGGATGCTGCCTGTGGAGATGTTCCGGCATTTACTTCCGACCAGTGGAACGGATTCAGTGAGAAGGAAAAGTCATCCGTTCTCATGCAGTACCGTATCGCATATCAGGGAGAGACTGCCGTAAACTGGTGTCCCGCCCTCGGAACAGTTCTCGCGAATGACGAGGTCAAGGAAGGATATTCCGTACGAGGCGGTCACCCTGTAGAACAGAAGAAGATGACTCAGTGGCAACTCCGTGTCTCTGCATATGCATCCCGTCTGCTTGAAGATCTTGACGGTCTCGACTGGACGGATTCGCTGAAGGACATGCAGCGCAACTGGATCGGAAAGAGTCAGGGTGCCGAGATGATATTCAAGGTGGTCAACGGTGCTGACGAGTATGATATGACTATCTTCACGACACGTGCGGATACAGTCTTCGGTGTCACCTTCATGGTTCTTGCTCCGGAAAGCGAGTGGGTGGAGAAACTTACTTCTCCGCAGCAGAAGGAGGCAGTGGAGGAATATCTTGCCATGGCCAAGAAGAAGACCGAGCGTGAGAGAATGACCGAGACAAGAAAGGTTACAGGAGTGTTCACCGGTTCATATGCCGTAAATCCTCTTACCGGAGACAAGGTCCCTGTATGGATTTCCGAGTATGTCCTCGCAGGATATGGTACCGGTGCGATCATGGCAGTACCTGCTCATGACAGCAGGGACTATGCGTTTGCAAGACATT
>SUYY01000056.1 GCA_015060205.1 Bacteroidales bacterium
TGGTCTTGGGATTATCATCCTTCGTCTTGCCTGCTATATAATCAAAAACATCCCCTTCCACATTCGACCAGGTCATACGATATAAGTCACCTATACGACAACCAACACAACATTGAAATACGAATAAATCTCTTTGAACGGCCAATGCAGGACGACTTAAAAAGTCAAAATCCGCAATCTGGCGCAGTTCCTCTGCCGTTATATAGACTGGAGTTCCATACACCGGTTCCGGTACCGAGAACTGTCTGAATGGAGATACCGTTATATATCCCGAATCAAGGCACCAGTTGAAGAATGTTCTCAGACGGGAAAACATATCTATGATTGCATTCTCGTCTCTTGGCTTGGGCCGGCGTTTCTCTGGTACGGCAGCATATATCTTCGGGTATGTATCGAAATGCTTATGTTCATCAGCAAAGAACTCCCATAATTCACCGAGGATAGATGGAGTGACATCGCGGACATTGAATGTATATGCCTTCTGCCCTTTGACTGTCAGCCTCCGGAACAGTTCGAATCTCATCACAGCCCTTTTCTGCACCTGATTGTTCTTTGCCCTGACGTCTGATACCTTATGTCGAAGCGTATATTCATTAAACAATGTAGAGAAATCCTGCGGATCAACCTTGACTTCACCTAGATATTTTTCCGGATTATAGTGACGATCGATCACCGTTTCCAGTCAGGACTTATCCACTTTTGACCTGTCCGTCTTTTCATACTCGGTCTCAATCGCATTACGAAGACTCCACAGATGCTCTGCAACCCCGTAACGCACCTCCACCGGGCCAAATGACTTTAGTCTTGATTTCCTCCCTCTTTTCATCCCACCAAAGAGGATTGACAGTCAGTCTGGTCTGAACTGTAACATCAAGCCTTCTCCCATCTTTGAAGCGGACATAGACTCTTGTCTTTGTCTCTTCAACCGTCCTCCTACCCTCTTTCCTGATCAAGAATTTTACTGTCGTATATCTTCTCTTTTTTGTCGTTTCTGCAAATATAGAAACTTAAAAATCTTTCCCCTCATTTTCCCCACATCTGACAAATTCTATTAAATCAGGGTACATCCAATTAAGTTTAACTCAAGTTTATAGCATTGATTTACAACCACTTATCCACACCGCAACATTCCATAAGATTCACTCTCAAACCACTCAGATTTAAAAATCCCGCCCGGCTCCGGGCACCCATCAAATCACAGACCTTTGAATTTCAGAGATTTGCGATTTTTCTTTTGGTTTTTGCACCATTTGCACCACAGAATTGAGTCCTTTAAGCCGAAGTTCCGACATTTTCACATCTTATCCATAAAAACAGCCCTTTTCGTGGACAGCAGTTCATTTTTGCAGACCCCGGCCATAAAAACGGCCATTTTTATGGACAGCAAATCGTCTGCACTAGCCTCCTGGTATTCTGTCAGAAACGTTATCAGAGTTCGAGCAAACTGTCGGTCACGGTTCCGTCGATTACTGTGATCACCCTTATGGACGGTTTGGATGCGCCTAACTGATAGGCGGAAGATGTAGTGGTCCTCATCGGAATGCCGGCATATTCCGAGTGGTAGGTATCGTGCTTGTGGCCGGCGTAGACGACATCGAGACCGGTCTGACTGAACATATCAAAATAAAGACGCCTCTTGGAACTGTCTATAGGGAAATAACTGTCCGGTTCGTCAATATCGTCAAGGAAGAAGGGGTGATGACCGAAGACAAGGGAGACTTCCGATTTATCTTCCTTGACAAGGGACTGCCGGAGCCATTCCAACTGCTCCTCCTCACGGGGATCGCCGTATTTTATGAGATTAGTGTTGATTCCGACCAGACGGACTCCCTTTTCGCAATGCAGGAAGCGGTCCTGGCCGTATCTGTCCGTAAACGGAGCGCAGTCCACCTGGGAACCTTTGATGATGACATCATGATTGCCCGGGAGATGGAACACACGTATGTCCGGATTTATTTCCGAAATGACCCGAGCGAAGGTATCCCATTGGTCCTTGTCACCGCTCACGTGGATCTGATCTCCTGTAAAGACGACTGCATCCGGACCGATTTCATTGATCTGAGCCACTGCCTTCTTCAAGAAACCGGTCTCGTAGGAAAGGTCTCCGGTATATACTCCTCCGTTCCTGCCAGCCTCCACCGCTGAAGTGAATCCCAACTGGGCATCAGCCACCTGAACTATCACATAAGGTTCTTGAGCACAACAGGTCAGAAGAATGACCGCGCCAAACAAATAAAGGATCTTTTTCATACCGAACATTTTTACATCAGACAAATATACCGAATATTTTCTATTTTTGCGTCATGAAGAAATTTGCAATCATACTTGCCCTGCTCGCATGCCATATGGCTGCATCCGGTCAGGAATCCGGAACAGAAGACAGAAGGTTCGCAGTGGTGGAACTTTCATCCATATACATGAGAATCGCTCCAGACTATGAATCGGCACTGGAGACACAGGAACTTATGGGAACCGTTGTGGAGATCACGGACGAAAAGGGATATTGGAGAGAGATACTTTCACCGCAGCCATACAGGGCCTGGTGTACAGAAAAAGGCATCGTGGAGATGTCACAAGAGGATATCGAAGCCTATAGAAATGCCCCGAAATGCATATTCACAGCACTATACGGTCATATATATGAAAAACCTTCTGCTGATGCGGCGACAGTCTGTGACCTTGTCGGAGGTGACATATTGAGGACGTGCGGAAAGGTACGCTACGGGAGAGACGGAGTGATGAAGGGCAGGAAATGGGCACAGGTGATGCTCCCGTCCGGAAAGAAAGGATGGGCAAAGGCGGAAGACCTCAAGATGCATACGCACTTCACATCCATTGCAAAGGGGGAAGGTGACAGCACAAGCATATCGCAGGAGAAGATGGAGGATATCATAAACTCCGCGATGACCCTCAAGGGCGTGCCTTACCTTTGGGGCGGAATGAGTCCGAAGGGTGTGGACTGCAGCGGTCTGGTAAGGTGGAGTTATCTGATGAACGGCATACTTCTCCCACGTAACGCCTCCCAGATGGTATATTGCGGAGATGAAGTCGCCCTTGATGCCCTCGAGCGTGGCGACCTGGTCTTCTTCGGTACACCTGCAAAAGACGGAAAACCTCAACGTGTGACCCACGTAGGCATATATATTGGAAACGGGAAGATAATACATGCATCTCACCTTGTAAGAGTCAACTCCCTCATCCCCACAGAGGAAGACTACTATGAGAATGCACATCGGCTGATAGCCGCAAGAAGGTTATAGACGCCCTTAAAACGACGACAGATGGACATAAAGAACAATATTCTGGAGACTATAGGAAACACTCCGATGGTCAGGATAAACCGGTTGAATCCGAATCCTGACGTTAATATATATGCAAAGATAGAGGGGTTCAACCCCACAGGAAGCATCAAGGACCGCATTGCGGTGAAAATGATATCAGATGCCGAGAAGGAAGGCCGCCTCAGGCCCGGACAGACCATCATCGAGCCGACATCAGGCAACACAGGCATAGGTCTGGCGATCATCGGAATAGCGAAGGGATACCCGGTGGAAATCGTCATGAGCGAGGCTGTATCGATGGAAAGGCGAAAGATAATACGTTCGCTGGGAGGCAAGGTCATCCTCACGCCGGCAGAGGAAGGAACGGACGGTGCGATAAGACTCGCCCGCAGGATGGTTGCAGAGAATCCCGAAAAATATTTCATGCCGGACCAGTTTGCGAATGCAGCAAACTATCTGGCCCATTACCAGACCACAGCACTGGAAATATGGCAGCAGACAGGAGGGGAAATCGACTATCTGGTGTGCGCACTGGGAACATCGGGCACCATCATGGGACTGTCAAGGTTTCTTAAGATAATGAAGCCTTCCATCAAGGTGGTATGCGCACAGCCTGTCAAGGGACACTACATCCAGGGACTCAAGAACATGGAGGAAGCGATTGTTCCAGATATATATGACCCGTCCAAGATTGATATACAGGAACTTATCGATAGCGAAGACGCGATTGAAATGGCCCGCCAACTGATATTGCAGGAAGGCATATTTGCAGGAATGAGCAGTGGAGCAGCAATGCTGGCCGCTGTGCGCACGGCAGAAAAAATCCCGTCGGGAAACATTGTGGTTCTGTTCCCCGACAGGGCTGAAAAATATATATCTACCGTGATGTTCGACCCTTATTCAGAGTAAGAGACACCCATTTTGCGAAGGAAGCACTCTATTGTATTCTCCATGAGGCAGCATATTGTCATAGGGCCTACGCCTCCTGGAACCGGTGTGATTACAGATGCCTTAGGCTCTATGGCCGCAAAATCGACATCACCGCATAGTTTTCCGGTTTCAGGGTCACGGTTCACTCCCACATCGATCACGACTGCGCCTTCAGACACCATGTCTGCCGTAACGAATTTAGGTCTGCCGATGGCAACCACCAGGATTTCCGCGTTGCGCGTCACAGAAGGAAGGTCCATCGTCCTGCTATGGGCGATTGTCACTGTAGCGTTCTCGTCCAGAAGAAGTTTTGAGACAGGAAGACCGACAATATTGCTGCGTCCGATGACTACCGCCCTTTTGCCTTTTATCTCCACACCTGCCACCTTGAGCATCTTGATTATACCCTTAGGAGTGCATGGAAGCACGCATTCCTGTTTCTGCCATAGAGCGGCAACATTCAGCGGATGGAAACCGTCCACATCCTTTTCCTTGGCGATGGTTGCAATCACCTTGTCCTCGCTTATATGCTTTGGCAGAGGAAGTTGCACCAATATTCCATCCACAGAATCATCTGCATTGAGTTCGCGGATAAGTCCGAGAAGTTCATCCTCGGATATGGTATCCGGCTTGCGTATGGTGGTATTCTTTATTCCCACCACTTCAGAGGCCTTAGCCTTGCCGGTAACATAGGATACACTGCCGGGATCCTCACCTACGAGAATCACCACAAGATGAGGTACCCTGCCATATTTTTCAGGAAATGTCGCCACCTGAGCGGCCATCTCCTCCTTGAGTCTTGCTGAAAGTTCTTTACCTGATATTACCATAATTGGGTATTTAGATTCCCGAACAAGTCGGGAATGACTGTTTATATCAAATAACTGTTTATCTTAAGTGACTGTTTATCTTAAATACTTCTGGAAGAGAATTAAAGCACTCTCCAGCCGATGTCACGGCGATAGAAGAGATTGTCACATTCTATCGACTCCACTGCTTCGAGTGCCTTGTCATGAGCCTGCTGAAGGTCATCGCCGAATCCGACAACCATGAGTACGCGGCCTCCTGAAGTGTAGAACTTGCCGTCTTTGAATGATGTTCCCATGTGGTAGATCCTCACGTCGCTTCGCTCCTCAGGATGACAGATGGTGCTGGTCTCCTCAGGATGACAGATGGCGTTGCTATCTTCAGAATGGCAGGTGAGATGCTGCGGAATGGTGATTTCATAGCCCTTTTCATAACTTCCGGGATATCCCTTTGAAGCCATTACAAAGCCCATTGTCACCTCTTTCTTCCATTCAAGAGCAGGCATCGGAGTATGGTCTGCAACTGCAGAGAATACATCATAGATATCTGTGACGAGTCTTGGAAGCACCACCTCTGTCTCAGGATCTCCGAAACGGCAGTTGAATTCGATCACCTTCGGTCCCTGTGGGGTCTTCATAAGACCACCGTAAAGCACTCCGGTGAACGGGCAGCCCTCGGCAACCATTGCAGCGGCTGTTGGCTTCATCACCTTCTCGAGCGAGAATTCAAGGTCTTCGTCCGTGATGATAGGAACCGGAGAATATGCTCCCATACCACCGGTATTAGGACCCTTGTCGCCTTCGTATGCACGCTTGTGGTCCTGTGAAAGAGTCATAGGATATACGTCAAGACCATCCACAAAGCACATGAAAGAGAATTCAGGACCGGTGAGGAACTCCTCCACCACGACCTTACCCTTTCCGAACTTGTCGTCCAGAAGCATATCTTTCAGGGTCTCCTCAGCCTCTTCCAAAGTCTCAGGTATCACCACTCCTTTTCCTGCAGCGAGTCCGTCATATTTAAGGACTACCGGGAAGGAACCTTTCTTTACATATTCCAATGCGGCATCATAGTCTTCGAAAGTCTCGAATGCAGCAGTAGGGATATTGTATTTTGCCATCAACTGCTTTGCAAAGTCCTTGCTTGCCTCGATGGTCGCAGCAGCCTTTGACGGACCGAAGATACGAAGACCTGCAGCCTTGAATGCATCCACTACACCTGCAGCAAGAGCGACTTCCGGGCCAACTACTGTAAGGTCGATGCCGTTTGCAAGGGCAAAGTCACGAAGAGCCTCAACGTCAGTGTCCTTGATTGCGACACACTCTGCTTGCTGGGCGATTCCTGCATTACCAGGAGCACAATATATCTTTCCTACCTGAGGGCTACGGCTTACCGCATCCACGATTGCATGTTCACGGCCACCGCCGCCGATTACAAGTACTTTCATATTTTTGATGTTTTATTCGTTTGTTACCGTTATATTTATCTATCTCATTTGCGAAGGTTCTGCAGGCATATGAAAGACATTCACGTTACCTCTCCCCGAACCCCTCTCTCGGAGAGGGGACCAAGTCGCTTCGCTCCGAATCATTATATTCGTTTGTTACCGTTATATTTATCTATCTCATTTGCGAAGGCTCTGCAGGCATATGAAAGACATTCACGTTACCTCTCCCCGAACCCCTCTCTCGGAGAGGGGACCAAGTCGCTTCGCTCCGAATCATTATGTTTTATTCGTTTGTTACCGTTATATTTATCTATCTCATTTGCGAAGGCTCTGCAGGCATATGAAAGACATTCACGCCACCTCTCCCCGAACCCCTCTCTCGGAGAGGGGACCAAGTCGCTTCGCTCCGAATCATTATGTTTTATTCGTTTGTTACCGTTATATTTATCTATCTCATTTGCGAAGGTAAGACATTTTTAAGATATATCAAAAATGACTGTCGTTTTGATTTATCAGGTAATATCGTTAATTTTGTGAATTGGTCATAAAACGTTCAAACGCCATGAAACAGAACATTTTTTCAAGAATTGCGTGTGCATGCGCGATAGTCATGACGGCATCATGCTCAGGAGGATTCGACATGTCCGACGGTGCTCCCGAAAAAGGCGATTCCGGCAACGGAAACGGCTCCAACACCGGTATCATCACAGCGGGAGAATGGAACGACCTTGAAAACTGGGACTTCTGGAAAGACCTGATATACGGTCAGGGCAGAGGCGAATATTTCAGTCATCTGGAATACTGGAGCCTGTACACTGACGGAAGATTCCCGGTGACTGTGACCGACGTGAATGACAATCCGGTATGTGGTGTCAAGGTAGAACTGCTTGAAAACGGCTCACCTGTATGGGAGGCGGTGTCGGACAACAACGGATCCGCAGAACTGTGGTACCGCTACAATTCAAACCCGGAAAACGAAATTTGCGAACAAGTTGAATTCACGGTCAAGGTAAACGGTTCCGCAATTGCACTGCCCGTTCAGCCCGGAAAGGAGAACATAGTCAAATGCGTGGACATTGTTCAATGCCGCAAGAGCGTGGATATAGCATTCATTGTAGACGCCACCGGCTCGATGGGAGACGAAATAAAGTTTCTGAAAGATGACCTTATCTATATACTGGAAAAGGTGGGCATAAGCCAGTCTGACAAGACCTTCCGCACCGGAGCGTTGTTCTACAGGGACGAAGGGGACGCATATGTCACGAAACACCAGAATTTCAGCGACGAACCTGAAACGACCCTGAACTTCATCAAGAAACAGAATGCTGCAGGCGGCGGAGACTACCCTGAGGCACTCCACACCGCTCTTGAAGAAGCGATGCAGAACCTCTCATGGGAAGAAGACAACTATGCAAGGCTCGCATTCCTGATTCTTGACGCACCGCCTCATCACAGTCAGAGAATAATCCGCAGTATCCACAGTTCGATAAGACTATACGCATCGAAGGGAATCAAGATAATTCCTGTTGCGGCAAGCGGAGTGGACCAGAAGACCGAATTCCTTCTCCGCCTGATGGCAATGATGACAGACGGCACATACGTGTTCATAACTGACGACAGCGGAGTGGGCGAAGACCACATCACCCCTACTGTAGGAGGATATCAGGTGGAACAACTCAACAACCTTCTGGTCCGCCTCATCAACAAATATTCAGAATAAAAAACCGGGGAAGTCACCATCTCGGCAACTTCCCCGGAACCATAACCCTATTATTAACAACTAAACTAACCGTACCCGAGTATTTGCAAAGGGTGTGCCAAACATGAATGGCATTATATGATTTCAATGCCGTTCCTGGCGCAAAGTTCAAGTCCGAGATCCTTGAGTTTGAACTTCTGGATCTTGCCGCTGCCTGTCATAGGGAATTCCTTCACAAAGAAGATATACTTAGGAATCTTGTATCGTGCAATCTTGCCATCACAGAACTCGCGTACATCCATATCCGTCATCTGTACGCCTTCGTGGAGGATGATGAATGCGCCCACAGCCTCGCCGTAACGTTTTGACGGGATACCCGCCACCTGAACATCCTTGATGCCTTCCATCTTGTAGAGGAACTCTTCTATCTCCCGTGGATATATGTTCTCTCCTCCACGGATGATCATATCCTTTATACGTCCTGTGATACGGTAGTTTCCGTCCTCATCCTTCACTCCAAGGTCTCCGGAATGCAGGAATCCGTTTACATCAATAACTTCCGCTGTAGCCTGAGGGTTCTTATAGTATCCCTTCATGGTGTTGTAGCCGCGGTTGCACATCTCACCCTGCACACCGACAGGACATTCCTCACCGGTCTCCGGATCTATCACCTTGACCTCAGTAAACTCATAATCGCGTCCGACAGTAGTGCAGCGGACCTCAAAAGGATCGTCGACACGTGTCTGAGTCATGCCCGGAGATGCCTCTGTAAGTCCATATACGCTCGTCACCTTCATGAACATCTTCTCCTCCACCTGCCTCATGAGTTCTATCGGGCAGAGAGAACCGGCCATTATACCAACACGCAGACTCGACATGTCGAACATATCGAACATAGGATGATTAAGTTCGGAGATGAACATGGTAGGCACTCCGTAAAGAGAAGTACAACGTTCCTTGTGGACCGATGCAAGTACCACCAGAGGGTCGAACCTTTCCACCATGACCTGGGTACAGCCATGCGTAAGACAGTTCATCGTGGCAAGAACCACTCCGAAGCAATGGAAAAGGGGCACACATACACAGAGTTTGTCCTCCGAGGTGAACTTCATATGCTCACCCGTCAGAAATCCGTTGTTCGCTATGTTGTAATGGGTAAGCATCACTCCCTTAGGGAATCCCGTAGTACCCGAAGTATACTGCATATTGACCACATCGTGGCAGTCTACCGCACTCTTGGCCTTGACCAGATCGTCATCATCGATATTGCTTCCCAGAAGAAGTATCTCCGCCGTATTGTACATTCCGCGATATTTCTCCTGACCGATGTAGATGACATTCTTCATGCAAGGGAAACGTTCGCTCTTGAGATAACCTCTCTGGCATGTGCGCAGTTCCGGAAGCATGGTATAGACCATATTCACGAAATCGTCGTTACCGCGGTCTCCGTTCACGATACACAGAGTATGCATATCAGAGTCCTTGCAGAGAAACTCCAGTTCCGACTGCTTGTAATTGGTGTTTACAGTCACTGCCACAGCACCGATCTTGGCACATGCGTAAAGGAATGTAAGCCAGTCCGGAACATTTCCTGCCCATATTCCCACATGAGTTCCCCTCTCGACTCCGATAGAGAGAAGTCCCTTTGCCATATTGTCGACCCTTTCATTGAACCTGCCCCATGTGAAGCGGAGGTTGCGGTCGGAATAGACAATATATTCCTTGTCCGGTGTGGTCTTGGCCCAATGCTCCAGCCAGTCACCGAGAGTTCTGTTTGATAATTCCATATTGACGGTCTAGATAGGAGTATACACTACGGCAAGGATCTTTGCCGCCTGGCCGTTGTAACCGTGGACATGATGAGGAACGATTGAATCATAGTAGATGCTGTCCCCTGCCTCTATGACATGATTCTTCTTGCCATAGGCTACCTCGATGACTCCGTCCATCACATAGATGAATTCCTCACCCTCATGCGAAGAAAGTTCATATGATGTATCATCGGTTGCCTCCACATCGATGATGAACGGCTCCATATGACGGTCTGCCTTGGAAGCCGAAAGCGAATGATACTGCATGTGAGTGCGCGCATCAAGGGAATTGTTGGAAAAACTTATGGTCTTGTCCATGTGGTCTTCCCTGCGGCACACCACCGCACCCATCTCGTCCTGATCGTCAAGGAAGGTTCCCAGACGCACGCCGAGCGCACGCGCTATCTTGATAAGAGGTGCAAGAGACGGTATGTCAATATTGTTCTCTATCCTCTCGATCTGTTCTTTTGCAAGTCCTGTTCGCTCCACAAGGTCTTCAACCGAAATCTGCTTGACCTCACGGATTGACTTGACTTTCTCTCCTACAATTTTCGTATTATCCATTTCTGTTCGTTTTAAGAAGGTGCAAATATACGGAAAATAACATAAGGTTCTACCTCATTGTCTTATAAGACAATATATGAATGGTCACAGCCACTGCTATGGTTATGAAAAAGAGCCGGAAAGCCCAATGCTCAGCCACAAATACGGCACAGTAGAGCAAAGTTGCCCAAAGCATCGAGACCGAGATGACCTTCACCTTGAGAGGAATCGACTTATGTTCCATGAAATTAGTGATATACGGTCCCAGACGCGGATGGTCCAGAAGCCAACGGTACAACCTCCTGTTGCTTTTGAGAAAAAGAGCAGCGGCAAGCAGAAACAGAGGAGTGGTGGGGAGTACCGGTAAAAATATCCCCAAGATTCCTAATCCCAGGGATATCAGTCCTAATATAGTCAGAAGTATTCTCACGTAAAGATCTAGAACTTCATTGCCAAAGTAAAACCGGCAGTCGGCTGCACCCCGGCAGGTTTGCGGATATATTCCACAGACGGACGGAGTTCAAACGAATAGTTCTGACGTCTGAGGTCATTGTCATACATGTTCTTCACCTTCGCCACGCGGCATGCATCCACAATGGCACAGATGTCGATAGCGAGCAGACCAAAGGATGAAGCAAGCATGAGGGCTGTACCTGCCGCCTCCGCACCTGATGAATATACCACATCACCGTTGGCATCTTCATGATAGGAAGTCATTGAAAGACCGGATGCTATTCCCATAAGCACACAGCAGCCGACCGAACCTCCAAACCATGCAAAACCTCTTCCTACCTCACCGCATATCATCTGACCGAGTCCCGGAACAATCCACGAACATACTCCCATGAGGGACGGGTTCCATCTTCCGCCATAGTGTGAATCATAGTCCCTGAAATTATAAATATCCTTCAGTTCCTTATATTTCATGTTCGGGGCAAGACCTGTCACAGGCTCTCTGTAAGGTCCTTGTCCGCTGTAGGCGTAAGGCGACGATGTATTGAACACTTCCCTTCTGCCGGAAGGATATGAAATCATCAGGATTTCCGACTTACGAAGGGTATATACCGGGCCGTCCGGTTCGTCGAACAGAATATATCTGATATCTGCATCATTGACTTCGAGGACCTTGGCCCTGATATCGGAGCCGTCCTTCTTTGTGATGATATCCTGCGCCGACAGTACGACGGCTCCTGCAAACATGCACATCAGGATCAAAAGAATTCTTTTCATAGATACTATATTTCTGCAAATGTTCATAAATTCCCGCAACGGGTCCTATTTTGCGATGAGGCAGATCTCCCTTATCTTGAAATCATTGATTTCCAGGTCCATATTATCTGCATCCGACTCATATTTCAAAGTGAATGTGTGAGCACCTTCCGACAGGGAGAGTTTCTCCGGAATGGTCCAGCCCCAGTTGTTCCAGTCGTCTGTGCCTCTGTGTGGGAAAATGTTGATGCCGGCCTTCACTCCGTCCACATAGAGCATCCTTATTCCGCAGTTATTGTCTGTATTGACAGGGCCTGTTCCGTTTGCATAATTCCATGAAACATACCACTCGCCTGCCTGAGGCACATCCACAGTTACAGTGAAGTCCTTTGCATTCTTTCTTGTCAGCATGATCTCAGGGAAGCCCTTGCAGACCTTTTCGCTTATATTTACCGGTGCAGACGGGAAGGAAGGAGTACCGTCAGAAGCGACTGCAACCACCTGCACATCACCGCTCATTCCGTCTTCAAGGTCGAAGAACGTCTGATCTGTCCGAGCAGCGTTCTCTCCGGCCACATATACCTCATAATGGTCGGCACCTTCCACCTCGTTCCAGCGGAGAGTGTTTCCATCAAGGGTAGTGACAGGCATCAGAGGAGTCCAGCATGCCGGCTGATAATTCACGTCGCGGTCGTTCTGGAATGAGTCCGACAGTTCTATCTCGACGGTGTGGTGACCTTCAAGATCGCCGGGAACCACTGCATCATCCATCTTCACACCGTCAAGCATGAATTTTCTGATGCTGTCTCCGTAGCCGGAAACAGTGATGTCGAGTGTGGAATTTCTGTAGCGGAAGTTCCGAACGGTTCTGTCCGCCTTGAGATTACGAGGAACAAATGGAGCAAACCTTATGGCATCAGCCTGGAACTCCATACCCATGAGGAGTTTGAATGTGATGCTCAGATTGCCCGCAAGGCACCAGAGCATATTGCTTGAGTTGATCTGGGTTCCCTTCCAGTTTCCTGTGTCGGCGACAAAGTTTTCCTTGTTTGTTGCGTACATCATTGCTGCGCGCCAAACCGAACCCACACCATGAAGGACACCCTGCTCGTTTCCGGTCTTCGCACTTGCATGGATCCAATATGCCTGAACCCAAGGCCATACAGCCTGATTGTGATAAGGCGGCTGGTCAGGAATCCAAGGCCAGAACACAGGTGCTCCGAAGTCCACGACCGGCATATTCTCGGAAAGTCTTACGGCACGCTCGCCTTCCGCAACACCCCAAAGGATGGAAAGAGCCTGTCCGAGAGTCTCGCTCTTGGTATAGAGAAGGTCATCTGTGCGGCCTCCAAGATACTGCGCATAATAACCGCAGTCATCCATCCACAGATGTTCGTTGATACCTTCCTTTATGAGTGAAGCCTGGGCCTCGAATGCTTCTGCAGCAGATATATCGCCGAGAATACGTCCCATTTCAGCGGCTGACGTAAGGGCGATGTAGAAGACCATGTTGGTGCCGAGGCATTTCGTGTCATATATGTCGGCAGGTTCCATCCATGTAGGATAACTCTGCTCCCTCCAGTCTATGAAAGAGGATTCTCCACGCATAAGATTGGTCTGAGGTTCGAAAACTGTCCTCATATCGACTTCCAGGGACTTCTTTGCAATAGGGTAGACCGTCTTGAGCCATTCCATATCGCCGGTCACCTTATATATCTCCCAGGCGGCACCGACCCATATCTCACGGTCCGTGCTGCATGGCCATGCTCCGCCCGTGCCTGTATCCTGAATGATTTCACCCTTTGAGTTCACCTTGCACATAAGGCTGGTCTTTGCAGCCTCCGTCTGGATGAAAGACATGCTGTGGATGATGCTGTAACTGACATCGCGGGTCCAGACTCCACCCCACTCGACGCCGGTACGAAGTGTCCCGTCAGGCTCAACTGCATTGATCGACTCATCAAGACCGATATTATATGCGGCCTCTTCTATAAGATAAGGGGTTTCAATGGAAGGATATCCGCTGAAATCATTCTTCTTTTCCCAAACATATTCCTCGCCGTCAAGGTTCGAGACAATCCTGCAAGGGGTTTCGGCGACTCCGGTATACTCTCCCTGAACGATTCTGTCTGTATACATGCTGTACGAGTCATTCTCATAGATGACTCCGCTGTTCTGGCAGGAACATACAAGGGCAAGTCCAAGATAAAATGCTGTTTTCTTCATAATATATGGTCATTAGTTTCAATAATCTGACGACAAAGAACAAAAATAGGCATATTATCGATGAACTCCAAGCGATTTTGATATGCGCACTACTCCAGATAACTGCTGCAATCCCAGCAATGCGTACACAAATCACATTTAGGAAGTCCGATGGCAGCCACAAGGTCCTCCAGACGCTGGAACTTGAGCGATGTGAGTTGAAGATGCCTTCTCATTATCTCCACCATCTCCTTATGCTTAGGACTGTCCGGGTCCACATACTGCATGCATATCTCATCAGTAAGATTGTCGGTACCCTCCATATCTCTGATGACCCTTCTCGTATACAGGTCATATGTACTGCGTGAAGTCGAGAAGTTAAGGAATCTGCAAGGAAAGATCAGCGGTGGACAAGCGATCCTCATATGCACTTCCTTGATGCCTGTATCAAGCAGTTTCACGATATTGTCCTTCAACTGAGTACCCCTCACGATCGAATCATCCATAAACACAACCTTCTGTCCGCGGGTCAGTTTCTCGTTAGGCAGCAGTTTCATCTTGGCCACAAGATCCCTCATCTTCTGATTCTGAGGCATGAAACTTCTCGGCCAGGTAGGAGTATATTTCACAAATGGTCTCTTATATGGAACGCCCTTTTCATTGGCATAGCCGATGGCGTGGCCTATTCCCGAATCCGGTATTCCGGATGCATAGTCTATGTCGATGTCGGCATCTCTCCTTGCCATTGCCGCTCCGTTTTCATATCGTGCATTTTCGACATTGATGCCTTCATACCATGCTGACGGATAACCGTAATATACCCATAGGAAGGAACATACCTGCTTGCGGCATCCCGGCGGAGTGACTTCACGGACTCCATCCGCACTCATCTGGACTATCTCTCCTGGTCCAAGGTCCCTGACATATGAATAGCCGAGATTCGTATAACTCGAACTCTCGCTTGCGCACACATAGCCCATATCATTCTTACCTATTGATATAGGCGTCCTTCCGAACTTGTCGCGGGCAGCATAGATGGCATAGTCAGTAAGGACAAGCATTGAGCACGAACCCTTGATCTGACTCTGAGCATATTCGATACCCTCCTTGATAGTGTCACCCATACCGATAAGCATAGCCACAAGTTCCGTCGCATTTATGTCGGAACCCGAGAGTTCCGCGAAATGCATCCTCTTCTGCAGGAGTCTCTCAGACAATTCCTGCATATTGTCAATTCTTGATACTGTCACCACAGAATAACGCCCCAGGTGAGAGGTTATCGTTATAGGTTGAGACTCACTGTCGGAGATCACCCCGATCCCCATCTTCGACTCACCGAAGCGCGGCAGTTCATCCTCAAATTTATTCCTGAAATATCCGTTCTCCAACGAATGGATGGAACGTACGAACTTAGTTCCGTCATAGAATGCCATACCGGCACGCTTGGTTCCCAGATGCGAGTGGTAGTCTGTACCATAGAACACATCGTTGACACATTCCCTGCGGGAAATACAACCGAAAAATCCTGACATATGATGTTGAATATTACAGCCTGCAAAAATACATCTTTTGAGCGAAAAACAATAACACTCATTCATCATTATGCCATTTTTTATACCCCTCTCTACTGCTGAACATCCTCTACACTTCACGACACACGGAATGCCCGCATAATGACCGGACATCTGCAATCAGGTTCCGACAGACATACATGAAGGAACAAAACTCTCATCCTGGCTTTACCTCAGCGTGAGAGAGGTTCGTCATAAAACGCCACCGAGTGGCTTGCTTCGAGTTCGAATGAGGCATCTTTCTTTTGAACGTGCAAGTTGTTTCGAGAGAATCAGACTCCTGCTTGAAAATCTTCATAAAAACAAAAAACTCAAATTTTATTTATCCTTACTCGTTTTACATCAACGTACATATCTATGCAATAATTCATATCTTTGTAAAGATTCAAATTTCAAGATATGAAACTGCCTGAAAACCCATCAAAAATTGT
>SUYY01000003.1 GCA_015060205.1 Bacteroidales bacterium
CAGAGAAACGGCCATATGTTCCTGTTACCTGCTTGAGAGCCTCATTTGCGTCAACGCCCTTCTTGATGAGGTCCATGAAGCGTCCGAGGTGTACGAACTGGTATCCGCAGATCTCGTCGTTCTTGTCGAGAGCAAGAGTCTTGATATAACCCTCAGCCATTTCAAGATAACGTGGACCCTTTGCGAGAGTACCGTAGAGTGTACCGACCTGTGAACGGAGTCCCTTTCCGAGGTCCTCAAGACCTGCTCCGATCATAAGACCACCCTCAGAGAATGCAGACTGTGTACGTCCGTAAACGATCTGGAGGAAGAGTTCGCGCATTGCTGTGTTGATAGCGTCGCAAACGAGGTCAGTGTTAAGTGCCTCAAGAAGAGTCTTGCCAGGGAGAATCTCAGATGCCATAGCGGCAGAGTGAGTCATACCTGAACATCCGATAGTCTCAACGAGAGCCTCCTGGATGATACCTTCCTTTACATTGAGGGTGAGTTTACATGCACCCTGCTGAGGAGCACACCAACCGATACCGTGAGTAAGACCGGAGATGTCAGTGATCTGTTTTGATTTCACCCACTTTCCTTCCTCAGGAATTGGAGCCGGACCGTGGTTCGGTCCCTTCTTTACGCAGCACATCTGCTGCACTTCGTGTGAATAAACCATAATAGTACTATTGTTTTATAAAACGTTGTTTTCGAACGGATTTCCCTTTATCTTCGTCTGGATGCGATGATAACCGGAGAAAATCACGCAAAGATAATAATTTTTCCGAAAGGGTAATGAATGATATTCGCTATATTTGCGTTGTTGTTTGAAAGATTCTCACGTCGGGACTTTGTCCCTCCTCAGAATGACAGATGGAGGACCTTCAGAATGACGGAACGACAGGACGCCAGGACGAGAGATGACGGGAAGACAGATGACGGAACGACGGAACGACAGGACGCAAGATGACAGGACGCAAGATGACGGAACGCCAGATGACGGAACGACAGGACGACAGGACGCCAGGACGAAAGATGACGGGAAGACAGATGACAGACAAGAGAACGATAAAGAGAACGTAGAGGAAAGATATATATGAAATTCAAGATAAGTTCGGAATACAAGCCTTCAGGAGACCAGCCTTCTGCAATCAAGGGAATATGCAGCGCTCTGAATGAGGGTGTGGATGCTGTCACTCTTCTCGGTGTGACCGGCTCCGGCAAGACCTTCACAATGGCCAATGTCATCGAGAAACTCCAGCGTCCTGCGTTGATTCTCAGCCATAACAAGACCTTGGCTGCCCAGTTGTACGGCGAATTCAAATCTTTCTTTCCGAACAATGCCGTCGAATATTTCGTATCATATTACGATTATTATCAGCCGGAGGCGTATCTGCCGGTGACTGATACATATATAGAAAAGGACCTGAGCATTAACGATGAGATCGAAAAACTCAGGCTCAGTGCAGCGTCAGCCCTGCTTTCAGGCAGACGGGATGTTATTGTAATATCCAGTGTATCATGTCTTTACGGTATAGGTAATCCTGAGGATTTCCATTCACAGACGGTAAAGGTAAAGAGGGGAGAGAGCAGGAGTATGACAAGGCTCCTATATCAGTTGGTGGATGCGCTTTACAGCCGTACGGAGACCGATTTCAAACGTGGTACCTTCAGAGTGAGGGGCGATACCGTCGATATCTGCATAGGTTATGGCGAAAATGCGGTGAGAGTGGAATTTTTCGGGGATGAGGTGGAACAGATATCTGTGATAGACCCGATGACCGGTGCATTTATTGATGAACTGGACGAAATATCGATTTATCCTGCCGGAAACTTTGTCACTACCAAGGAAAGAAGTGCCAAGGCCATAAGCCAGATTCAGGATGATATGATGGCACAATGTGAGTATTTTCATGAAATCGGGAAGCATCTTGAAGCAAAACGCCTGAAGCAGAGGGTGGAATATGACCTGGAGTTCATCAAGGAAATGGGATATTGTCCGGGCATAGAAAACTATTCGAGATATTTTGACGGAAGAAGCGAAGGCATGCGTCCATTCTGTCTGATAGACTATTTTCCTAAGGATTTCATCACATTCATTGATGAGAGCCATGTTACCCTTCCGCAGATACGGGCGATGTATGGCGGTGACCACTCCAGAAAGTCAGTCCTGGTGGATTATGGTTTCCGACTCCCGGCTGCAGCAGACAACAGACCTCTCAAGTTCGATGAATTCGAGGCAATCACTGGTCAGAAGGTTTTTGTCAGTGCAACTCCTGCCGACTATGAACTTGAAAAATCTGAAGGTCTTGTTGTGGAGCAGGTCGTAAGGCCGACAGGACTTCTCGATCCGCCTATAGAGGTACGTCCTACGAAGAATCAGGTGGATGACCTCCTCGAAGAAATCCGCAGGCGTGCCGAATTGGACGAAAGAGTTCTTGTGACCACTCTTACTAAGAGAATGGCTGAGGAACTTGATAAATATTTCGAGAAGATGGGCGTGAGATGCCGTTATATCCACTCCGATGTTGATACTCTCGAGAGAGTCGAGATTATCGAAGACTTCAAGAACGGACTATTCGACGTCCTCATCGGTGTGAACCTCCTCAGGGAAGGACTTGATATTCCGAGTGTTTCGCTTGTCGCCATTCTTGACGCAGACAAGGAGGGATTCCTCAGAAGTGACAGGGCGTTGACCCAGACTGCCGGACGCGCTGCTCGTAATGTCAATGGACTTGTGATAATGTATGCAGACAATATCACCGATTCCATGCAACGCACCATATATGAGACTGACCGTCGTCGCAGCAAGCAGATGGAATATAACAAACTGCACGGAATCACCCCTACTCAGGTGGCTGTGAAGAAGAATGTTCTGGTCGATGACGCTACCTCGGATGAAAAGCAGAGGAATCCGCGTCTTGCAAACAGTGTGAACGGAAGAGTCAGTGCGGCAAATTCATACGATTCCCCTACATATATTCCGGATCCTACAGATCTGGGCCGTGGCTCGGTGAGTGTAGGTCTCGGGCATGACTCCAAGCGTGAGACCAATTCCGCATATGTGGACGGATATGTTCAGGCTGACCTTGCGGCTGTCCTTCAGGATCCTGTGATCCGTTCGATGTCACGTCCTCAGGTGGAAAAAGCCGTCGAGCAGGCCAAACGGAATATGCAGAAGGCTGCAGCAGACCTTGATTTCATGGCGGCAGCCAAGTACCGCGATGAGATGTGGGCATTGCAGCAGTATCTGAAGGTATGGAAGGAGTAGTGGTCGCTCGATGGGGATTATTTGCAGACCATGATGTCCAGAATCATATTGTCGGTATGCTGCATTCCTACAGAACCGATGCGTCCGAGATTCTGAATGGTCTTTTCTATATCCTTTTCAATGATTCCGTCATGTTCGGATATGCATATGCCCTCGCGCGCAAGGACTGCCGACTGGAGGGCTGATGATACTCCCGAGGCAACCTTCATGGCGCATCCCACTTTTGCTCCGTCGCAGACCATTCCTGTGATGTTTCCTATCATGTTCTTGATCGCTGCACATATCTGTTCGTAGTCACCTCCACGCAGATATACCAGACCGCATGAAGCACCGGTCGAGGCAATCACGCATCCGCACAAAGCAGACAGTTTTCCAAGATATCCTTTGATATGGATGGCAATCAGATGGCTAAGGACCAGGGCGCGTGCCAGTTCTTCATCTGAAGTGCCGTATCTGATGGAATATGCAATCACCGGCATGGTCACTGTTATTCCCTGATTACCGCTTCCGGAGTTGCTCATGGCTGCAAGCGTACAACCTGCCATTCTTGCGTCGGATGCTGCTGCAGTGAGCGCCATTGCATAACTGAGGAAGTCTCCTCCGAATACCTCGCGGTTGGCGTCAAGGCTTATGGCATAGCCGACCCTCAGACCGTAACGTCCGGACATTCCTTCCTGTGCAAGTGCCATGTTCAGCGTACGGGAATCCAGAATGAATCTGATCTCGTCATATGGAACAGTGGAGGCAAATTCAAGTATCTCTTTTACGGTCAGCCCATAATCCAGAGTCGATTTCTGGTCATATGTGTCTTCATCATCGCATGACGAAGCATACGAGTCGCTCACTGAGTCATATCCGGTCTCCACAATATTGTCGTGGTCTTTCTGTATTACCGCATATGAAGAATGTCCCATTGCATCGATTGTGACCTTGACATAGAGTTTCATATCAGTCTGGGCAAGCCCCACTTCAACCTTTCCGTTCTCAACCATCTCCTTGGCAGAACGTACGGCATCTTCATCTATGTCGTTCAATACCTCAAGACCATAGCGGGACTTTCCGCATATGGCACCGAGAGCAGATGCAATATGCAGACCCACCATTCCTGTCCCGGGGATTCCTACACCCATACCGTTCTTAAGTATGTTTCCGCTTACTTCAGCCTTGACGAGGTAGTCACATCCTGTCCTCCAATGTTCAGGAAGTTCTGTGCATTTCTCTTCCATGATCTCCATCGCTTTCGCTACGGCAAGAGCCACGGCAATGGGTTCTGTACATCCTAATGCTGGTTTGACTTCCTTTCGGATCAGTCCGATGATTTCACTTTCACGTGGTGTCATTTCTTGAGGTATTCTAATATGGTTACTATCAATCTGTCTTTCATTTCGGCATCTTCAACAGCGTCGATCGGGAAACCCAGGCTTATGCAACGGTATCCGTTTCCCTGATGGTATACTCCTGCAGGAATATCTGTGTCGGAATATCTGTATATGATCTTGCCTGCTGAGTTTGCCGGGGCTATGCCGTCTACCGATTCGACGCAATATCTGTGCGGATTCATTTCTTTGACAAGCGGGAATCTCTCCGTTCCTGACGCAGATCTGACTCTTCCTTTTCTGCTGGCATGGTTGGTAACGAAAGAGTAACCGAGTGTTTCCTTGGCAAATTTCACTACATCCGCATGGAAGGTACTGTCTTTCTGAACCGGATATATGCAGTCGTCCACGTCCGTTCCTATATATGAACCGCTGACTATGAGGTTTATGCCTTTTGACGACGCTCTGCGCAGAGCATTCTGCATTTCATAAGGGAAGATTGTGAACTTCTCCATATTGCCCACAGGAGTGGTTACCTGCTTGCCGCACACAAGGTCTATTGTCCAGGCGTCAGAGCAGAAAAGAGAATCTGACGAGAATCTTTCGTTACTGCATGAATAGAATGCATGTCCTGCTTCCAGGACAGACTTGCCGTGTTCATAAGGATAGTCGAAAGAGTTTCCGGCAACTATGTTTCCAGCCATGTCAGAGTAGGATGCTCCGAAGCCCTGTCTGCTGTTGGTTATCCATTCTTCGCCTCTTCTGAAATTGTACATTTCTCCTATGAAAGTGATGTCTTTCCTGTCAGGAACTCCGCTGTCGACACTGTTGTCAAATCCTGCGCGCTCCTCGCCGTCGAACCAGGCCGGTGCGCTTATCCTGTCGAAATTGTTTACTATCAATATTTTATCTACGGTCGGACATTCTGCAGGAATACCTATGCTCACTGTTTCAGAAGGGAAACCAAGTCCGCCGTCATTGTAGGCGACTACCTTGAAACTTACGGGTTCTCCAGGAGTCAAAGCAGTTTCATACCTGCATTCTGTAACATATGTGCCGTTGTCGAATCCTCCGTTTCCGATTCTTTTATATACTATATAGCCTTCAGGTGATGCTGTAGGTTCGAGAGGGTCTTCAACAGGACTCCAACTCAGGACAGCGTTGCCGTTCTCCGAGAACCTGACTCCGACAGAAGAGACAGGAAGAGGCTGTACCGTATATCCGCATCCGAAACGGTTGCTGAGGTATTTAAGCATACCTTTGTATATGGCTCTGCTCACGGTAAATCTGAACGAAGGGTCCAGTCCTCGTTTCATGTCCGCGAAATTCTGATGCGACAGCAGTTCAAGAAGCATTGCCGGACATGAAGGCGTGCGGGACTCCCTGTATGACCTGTCCCATATGTTCCGGCGTGTCCAAAGACTGTCGTATGTAGCCCTGATATCGTCCACTATCTGGCTCTGTACCATGTCGGTATACATCCTGCTGGTGAGACGGTCTTCTCCGGTGGGAAGGGTGGTCTTGCCCTCTGAACGGTAGGTATAGATACCCAATGTTCCCACGATACTATTATCCGGTCTTACTCCGGCATCGGTATGGAAACCGAAGGAAAGGTCTACAGGTATTCCCAATCCACCTTTTCTGTCGGGATTCGTCCGTGACCCTCTTGTGATCCATTCCACCCAGTCTCCTCGTGACATGAAGTCATCCCTATAGTCCTGTTCTCCGCAGTTCTGATAGTATACAGTACTGTCTGCTCCGGCCCACTGCAGGTAATATCTTGCTCCCTCTGCCGAACGTGGCAGACCTGAAATTTCAGGTTCCGCGACATCTGCCGCAGACTCTTCCTCAGACACCTCTCTTCCACGGGCGATATTGCCCATTCCTCCACCGAATCTTACCGCGTCAGCGCTTATGACCGCTCCCACCTCGGTCCTGTAGCCTTTTGGAGTCCTGTTGTCAAGGGTCACATACCCTTGGGAACCCTCTGCAAATTCAAATGTTCCAAGATATATCCATGTTCCTCCACCCATTTTCTGATTCACTGCAAATTCGCTTCTGCCTCCAAGATGGTGAACGGTGTAATGTGCTGATGCTGTGCTGTTTGGAAGAGATTTATATGAGACATATACGGCATATTCGCCCCTTTCCGGAATGACCGGTGTCCATGTTACAGATGCTGTCGACTTTGATGACGCACTTACGCATGCGGCAGACCTCGCCGTACCGTTCCTGAAAGGATTTTCCAGATCCTGATATATCGGTTTTATATCAGCAAAACCTTCGCCGGCATCGGTCCATCTTCCGTTTTCCTTATATGTTCCTTTGCCTCTCGCTCCGCATGAGAGGTCATTGTCCACAATTACTTCGTTGTGCTGTATGTCCCTCTCGCGTGGAAGGAGTACATATGCTCCGGCATTTTCAAGCATAGGCACAAGGTAGGGAAGAACAAAGCCTTGTGTGAACATGTCTTCACAGGTCTGGAACAGACAAGGACGCTGCCACTTCCAAAGTCCGCTTCCATTGTCGAAATACCGTCCGTGACTCTGCCAGAGCGCTATATGTCTTCCTGAAAGTCCACCGGTAAATTCCCTGCCGTTCAAGTTTTCTACTATCAGTGTGCTCTGTGACGGCGCTTTTACCTTATGCCTGGAGTCGGATGGCCTGCCGTCGTATGTCAGTTGCGGCATTACAAGTCTGTCCAGAGAAACTTTTCTGCTGTATATCTCTCCAAGTCTGTATCTGCTGTATTCTTCGGGAAAAAGGTCCTTCAAGGTGTTCCTGAACCATTTTACGTCGTCTTTTCTCCAGGGATAGTCCCCAAGTGATTCGGTGAAGTAGAAATCAAGATTACCACCTCTTTTCATCGCCGTCTTCATGAGTATGTTGCCGCATACTCCCGTGCGTTCCGTCATCAGGGTTGCAAGGGAATCACATGCAACCCTGAAATCCTTTACGATCCTGCTTTGGGCTGTAGAAGAAATCTGCACGCCAATGATTAGGGCCAGTATTGCTGTTATATGTTTCATCTGTCTTTTCTGAATAATATGTAAAGCAGGGTAATGACTGCACCTGATGCAAGCCCCGCTCCGTCTGCCAGAATATCTCCTTTTTCTGCAGACCTGTATTCAAGTTGGGCCTGAATCTGTTCCACTCCGAACGCCATTCCCAGACCGACAATGCACAGAATCATTACGATCATGACGCTCTGAGCAGGCTTTGTCGACCCGTTGCCGAATGTGATGAATCCCAGTGGCGGAAAGGGCAGAAACATCAGGAAATGCCCCACCTTGTCTGCAGGAAGTCCGAAGATAAGTGTGGGGAGTTGAGGTATATCATCAGGCCTGGCAAAGCAGAGATATGCCACTGCCGCTATGTAGAGGCAGAATATGACCTTTGATATGATTCGTCCGGAATGCATTTACAGGGCCTGCATGTCTGTGAGTTTCTTGTAGTAGCCGTTGAGGGCAAGAAGTTCTTCATGCTTTCCTCTTTCAACTATTCGTCCTTCATGCATCACGCATATCATGTCGGCATTCTTGATCGTGGACAGACGGTGTGCGATGGCGATTGTGGTACGAGAGCCGGTGAGCCTGTCGAGTGCCTCCTGGACAAGTTTCTCTGATTCCGTGTCAAGTGCAGATGTCGCCTCGTCGAGGATAAGGATAGGAGGGTTCTTCAGTATGGCTCGTGCGATGCTGATACGCTGCCTCTGACCACCGGAGAGTTTCGCTCCACGGTCTCCAATATTGGTCTGATATCCATCTTCCTTCTCCATTATGAAGTCATGCGCATTGGCGATCTTTGCTGCAGCAATGACATCTTCTTCAGTGGCGCCTTCCACTCCGAATGCTATATTGTTGAATATCGTGTCATTGAACAGGATTGCCTCTTGGTTCACATTACCGACTATGCTTCGCAGATCCTTTATCCTATAGTCCTTGATGTTGATTCCGTCGAGTTCAATCTCGCCTCCGCTCACATCGTGGAACCTCGGAATGAGGTCGACCAATGTGGATTTTCCCGATCCGGACTGACCTACCAACGCTATCATCCTGCCTTTAGGGATGGTCAGGTCTATGTCAGAGAGTACCTCCTTGCCTTCTTCATATGCAAAGCGGACATTGCGGAACTCGATCCTGTCATTGAATCCTTTGAACTTCACAGGTTTCTCAGGTTCCTTTATAGGATTCTCTGCAAGCATTATCTTTTCCAGACGCTCGATGGATGCAAGTCCTCTAGGAATGCTGTAACCTGCCTTGGAGAACTCCTTGAGAGGTCCCAGGACGCTGTAAAGTATAACCATGTAGAATATGAATGACGGTGCGTCTATAGGTGATGCATCACTCAGGATCAGAGTGCCTCCGAACCAGAGGACTATCATTATCATGCATGTTCCCAGGAACTCGCTTACCGGATGTGCCGATGCCTGCCTTGTGGCGACTCTGCTTACGGCCTTTCTGTGCTCGTCCGCAGTCCTGGCGAATCTTGCCTTCATCTTGTCTTCTGCAATGAATGCCTTTATGATCCTCAAGCCGCCAAGGGTTTCGTCAAGTTGAGACATGATGTCACTCCATTTGATCTGGGCCTCCATTGACCTTCTCTTGAGTTTCTTTCCCAATGCGCTCATTCCCCAGGCCATCAGAGGAACCACAGCAATAGTGAAAAGTGTGAGTTCCCAACTTGTCACGATGAGGGTGGCAAAATAGAATGTGATGAGTATCGGATTCTTTATGAGCATGTCCAGAGAACTTGTGATGGAATATTCCACCTCGTTCACGTCACCGCTCATTCTTGCAATGATGTCTCCTTTCCTGTTCTGGGAGAAATAACCGATGTTGAGGCTCATCAGTTTGTTGTAGACCTGAGTCCTGATGTCTCTGACCACACCGGTCCTCAAAGGGATCATGACCGCCGAAGAACCGAAATAGCAACTTGTCTTCAGTGCAGTCATCAACGCCATGAAGAGTCCGATTATGATGAGCGTGTTCGAACCGCCGAACCTGTCGATGCATTCAGTCATGTAGTAGTACATGTTGTTCATCACTATGTCCTTGACCGGCATGGCACTGTCCCATGGGATGAACTCATACACCTTCGTATCCATCTTGAAGAGAATCTGCAGAAGAGGGATTATCAGGGTGAATGAGAATATGTTGAATATCGCTGAAAATATATTCAGTACCACGGCCCAGGCCATGTATCTGCCGTATGGTGACGCGTATTGCTTAAGGACTCTAAGGAATTGTCTCATGATATGGTCTGTTTAATCCGGGCAAGGCGTATTGTTACGCCCGCACAATCTACAAATATAGCGGTTTTTGGACAAAGAGCATGATAAGATTGGAAAAAGTGTTATATCTTTGTAGAAATGGAAATGAAGATGAGGGTCTATAATACAGACATAGAGGGAGTTCTTGTTTTCGAACCGGAGGTGTTCGGAGACAGAAGGGGATATTTTATGGAATCTTTCTCGGAGAGGGTGTTTTCGGAATATGTCCCTGGTGTGAGGTTTGTGCAGGATAACGAGAGCCGTTCATCTCACGGAGTGCTGCGCGGCCTTCATTTTCAGAGACCTCCTTATGCCCAGAGCAAACTTGTCCGGGTGGTGGAAGGAGCGGTCCTTGATGTCGCCGTGGATATCAGAAGAGGGTCTCCGACTTTCGGCAGGCATGTCGCTGTGGAACTTTCCGAGGAAAACCGTAGACAGGTGTTCATTCCGAAAGGGTTTGCTCATGGTTTTGTAGTTCTGACGGAGACGGCGCTTTTCCAGTATAAGTGCGACTGTTTCTATTCTCCGCAGCATGAAGGTGCCATAGCGTGGGATGATCCCGATCTGAATATTGACTGGAGGCTTTCCCGTGAGTGTCTGGTATTGTCAGATAAGGATATGTCCAATCCGCTTCTCAAGGATGCTGAATGGCTTTTTGACTATAAAGAAGATTGTTGATATGAAAGGTATTGTCCTGGCAGGGGGTTCCGGAACCCGCCTGTATCCTATTACCAAGGGGGTGAGCAAGCAGTTGCTTCCCATTTATGATAAGCCGATGATATATTATCCGATATCGGTGCTTATGATGGCAGGCATAAGGGATATACTCGTCATATCCACACCTTCCGATCTGCCCGGATTCAGAAGACTTCTTGGGGACGGAGGCGACTATGGGGTCAGTTTCTCCTATGCGGAGCAGCCCTCTCCGGATGGTCTTGCACAGGCATTCATAATAGGGGAGGAATTCGTAGGGGATGATTGCGCATGCCTCGTCCTCGGAGACAATATTTTCCATGGCACAGGATTCAAATCCATGCTTGATGATGCCGTGGATAATGCTCAGAGGAACGGCAAGGCTACGGTGTTCGGCTATTGGGTAAGCGATCCGGAACGATATGGCGTGGCTGAGTTCGACAGTGACGGGAACTGTCTTTCGATCGAGGAAAAACCGGTTGAGCCGAAATCCAATTATGCTGTAGTGGGACTCTATTTCTATCCGAACAAGGTGGTTGAAGTTGCGAAATCCATAAAGCCGTCAGCAAGGGGAGAACTTGAAATCACCGATGTGAACAAGGTCTTTCTTGAAGGAGGCGACCTCAAGGTCAAGACTTTGGAAAGAGGATTCGCCTGGCTTGATACGGGAACTCATGATTCTTTGTCAGAAGCATCCACATTCATAGAGGTCATAGAAAAAAGACAGGGGCTGAAGATTGCCTGTCTTGAAGAAATAGCCTTCAGACAGGGATGGATCTCGGCGGAAAAACTTAGGAAACTGGCGGAGCCTATGGCAAAGAACCAGTATGGCTGTTATCTGCTCCGACTCGCTCAGGAACAATAGCCTTTCCGGTCATGAAGATACTTGTAACAGGATCAAACGGTCAGTTGGGCAGGGAGTTGCGTCTTCTTGCCGGTGACAGGGATGATTATATCTTTTCGGATATATCCGCCCTTGACGGATGTGAAACGTTGAATCTGGATATTACCGATTCGGACAAGGTACGTGAGGTGGTCTTACGGGAAAACATCGATGTGGTCATCAATTGCGCTGCATATACTGATGTGACCAAAGCGGAGACTGACGTTGAGGCATGTATGCTTCTCAATGCCACGGCTCCCGGAATTTTGGCATCGGTCATGAAGGAGACCGGCGGACTTCTTGTCCATGTCTCCACGGATTATGTCTTTAGCGGCCGTGACCGTGCCGTACCATATACGGAGGATGTTGCGTGTGATCCGCTCAACCGTTACGGTCTCTCCAAATATGAAGGTGAAAGGGCCGTGCTTCAGTCGGGGTGTCGTCATATTATCCTGCGTACATCGTGGCTATACAGCGAATTCGGGCGCAATTTCGTGAAGACAATGCTCGAGATGACATCTTCCCGTCCTGAACTGAAGGTGGTGGATGACCAGAGGGGGACACCGACATATGCACTGGATCTCGCGGAATTCATATTTGAAGCAGTCGGCAACGGGGTGAAGCAGCATGAAGAAGGTTTATATCACTTCTCGGATGAAGGGGAGTGCACCTGGTATGAGTTTGCATTGAGCATAGCCGGTTATTCGGGTCATGATTCATGTGCCATTTCACCTTGTACGAGCGGTGAATTTGCTGGAGCGGTGGAAAGACCGGCATATTCGGTCCTTGACAAGTCGAAAATCAAGGAAGTCTTCGGAATCAGCATTCCTCATTGGAAGGATTCCTTGAGAAATTGTTTGGATAATCTCATTTAGCATATGGGTTTCAAGAGAAACATAATGATAACAGGTGGCGCCGGTTTCATCGGCAGCCATGTGGTACGTCTTTTTGTCAATAAATATCCGGATTACCGTATTATAAATGTTGACAGCCTTACCTATGCAGGCAATCTGGCCAATCTCAAGGATGTGGAAGACAGGCCTAATTACTTGTTTGTAAAGGCTGACATATGTGATTTCGAGACTATTCTGGACCTTATGAGCCGCTATGAAGTGGACGGCGTGATCCATCTTGCGGCAGAGTCTCATGTCGACCGTTCCATCAAGGATCCCTTCACCTTTGCCAAGACAAATGTATTGGGAACCCTGTCGCTTCTTCAGGCGGCAAGGTCTCTCTGGGAACCTTCCGGGTATGTCATGCCTGCAGAAGGCGGCGTGCAGTGCCGGTTCTATCATATATCCACAGATGAGGTCTATGGTGCTCTTGCCATGAATCATCCGGAGGGTATTGAGCCTCCGTTCCACACGGATGCTTCTTCTGAGGGGCACAAGGCGTATGGAGATGACTTCTTCAGGGAGACGACGAAATATGACCCTCATAGCCCGTACAGTGCAAGCAAGGCCTCTTCCGACCATTTCGTAAGAGCCTTCCATGATACATATGGTTTGCCTGTCATTGTGACCAACTGTTCCAATAACTACGGTCCCTATCAGTTTCCTGAGAAACTTATCCCGCTGTTTATCAATAATATAAGAAAAGGAAAGCCTCTTCCTGTCTACGGCAGGGGAGAAAATGTACGGGACTGGCTTTATGTGGAGGACCATGCACGTGCCATTGATCTGATCTTCCATAAGGGCGAAGTCGCAGCGACCTACAATATCGGAGGATGCAACGAGTGGAAGAACATCGATCTGATCAAGGTCATGATTCGTACTGTGGACAGGCTTCTGGGCAATCCGGAAGGTCATAGTCTTGGCCTGATCACTTATGTTACCGACCGTCCCGGGCATGATGTAAGATATGCAATCGATTCCTCCAGACTTCAGGATGAACTTGGCTGGAAACCGTCACTTCAGTTTGAAGAAGGTATTGAGAAGACCGTTATGTGGTATCTGGACAATCAGGAGTGGATGGATGATGTGACTTCAGGCGAATATGTCAGATATTACGATTCTATGTACTCGGGACGCTAGAGCATCGACTCGATCCACCTGTATATCAGATTTATTCTTTTGCGGAGGACTTCATAGTTGAGGCTCTCCGCATTGTCTCTTGTCTTGTTTGTATTCATCGTTATTCCCGATGTGAAGAATACTGCCGGTATCTTGTTTTCAACGAACACCTTCTGGTCGGATAGCCGATAGAATACGTCTGTGAATGTCTTGCTCCCGTAGTAACTCAGACATAGGTCCAGATTTATGTCGTGAAGCATGTTGCATGCCTCGATATTCATCCTCTTGTCCTTAGGCAGGGATTCGTTTCCAAGCATCAGAAGATAGTCCTCCCTGTCTCTGTGTACAGGGGACAGGGAACTGCCGATCTGGTCTATGTTCACCATTGCCTTGATCTTGTCCTTTGTGACAGACTCTCCTGTCAGAGGGTCCTTGAGCATGCTGTAGTCTATCAGTTTCCATAATGATGCGGATCCGGACATTCCCATTTCCTTGGCATCGAAGGCCACGAATATTATGTTTGTGTCATAGACCTTTCCCATTTCCTTCATCGCTCCGAATATGTCGGCAAGCGAGGTGAGGACCACTGTTCCTGATGCATTTGCATCCGCTCCGGGATAAATCTTTCCATCCAGAACACCAAGATGGTCATAATGTGCTCCCACTATGATATATCTGTCCCTTGGCATGGACAAGGCTCCCGGTATCATGCCGATGATGTTGTGTCCGCTTGCCCCTGTCGGGGTGACAAAATGGCTTCCGTATCCTTCGGTTACGGGGAGAAGACCGGCCCCCTCGAATTTTCTGCTTATCCAGAATGCCGCTTCAGAGCCTCCTGCTGTGCCGGTGCCCCGTCCGTTGCAGAGCGAGTCGGTGAGAAATGAAACCTCGCGGTAGATACGCTCTCCGCTGATTTCAGAAACTGCAATCGTACTCTCTCTCTTCCAGTCATCCTGGGCGGATGCGCAGACGCTTGCTGCAAGGCTCAAAAGTGTAAATAATGCAGATTTCTTCATCGTTTTTCTCTACTAATTCTTATCTTTGTAAGTTGGCTTATTGTCGGGCTGCAAAAATATGAAAAAATAGCAGTAAAGGAAAATTTATGCGCAGACTTGTGAAATATTTTGTGATATCGGTGGCGGTTGTTCTTGTGGGCATGCAGGAACTATCTGCCCAATATGACAAGGATGCGTTTTTCATGCGGGGCAGAAGGGCGTTGGCAGACGGGAAATATGCTCAGGCCATCGAAAACTTCAATGTCCTGGCCCAGTTGGATACTGCAGACTACTGGAACTATTTCTTCAGAGGTATTGCCAAATATAATCTGGGCGACCTGCGTGGAGCGAAAAGGGATTTCGACCGTTCGGTCAGGATAAATCCGGTCTTTACATCGGGCTATCATTACAGGGGAATAACAGACAGCAGATTCGGAGATTATGAGTCAGCCTTGGCCAATCTTGAAAAGGCGATAGAACTGCGTCCGGGCAATATAGGACTGTATTTCAGCAGGGGAGTCACATATTTCCTTTCACAGCAGTTCGACAAGGCCGTGGCGGACTTTGACAGATACATCAGGAAGGAACCTAAGGATCCGTCTGCGTTTCTGAACAGGGGTGCTTCATGGCTCTTTCTTGGAGATACGCTCAAGGCTGTAAATGACTACAACAAGGCAATAAAACTGGACCGGTTCGACCCTGAAGGATATATAAGACGAGGACGCCTGTATGCAGGACAGAAGAATTATGAGTCTGCCATCGAGGATATGAACAAGGCCATCGAACTTGATACGGCAAACACCTTCGCCTACTTCAACAGAGCCATAATGTACTATGAGCAGCAGAACTACAAGGCTGCCATGGATGATCTCAACCGTGTCCTCAAGGACGAGCCGGGCAATGCCCTGACACTTTACAACAGAGGTCTTATAAATGCAAATCTCGGCGCATATGAGGAGGCATTGAGCGATATGGACAGGGTTCTTGACATCAATCCTGACAATGTCCTCGCCCATTTCAACAGGGCCTCCATATTCATTGAACTGGGCATGTATCAGGATGCTGTCGAGGATTATGACAAGGCTATAGAACTGTATCCGGATTTTGCCAAGGCTTACATGAACCGCTCATATGTCCATCAACTTCTCGGAAACGCAAAGGCGTCGAAGAAGGACTATGATACGGCGCAGAAGAAGATTCGTGAATACCGTCAGAAGAGCGCTTCCGGTGAGACTTCGTTTGCAGATACCACCCTCAAGTACAGTTCTCTTCTCGCCCTGGATGCCGAGTTCGCCAAGAAGGACTTCAACGACGAACTTCTCCAGCACAGGGATATCGACATAAGGCTCAGACCAATGTACCGTTTCGTGCTTACCGGCAAGAAGGATGACACCATGTATGCACTCTCTCAGGGCTATGAGAATCCTCTGATGATACGCTTCAGAAGAAGCATGCCTGTAGGTGTGGACATAAGAAATGATGACGTCACTCTCTCGGACAAGGCACTTTCAGAGTCGGAGCAGGCAGCCTGGAACTCATCATCGCCGGATGCCGAGGAATATTTCCTCAGGGCATTGTATGAATATGCCGAAAAGCATTATAATTCTGCACTTAACTACTATACCACATCGCTTGAGACCATTGACAAGGAGGCTGGTGTGGAGGGATTGTACAAGTCATTCTACCATATGAACCGCGGAGCCTTGAGAGCGGAGATGATAGATTTCATATCATCAATCGAAAGCAATGTACAGGTACTTTCAATGGATGATACCGGCAATACCCGTGCGAGGGTCAAGGATCAGGTTGTGAGAAGATATGATTATACAGATGCCATAGAGGATATGAAGGAGGCGTTGAAGATAGTACCGGATATACCTCATATCTATTTCAATCTTGGAAATCTTTACTGCCTGTCCTCCGAGCATGTGAGTTCCATCGAGAATTACACCAGAGCCATAGAATTGTATCCATATATGGGTGACGCCTACTTCAACAGAGGTCTGGTTCTCATATATCTGAAAGACAAGGAGAAAGGATGTATCGACCTTTCGCGTGCGGGAGAACTTGGCGTGCAGGATGCCTATGGCGTGATAAAGAAATATTGTGAAGATGAAAGATAACACCATAAGGTTCATGAGTCTGTCAAGCGGAAGTTGCGGCAACTGTTACTATCTCGGCACTGATGAAGGCGGGATACTGATCGATGCCGGAGTAAGCCTCAGAAGACTTAAGAAGGCTCTCATTGAAAACGGTCTGGACATGGATTCTTTTTCTGCCGTTCTTGTGACTCACGACCATCTTGACCACATACGTCATCTCGGCTCGTTCTGCAAGAAACTGTGCAGACCTGTCTATACGACTGATGTGATCCATGGCGCACTTGCCCGTCATACATTCACTGCCTCTACTATATCTTCATGCAGGAGAATACTTCTCCCTGACCAATGGAATGAGGTGGCAGGGATGAAGGTGAGATATTTCATCGTTCCTCACGATGCCACTCAGACTGTCGGATATGCAATAGAGGCTGCAGGACATAAGTTCGTCATCATGACGGATGTGGGACGCATGACTGATGAGGCAGTGGAATTTGCCCGTCAGGCCCATACTGTGGTAGTGGAGTCAAACTATGACATGGATATGCTTATGAGCGGTCCATATACCCATGAACTGAAGATGAGGATAGTCCAGGGCTGCGGTCACCTGAGTAATGACGAATGTGCATCAGCGGTCAGACGTTTCTGGCATGAGGACCTCAGGAACATATTCCTGTGTCATCTGAGCGAGAACAACAATACCCGCCAACTTGCATACGACTGCATAGCGGAGGCTTTGGAGGATTCAGGAGTTGAGAAAGGCTCGGTTGCGTTGAGGTGTCTTCCCAGGGATTATCCTTCCCCGATGTTTTTATTGTAACCATAACTGTCGATAATCATATATCATGAACCTGTTCCGTAAAAAAAAGGACTCACGTCCGTCAATGAGGCTGAAACTCTTCTTCAGTCTGGGTTCGGTTGCCGCAATCCTTATTCTTTCCGGCGCTATATCCATAATCGAATACCGTCGTATGAGTGCCTATGTGTCGGATCTTATTGCGTCCAATATCAAGAGCATAAACCTGTCGCAGAGATTGGCGGACATGACACAGGAATATGACCAGCAGATGCTTTCTGTGGTTCTGATGAACGACATATCCCTTATGCCGGAATTCAATCTGCAACTGTTTCAGGCTCAGGCTGATTCTCTTAAGAGTTCAGTCACCTCCCTCAGTTCGCTCCCTATCGTGGATACTGTTTCCGTCTCATTCGATACCTTCATGAAGACCTCTCTCAAGTTCGATGAAGTCTTTCTTGCGGATACCGTCGATACCAAGGAGTGGTTCTTCGGCAGTCTTCAGCCATGTTATAATGACTTCCGGAGAAATATCGATACCCTTAATGAAGCGATTCATGAAGAACTCAAGAACAATTCCGCTGATTTTGATGCCGGATTCTATCGTAGTATAATGCCCGGAGTGGTCTCTGTCGCTGCAGGACTTCTTCTGGTCGTTCTGCTGATGTATTTCATTCTGGTCTATTATGTCAATCCTATATACAGGATGTCCGCCGGAGTGGACAATTACAGGTCTGTGGGAAAAAGGTACGGATATACATTCGACGGTGATGACCAGTTGGCCAATATAAATTCCGGACTTGTCGAGTTGATCGAAGAGAATCTTGAACTTAAGAGTCGTGTCAAGGGACTCAGAAGTGAAAGAGAAAAGATGCTTAACAGTGCTGATATAGACTAGAGATGAATGTAAAGGCCATATCCGTAAATATCGGCAAGGCACTTCTTGTAAGTGCCCTGTTCATGGCTTTGTCCGTAGGAGTCTCGCTCATTTATGGCAGGGATTCCGGATTTGTTCCGCTGCTTGTAAGTTTTGTCGTTACACTCATAGTGGGAGGGTTCCCATTCATTTTTGTAGATAATGTCCCGTCTCTCAGCATGAAGGACGGATTCGTGACCATAGTGCTTGCGTGGATTCTCTCATTCATATTCGGAATGCTTCCTTATGTCTTATGGGGTGGAGAGTTTACCTTGGTTAATGCCTGGTTCGAGAGCGTTTCCGGATATACGACCACCGGATCCACCATTTTGAACAATATCGAGGCGCTTCCTAAAAGTCTTCTGTTCTGGAGGTCTTCAACTCATTATATCGGTGGTCTGGGAGTGGTCGTCTTTCTGCTTCTTGTCATGCCGGATGCCAGCCCTTATCGTCTCAGACTTACCAATATGGAACTTTCTGCCTTGTCGAAAGACGGGTACAGATATAAGTCCACCAAAGTGGTGTGGGTCATCACTATGGTCTATATCGGACTGACAGTAACATCGTGTCTGGCTCTGTGGGGAGCCGGCATGCCTTTCTTCGATGCCGTGAATCATGCCTTCAGTATTGCTGCAACAGGAGGTTTCAGCACAAAGAACATATCAATTGCAGCGTTCGATTCTGACCTTATCAATCTTGTGGCCATGATATTCATGGCTGTAGCGGCAATTCATTTCGGACTTCTGTATGCGGTTGTAGCGACAAGGTCGTTCAAGCCTTTGAACAATCCCGTAGTGAAATATTATTTCTGCTCCATACTTGTACTTTCCCTGATCGCTTCGTTTTCCCTGATAAAGGACGGAGGATATGATTCCTGGGGAAAGGCGCTTATGGACTCGGCCTTCAATGTGGTCAGTTATATGTCTACGACCGGTTTTGCAAACTGTGACAACTCCCAATGGCCGTGGCTCGCTTCCATTGTCCTTATCTTCGTCTCTTTCCATTGCGGATGCTCAGGGTCGACGACGGGCGGTATAAAGGTGGACAGGCTTCTCATAGCCTTCAAAGCCATCGGCAACGAGGTCAGGAGGCGTCTTCATCCGTCTTCCGTATCTCAGGTCAGACTCGGAGGACATAACTTTCCCGACAGTACCATCGGAGCGGTGATGATGTTCATTGTCATGTATGTTCTCGTGATTTTTGCATCTGTCCTGCTTGTGATGATATTCGGTACAGATGCTACGGAGGCTGTTTCCGGAGTAATCGCATCGGTAGGTTCTGTCGGACCTGGTATCGGGGAACTGGGAAGCATGGACAATTATTCGTCCCAACTAATATCTGCAAAGATCATCTACACATTTGACATGTTCCTTGGACGTCTTGAAATCTATCCTGTCCTGGTGGTGTTGTCGATGATGTTCAAAAGTGAAGGCTGATGGCTCTGAGAGACTTTCTATATTCCGGTTTCATTTCCCGCCTCAAATATGAGCCGACAACTTGTCAGGATGCTCTTTTGAGGGAGATTGCTGATTTTGTAAGTTCAGACGAGTCCGATATCCTCGTGGTAAACGGATACGCAGGAACGGGAAAGACAACAGCCATATCATCAGTGATTTCCGTAATGAAGGAATCCGGCACCAGATGTGTCCTTCTGGCTCCTACCGGCCGTGCCGCAAAGGTCCTTTCTTCGTATTCAGGACAGCCGGCATTCACCATACACAAACATATATATCGCCAGAAATCGGTGGGAAGCGACGGCTTCGGTCAATTCACGCTTTCCCCGAACAAGACAAAGGAGACCCTGTTTGTGGTGGATGAGGTCTCTCTTATCGGAATAGATGCCCAGCAGCAGTCAAGTGCGGCCTTCGGTTCAGGTAATCTTCTGGACGACCTGGTTTCCTTCGTGCGCTCTGGTGTGGACTGCAAGATGATACTCATCGGAGACTCCGCTCAGTTGCCCCCTGTGGGAATTGATGCCTCTCCAGCCCTCATGAAGGATTATATGGCAATGCATGGAGGCGTGAGATGGGCTGAACTCACAACCGTGGTCCGTCAGCAGAAGGAATCGGGGATACTGCACAATGCCACTAAGATAAGGATGCTCCAGAATGACCTGGAATATGGACCTGGTATAATGGATATCTGTGATCTGGGACTTGAGGTCGATGGATTCGATGATATCGAGAGGATAAGCGGAGGAGAACTTATCGAGAAGATATCAGATGCATACGGCATGTATGGAGAGGACGAGACAGTTATTCTATGCCGTTCCAACAGGCGCGCGGTAAAGTATAATCTGGGCATCCGCTCCACAGTCCAGTTCAAGGAGGAACCGCTGGTGAGGGATGACAAACTGATGATTGTCAAGAACTGCTACCAGTTTGTGGAGGTTGTGGAAGGGATGGATTATATCGCAAACGGAGATATAGCGATACTAAAGAAGATTTCCCGATTTGAGGAAAGATACGGACTCCATTTTGCCGAGGCACGGATTTCATTCCCGGATTATGACGACCAGGAAATAACGGCAAAGGTCATTCTTGATACCTTGGAATCGGAGAGCGCCTCTTTGACCTATGAGCAGTCAAACGCCCTTTATCAGGGTGTTGATCAGGACTATTCGCATATCACGACAAAGAAGAAAAGGTATGAGGCAGTCCGTGAAGACAAATATTATAATGCGTTGCAGTTGAAATATGCCAACGCCCTTACCTGCCATAAGTCACAAGGCGGACAATGGCGTTGTGTGTTTATAGATAACGCCTTCTGGCAGGAAGAACTTACGGTAGATGACCTGAAATGGCTATATACCGCCATCACCCGTGCGACCGAAAAGGTGTATCTGGTGAATTTCAAGGATGAATTGTTTATGTAATCGAATATGAGAGTCGGATTATCAGTTTTATTGACATTTTTCGCAATCTCCTTTGCTTCTGCTCAGGAATTTTGCAGGATTCCCAAATCGTGGAAATGGATAAGTGACGAGCAGGTCGTGTTCAGTTATGACAGGACCTATACTGACAGTGCCGCATTTCTTGTAAATGCAAGGACAGGTGCCAGAAAGGATGGTGTGAAGGCTCCTGACAGATATGTCTCTTTCCCGCTAAAACCTGAAGGAGCGGTCAATCTGACATATTCTCCTGATTCCACCATGTTGGCCTTCACAAGGGAAAACGACCTTTATGTGGTGAATATAGAGGATGGCAAGGAAACCAGACTGACTCATGACGGTTCCGATGTCATACTGAACGGATATGCCTCATGGGTCTACTATGAGGAGATATTCGGAAGGGCTACAAGATACAAGGCGTTCTGGTGGGCACCTGACAGCAAGTCTATTGCTTATTACAGGTTTGACAACAGCAAGGTGCCGATGTTTCCGATATATTCCGCTTTTGCGGACCCGTCAGGCGCATCTTCCCAGTCTCAGAGTCCTAAGGTGACCGATCTGGGACTTGGCGGTTCTTTGAGCGAGACACGCTATCCGAAGGCAGGTCAGACTAATCCGGAGGTGAGAATCGCTGTCACAGACCTGAAAGGAAATACAGTATGGGCCGATTTCGACTATGACGAAGACCAGTATTTCGGACCTCCTTTCTGGTCGCCTGACAGCAGGGAGTTCTTTGTGCCGCGCATGCCTCGTCTTCAGAATACCCTTGACCTCTATGCAGTGGATCCTTCAGACGGCTCGAAGAGGCATGTGTATGATGAAACATACCCGACATGGCTCTCCTGGATATATTCAGCCGTCTTTACAGACGAAGGACTCTATATGGTCCGTGAGTTTGAGACAGGATGGCAGCAGATATATTTCCTTTCATACGACGGAAGGACCTTCAGAAGACTGACGGACGGTACAAACTGGGCGGTCGACATTGTGCGGGTGGACAGGAAGAATGACGAAGTCTATTTTACTGCTAAGCGTGATGCAACTGTCAGACAGGCCTTGTATAAAGTCAATTCAAAAGGAGTGGTGACCGCATTGACGGATCCTGCCTATCATGTGACGGGCATATCCTTTTCGCCTGACGGTAAATATTTTGCGGCGTCATATTCCAATATTACCACTCCGACAAGAGTTGCCATCTTCCAGACATCAGGCGGGGGAATCACTTCAGAGGGTCATAAGGAAGATATAGCCAGATGGAATACAATAGGACCGGTCATGCAGAAACTTCGTCCTGGTTTCTATGGTCTGAAGGGAAAAGTCATTGCTGACATGGCCGGGCCGGATTTCAACCCTGCTGTATATGCTCTCGGCAGTCTCATCCATATCACTACCAAAGACGGATTCACCCTGCCTGGAATAATCGTTTATCCTAAGGACTTCGATTCTTCCAGAAAATATCCTGTGCATGTCGACATTTACGGAGGTCCCGGAACCCCTATGGTGAGGGACAGATGGATTACTCCGAACGAGTCGAACCAATGGTATGCAGAAAACGGAATCATCCAGATCACTGTGGATCCCCGTGCTGCCGGACATAATGGTCGAAAAGGGCTTGATATGGTGTACAGAAGACTTACTGTCAATGAGATAAGTGATTTCTGCGAGTGGGCAGACTATCTCAAGTCGTTGCCATATGTGGATGGGGACAAGATCGGTGTTGAAGGCTTTTCGTTCGGCGGAACCATGACATGCATGCTTCTGATGCAGGCTCCCGACAGTTTCCACTATGGAATAGCAGGAGGTGGCGTTTATGACTGGGCCTTGTATGATTCACATTATACTGAAAGATATATGGATACTCCTCAGAACAATCCTGAAGGCTATTCTGTTTCCAGGGTTCTGGATTATGTCCATATGTATCCTGCGGCCTGTTCAGACGGCTTCTGTGACAGGGTAGAGCCGGTCATGCTCAAGATCACTCATGGGACAGGTGATGATAATGTACATCATCAGAATACTTTGCTGCTGCTTGACCGTCTTCATAGGGAAGGGAAGAAGTTCGACTTCATGATATATCCGGACGGCATGCACGGCTACCGTGGCTATCAGGAGAAACATTTCGAACAGTCTAACCGAGAGTTCTGGAAAAGATATCTTTTGAGTGGGTCCTGCGCCAGAGAGCGAGAGGATATCTGCGCAGGGGAGTAAGTGCCATCCAAAGCAAGGAATAGATTCTCCAGGGAAGACCATCGGCAGACCACTCCCGTCCCTTGCGTCTTATGCTGTACATGACCGCTATGACGTTGTCGTATGTGGCAGTTTCTGTAGTGCCGATGTTACCGTCTCCCAGCAGGGTGACGCCCTTATGGTCGATTCGTATGATTCTGTGTATCAGGTAATTGCCTTTGGTGTCTCTGACGAGGGCCACTGTGCCTTTCCTGAGATCACCCTCTTTCCAAGGTCCAAGTGTGATCTGGTCCCGCAGATTTACCATGAACGGATTCATGCTGTTTCCTTTGATGGTGAAGGATACGGTCTTACCTTCTGAAATCAGTGTCCTGACTTCTTCCATCATTGCAGCCTTGTCCTTTGTGATTGTCTTTACCATATATTTTGCAAAAATAAAGATAAAAATTTCTATCTTTGAAGGATATATGAAAAAATATTACAAATATACAGTTGCAGACCACACTTTTGCGGTGTCATTACCTGGCGGATATGCACAGGAGGACTGCCTTGCCCCTTATCTTCCGTTCATTGCGGAAGGCGATCCGGCACCACTGTTCCGGCTGACTATGGATTTTGCCGACACGCTTGATGAGGTCAATCCAGGCAAGTTATGCTTATGTCTTAATGAGGAGGCTCCGTATTTCTGGATATTCGAAAGACCTGAAGGAGGTTATAATTTCGGTTTTTCTTATTCTAAGAATAATCCGGACTGCATAGTCGTCACTTCTGGTGACCTCAAGGACAGCACAGTCTATGTTCCGGCATCCGCAGGCAGACAGTTGGTGGAATTTGCCCTGAATAATGCCCTGATGCTTCTCTATACTTTCAATACGACTCCTTATGATACCTTGATGGTTCACGCCTCTGTTGTCGCTTATGAGGGCGGTGCCTATATGTTTCTCGGCAGAAGCGGTACCGGAAAGAGCACTCATAGCAGTATGTGGCTGAAGAACATATCAGGTACCATGCTCCTTAATGATGATAATCCGGTAATCCGTGTCATAGGAGAGGATGTATTCATATATGGTACGCCTTGGAGCGGCAAGACACCTTGTTACAAGAACGAATCTTTCCCTTTGAGGGCCTCTGTGCGTCTGTCTCAGAGCAAGGAGAACACCATAAGTAAACTGCTGCCTCTGCAGTCTTATGCCTCACTGATGCCGGCATGTTCATGCATGAGATGGGACAGGAGGTCTACCGATGCCCTGCATAAGACAGTCGAGAAGGTCATCTCTAAAGTAGGCAATTGGCATCTTGAGTGCCTGCCTGATGCGGATGCGGCCATCCTCTGCCACTCTGCGGTAACATCACGATAGGGTATGAAATATATCAGGTGGATAGTCAGGACTGTTCGTCCTTACAGTGTTTCCATGGCATTGATCTTTCTGTGTCATGTATTTCTGGCTGTCTGTTCGGTAGTTTACGTATATATATGTAAGAAACTTGTCGATGCTGCAGTGGCGATATTCTCGGGCGATGCCGATGCCGGAGAGATTGCAGTCCTTGCAGCGGTTTTTGTCTTCATGGCGGTCATGCGTGTGGTCCTTAATGCATCGCGTACATATATCCAGTCGAAGACTGAAATACGGATGAAGAATGACCTCAGGCGTCGGCTTTTCGATATCCTTCTGAGAATGCAGTATGACGGAAGCCGCAGGTATCATTCCGGTGATATCATCAATCGTGTCCAGGAGGATGTGAGGGTTGTCTCTTCCGCATATGCGGTTTCACTTCCTAATCTTGCGGGAACAGCGCTTCAGTTTATGGCCGCTCTTGCTTTTCTGCTTTATCTCGACCTCAATCTTGCTCTTTCCGTCCTGGTAGTGCTTCCTTTGGGAATACTGATAGGAAAATATGTGTCCAGACGGATCAGGCATCTTACTTTGGGAATCCGCACAGGTGATTCCAAGGTGCATTCACATCTGCAGGAAAGCATACAGCATCTTTCTCTCCTTCAGTCGTTGGAATATGCAGACACCAGTGCGTCGGAACTTGATGAATTGCAGGACGAATTGTATAACAGCGAGATAAGAAGATCCCGCTTCAGCCTGTTCTCAAGACTTATTGTTTCACTTGCCTTTCAGTCAGGATATGTCATCGCTTTCATTTGGGGCGTCAAAGGAATAAGTGTCGGCACTGTCACATATGGTATGATGACGGCCTTTATGCAACTTGTCGGTCAGATACAGCGCCCGTTGCTGGAGATGAGCAGTCAGATCCCATCCATCATTCACTCTTTGGCATCCGTCGACAGGATAAATGAGATTGAGTCTCTACCTCAGGAGAGACCGCAGGAACCTGTCTTCATTCAAGGTACAGCGGGTATAAGGCTTTCAGGAGTCTCTTTTGCCTATGCCGCAGATGCAGGAAATGTATTGGATGATTTCTCGTTCGATTTTACTCCAGGAAGCAAAACGGCGATTGTAGGACCTACCGGTATAGGAAAAAGCACGCTTATCCGTCTGCTTCTTTCCCTTCTTAAACCGCAGAGAGGAAATATCGTTCTATACTCTGATTCCGTCAAGGATATAGAAGTGTCTCCGGCGACACGATGTAATCTGGTCTATGTCCCTCAAGGTAACAGTCTCTTCAGTGGTACCGTTCGGGATAATCTTCTTATGGGTAATCCTGATGCTACACAGGAACAGATGATTTCGGCGCTTCATACTGCTGCTGCTGATTTTGTCCTTGAACTGCCTGATTCGCTGGATACATCCTGTTCGGAAGGAGGGGCATGCCTTTCCGAAGGTCAGGCTCAGAGAATAGCCATTGCCCGTGCTCTTCTACGCCCGGGAAGCATTCTTCTTCTTGATGAATTCAGTTCCGCTCTTGATGCCGAGACCGAATGTATTCTCATGAATCGTCTTACATCGGCATTGCCGGACCATACCATGATCTTCATCACACACCGTGAAAATATCATAGGTTTCTGCGATTATACTCTCAGGCTTTCATGATCCGTCCGGATCGTATCCAACAGTTCTGATACCACTGTATAAAAGAAGGGTGACATCATCGATGTCACCCTCCTTTGTATTGTATGTCCTCTGATTAGAGAGATGGACCTGCTGCTACGAGAGACTTACCGAGGTCGTTTCCAGTGAACTTAGCGAAGTTCTTGATGAAACGTGCTGCGAGATCCTTAGCCTTCTCTTCCCACTGGCATGCGCACTCATAAGTGTCGCGAGGGTCGAGGATTGCAGGATCAACTCCTGGAAGTTCAGTAGGAACCACGAAGTCGAAGTAAGGGATCTTCTTGGTAGGAGCCTTGTCGATAGAACCGTCGAGGATAGCGTCGATGATTCCTCTGGTATCCTTGATGGAGATACGCTTTCCTGTTCCGTTCCATCCTGTGTTCACGAGGTATGCCTTAGCACCGACCTTTTCCATTCTCTTTACGAGTTCCTCACCGTACTTTGTAGGGTGGAGTGAAAGGAACGCTGCACCGAAGCATGCAGAGAATGTCGGAGTAGGCTCAGTGATTCCGCGCTCTGTACCTGCAAGTTTAGCGGTAAAGCCAGAGAGGAAGTAGTACTGAGTCTGCTCAGGAGTAAGGATAGATACCGGAGGAAGAACTCCGAATGCGTCTGCAGAAAGGAAGATTACCTGCTGTGCGTGAGGACCCTTTGATGGAACAGCGATGTTGTTGATGTGGTTGATAGGGTAAGATACGCGAGTGTTCTCAGTCACGCTCTTGTCAGCGAAATCGATCTTGCCGTTTGCATCAACTGTAACGTTCTCAAGGAGAGCATCTCTCTTGATTGCGTTGTAGATATCCGGTTCAGACTCTGGGTCGAGGTTGATTACCTTAGCGTAGCATCCGCCTTCGTAGTTGAATACTCCCTCGTCATCCCAACCGTGCTCGTCATCACCGATGAGGAGTCTCTTAGGGTCAGTTGAAAGGGTAGTCTTACCTGTACCTGAAAGACCGAAGAAGATTGCTGTGCTTGTACCTTCCATGTTGGTGTTTGCAGAGCAGTGCATTGAAGCGATACCCTTGAGCGGGTTGTAGTAGTTCATGAGAGAGAAGATACCCTTCTTCATCTCACCGCCGTACCATGTGTTGAGGATAACCTGCTCGTTTGTCTTGATGTTGAATACAGTTGCAGTCTCAGAGTTGAGTCCGAGTTCCTTGTAGTTGTCAACCTTTGCCTTGGCAGCGTTGAATGATACGAAATCAGGCTCACCGTAAGCAGCAAGTTCCTCCTCTGTAGGACGGATGAACATGTTCTTTACGAAATGTGCCTGCCATGCAACTTCCATGATGAAACGTACCTTGAGACGGGTTGCCTCGTTAGTACCGCAGAATGTATCAACAACATAAAGTTTCTTTGCTGTGTTGAGTTGCTTGATGGCCTTTGCACGGAGGTCTGCCCATGCTTCCTCGGAACAAGGCTTGTTGTCATTCTTGTATTCCTCTGAAGTCCACCATACAGTGTCCTTGCTGGCCTCGTTCATTACGAAGAACTTGTCCTTAGGAGAACGTCCTGTGTAGATACCTGTCATTACGTTGATGGTATCAAGTTCAGTAAGTTGGCCTTTCTCGTATCCCTCGAGGCTTGGGTCTGTCTCTTCTGCAAAGAGAACCTCGTAAGACGGGTTGTGAAGCACTTCCTTCACGTCGGTAATACCGTACTTGGTCAAATCAATTGTACTCATAATTTTTTAAAAATATATTAAGGTTTAACTCTTCATTTATATCTCTGCAAAAGTAAACTTTTTTTATGAGATTTCAACCACTGTTGCTACAAAATTTTGTTACATTTGCAATGCAACAGCAAGGTAATGAAATTCCCGTGCCGAATATTGAAAAGCAGATGACCAGGCCGCTTGAAATTCTTAAAGAATATTGGGGTTATGACTCTTTCCGTCCTATGCAGGAGGAAATAGTCAATTCCGCTCTTGAAGGCAGGGATGTCCTTGCCATATTGCCTACAGGTGGAGGCAAGTCGGTATGCTTTCAGGTGCCTGCGCTGATACGGGAAGGGATAGCGATTGTCATCACACCTCTTATTGCCCTGATGAAGGACCAGGTGCAGAATCTCAACGACAGGGGCATCAAGGCTCTCTGCGTCAATGCGGGTATGAGTCATAGAGAAGTGGAGACTTCCCTGAACAATGCCGCATACGGAGATTTCAAGTTCCTCTATGTCTCTCCCGAACGCCTCGGTACCAGGATGTTCCGCAATTTCCTCATGGAGATGAATGTCTCCTATATTGTGGTTGACGAGGCTCACTGCATTTCCCAATGGGGGTATGATTTCCGTCCGGACTATCTTGAGATCGGGCGTCTGAGGGAACTTGTTGATGCGCCTGTGATAGCATTGACGGCAACTGCTACCGAGAAGGTCTCCGTTGACATCATGGACCGCCTGGGATTCAAGGAACCTAACCTTCTGAAAAGCGGATTCGAACGTCCGAATCTTTCCTATATCGTAAGGAAGTGCGAAGACAAACTGGGACAGATGCTCAATATCTGTGCAAGCATCGCAGGCACCGGCATCGTCTATGTCCGGAGCAGAAGAAAGACCGAAGAACTTGCTGCATATCTTGCTTCCAACGGGATAAGTTCCTCGTTCTATCATGCTGGTCTCGGTCCTGACACAAGGGCGGAAAGGCAAAGTCTGTGGAAGAGCGGAAAGATCAGGGTGATGGTGTGTACCAATGCGTTCGGCATGGGAATCGACAAGCCGGATGTCCGTTTTGTCGTGCATTTCGACGTTCCGGACAGTCCCGAATCATATTTTCAGGAAGCGGGCAGGGGAGGACGTGACGGTAAGAGGAGTTTTGCCGTACTTCTCTGGAACTCAGGCGACCTGAGGCGTCTGCATCAGATTGAGACAATCTCTTTCCCTTCTCTGGAATATATGGAGGATATATATCATAAGATCCATGCCTATTATGAGATTCCTTACGACACCGGGGCTGGAAGACAGTTGAAGTTCGATCTTGAGGAGTTCTGCCGCAGATACGGTCTTCAACGTCAGCCGGTATATTATTCCATCCTTTATATGGAGAGGACAGGCCACTTGACATTTTCGGAAGATGTGGACATAAATACCAAGGTGCAGGTCATGGTGGACAGAAACGACCTTTATGACATTGATTTCGACGAGGGGAGGATGCCTGTCATTCTTGATCTGCTGATGAGAAGATATACAGGACTCTTCTCCTGGCCGGTACCTGTCGATGAGGAGTATGTCGCCTCCAGGGCAGGAGTGACGGTGCCGGTACTCAGGCAACTGCTGTACAGGCTTTCTCTTGAACACGTCATCAGATATGTTCCGGCCGACCATGCCACAGTCATATTCCTCCACCATGACCGTCTCAGACAGAAGAACCTCAATCTGGATCCGGAGAGATATGCTCTACTGAAGGCATCATGCAGTGAGCGCATTGCGAAAATGACCGGCTATATACAGCAAGAAGATACATGCAGGAGCACATATCTTCTTGAATATTTCGGTCAGGAGGGCAGTGAGGACTGCCGTACCTGCGATGTGTGTCGTTCAAAAGCAAAGGCCTGATTATCCGATGATACTGTCCAGGCTGCTATATATGCTGCTTCTGAGTTCACGCAGTTCCTTCACCTTGGCGCGGTTCTTCCTTGCGTTGAAGTTGCATGTTCCTATGAACTTGAGGAAAAGCCTGATGTAGTTCCAGGCAAGTACAAACATTACCGGGAATGCCAGGAAGTATCCGAGTGCCCACCAGAAGTTTGCGAATATCCAGATGAATATTAGCGGGATGAACAGACAGATAGGCACTGTGACAAGCGCACTTACCGCTACATTGAACGAACTTACGAACATCTGGTCCTTGATGAGTTTCTTGAGGAAGATCTCAGGGATGATGAACAGAAGTGCGGTAGGGATGATTGAGACGATAAAAAGAGGAAGCAGAACGATCAGTCCCAGACCCCTGAGGATGGCGGATCCGGCTCCCGGATTCTTCTGGAAGAGCCAGTCTCTGATGTTAATGTCTTTCATTCCTTTCTTCAGAGCGGCTGTATCCTTGTATATCTGAGCCATCTCTTCAGGATGTTCTTCTGTAGCCTTCTGAAGATCATTCACGAGACTCTGGTCGGACAGAAGTCGGGATGGAAGATAGTTGAACTTGAATCCACGTCGTTTTGCATAGTTCTTTCCATATCCGTTTTCGCGGAGGAAATCGATCTGGTCATAGTTTTCAAGGTCATCCACGTGGAGCATCATCTCCTTGATGGCTTCACGTACAATCTGGTTTATCTCCATCATGGTCTCGCGCGGAGCCTCCTGATAGCGCTCGTAGAACGGCTGCAGGGATATAGGCTTTCCAAATCGGATGAGCATTTCCGTTCTTGCGTGGAAATAGTTGGAGTAGTGGTTGCATGAAGGAAGAATCATGATATCCTTCTTGAACTCCATCTTTTCCGCTGCGGCGAAAGCAATTCTCAGATATCCGAGTTTGAATTTTCCGAGCCATCTCTTGTCCTGATGGTCAGCCTCGGGGTAGAGCATCAGTGTCTCACCGTCGTTGAGTGCCTTGCCTGCGTCATCGAATGTCTCCTGGTTCCTTGCAACTGCAGACAGTCCCTCGTGGCTCATCCTGTATGCAGGGAGCAGTCCCATCGCTCTGAGTGCCTTGTTGAATATCGGATTCTTGAACACGTTGGCGCGTGCGATGAAGTTCATTCTTCTGTCAGTCAGTTGAAGACAGACGCATAAAGGGTCGTTGAGACAGTTCTGATGATTTGATACTACGACAAGAGGGATGCCGTTTGTGGGAACGTTCTCCAGCCCAAGCACATGCTCTTTTCTGAAGTATAGTCCTGAATTCACATATTGGAGATATGCGCGGAATGCTTTGAGAAAAAGCGAATGTTCTCTAGGTTTATTGTTTCTCATTTTTAGGTATAGGGTTTTTGTACATTATGCAAATGTAATATTTTTATTCGAAAAATTCAAACTGCTTTTATTTCATCAATAAAATATATACATTTGTACTGATAGAAAATATGACCTATGGACAGAAAAATCCTTATTGTTGACGATGAGGCGGATATCCGCGATATTCTTCAGTTCAATCTTGAAAATGCCGGTTTCAATGTGGAATGTGCCTCATCTGCAGAAGATGCTCTGGAAATGCTCTCAGACAGGCATAGTCTTATACTTCTGGATGTGATGATGCATGGCATGTCCGGTTTTCAGATGGCCACCCTGCTTCGTGAACGAGGCAATCTTACTCCTATCATATTCCTGACCGCCAAGGATACCCAGGACGATCTTCTGACCGGGTTTTCTGCCGGTGCTGATGATTATATCCCGAAGCCATTCTCCATTCAGGAGGTGATTGCAAGAGTCAATGCTGTCTTGAGACGTAGCGAGGCTGTGTCTCTTCTGTCATCGAGCAAGGATGTGGTGAAGGTAGGAAAAGTGGAGATAGATGTGCAGAAGAAGACGGTGACTGTGAACGGTGAGCAGGTCCAGTTTTCCAAGAAGGAGTTCGAGATTCTCAACATGCTTGCTTCCAATACAGGAAAGATATTCTCCAGAGACGACCTCATTACAGAACTCTGGAAGGATGCTCCATATGTCCTGGACAGGACTGTGGATGTGCATATTGCGAGAATACGTTCAAAACTCGGCGAGTGCAAGGCTTATCTGACAAACCGTTCGGGTTATGGTTATACCTTCAATTCTGTGGACTGATATGGTGTTCTTATGGTTATTCATCATAGCGGTGGTGACAATCATTCTTGTCGTCACCCTGCTTATGCGCTATCTCAAAGAAGAAAATATCAGAAGCAGCAAGAAGAATACATTGCTGAAGAAGCAGATGACCAGCAATATCGCGCATGAACTCAGGACTCCCGTCACAAGCATACGCGGATATCTTGAGACTCTCCTCGCATGTCCTGATATGCCTCAGGAAAAAAAGAAAGTCTTTCTGGAGAGGGCCTACAACCAGACACTGCGTCTTTCGGAACTGATAAGCGATATGGCGCTGATAAGCAAGATAGAGGAGAAATCTTCCAATTTCAAGAAGGCGGAAATTGATTTCTATGATGTTGCCAAGGAGGTCTTCGATGAGTTCAGTGAAAGGACCGCTTCCGGAGGAATCACGGTGGAGAATACTGTCATGCCCGGATCCATGATGACGGCAAACAGGACCCTCATATATTCGATATTGAGAAATCTTGTGGAAAACAGTCTCAAATATGCAGGTCCGCAAGTGACAATACATCTGGAAAGTTTCTATATACCGTCTGACAAATGCTACTACATGACATATTATGACACGGGTGCCGGTGTGCCGGAAGAACATCTGGAACGGATATTTGAAAGATTCTATCGTGTCTCCGAGGGAAGAACCCGTGATGACGGCGGGTCAGGTCTGGGTCTGTCCATAGTGAGGAATGCAGTGGCGTTCCATGGCGGGAAGATCCGCGTGTCAAACAGGGAAGAGGGCGGACTCCAGTTTCAATTTACTATAATGAGAGGATAAATGCCTGTTACAAAAAAAAATGAGACTTCGCCGCTCTCGCGGGGACGTCTCATACTAACCACATAATTAATAACACTAAAACTAATAACCGAGTGCAAAGGTAAGGACTTTTGACATTCCCGCAATAGTTTCGCGGTTAATAAATTGTTACAAATGCATTAATCGGCTTCGGATACCCTCTGAGGCCGATTTTCATCATTTATATATTGAAAAAATTTGTCTTTTACTTGCAGATGTTAAGAAATGTCCTAAATTTGCAACCCGTAACATATGAAAGTTGTGATGTATTCTTATCTTTATATAACAGGGATCGGTCTGGGCGTGTCTTACGGCATTTCCACGATTACCGGCATTACAACCATTACCCCTTGGGGGTTATAGTTTTCTTTTGTCGTTCTGGATGCCCAGGTTGCATACGACGACGCAGTTTCAACAATCATATTTCAATCAAATGGACCGGTATGCTTATGTCAGGTTCCCCGATATGTGCCTGAATCGATATCTGCCGGTGACAATGTTTAATAAATCGGACAAAAATTGATAGCATGAAAAAGAATGTCAGGGTCTTTGCACCCGGAACAGTAGCAAATATGGGATGTGGCTTCGATGTCATGGGTATGACTTTGAATGGTGTCGGCGACATCGTGTCGGTAAGTGTCAGTGAGGGAGACGGACTGGTTATAGAGAACAGAAGCAATGTGGAACTTCCGACAGAATTGGATAAGAATGTCATCACTCCGGCAGTCAGGGCATTGATGAAGGAATTCGGCGAGCCGAGGATGATCGAAGTGATTGTGGAGCATAAGATTTCTCCGGGCAGCGGTATAGGTTCAAGTGCCGCTTCAAGTGCCGCAGCGGTATACGCCTTGAACGAGGCTCTGGACTGTCCGTTTTCACCTGAGAAACTCGTGGAGTTCGCAATGGAAGGAGAAAAACTTATCAGTGGCGGAACTCCTCATGCCGACAATGTGGGTCCTGCAATCCTTGGCGGTGTCGTCCTGATGAGAGGCTATGAGCCGTTGGATATAGTAAGGCTTCCGGTTCCGGACAATTTCTTCTGTTCGGTAGTGCATCCGGACATCATGGTAAGTACCAAGGATGCCCGTGCGGTGCTTCCTAAGGATATCGCATTGAGACTTGCAGTCAAGCAGTGGGGAAATGTGGCAGGTGTGGTGGCCGGTCTTGCTCTGAAGGATGTATACCTCATAGGCAGAGCGATGGTGGATTCTGTCATAGAGCCGCATCGTAAACGCTTCATCCCAGGATTTGATGAACTTCGCTCCAAGGTTCTTGCGGGTGGTGCCCTGTCAGTGAACATTTCCGGCTCGGGTCCTTCCGTGTTTGCAGTATCTCCGGACATGGAGACGGCATCTAAGGTAGGTGAGACCATGAGCCGCCATTTCGCCGATATGGGAATCGGTTCAGACCTGTATGTCGGTACTGTTTCAAATCAGGGTGCCAGAGTACTTAATTCATCACTCTCATCACGTTAATTCAGAATATCATGAAATATTATAGCACAAGAGACAAGGAAAGGAAGAATCCGTTTTCATTGAAGGATGCCGCCTTCGCCGGACTGGCTCCGGACGGTGGACTTTTCATCCCGGAACATATCCCTGAGGTGGATATGGACAAGGTTGAGGAACTTGCATCGAAGTCATATGCCGACATGGCGGTTTATCTCGCACAGACCGTCTTTGATGACATCCCTGCAGAGGATATGGATGCCCTCGTGAGGGATGCATATGATTTCCCGATAGAACTGAATTCGATTGCTGAAGGTCTCTACAATCTCGAACTGTTCCATGGACCTACATACGCATTCAAGGATTTCGGTGCCCGTTTCATGGGAAGGATGCTCGGCTATCTTGGTGATGGTGAGCCTATTACCATATTGGCGGCAACTTCCGGAGATACAGGCAGTGCTGTTGCACACGGATTCTACGGAGTGGATAATGTAAGGGTTGTCATACTTTATCCGGACGGAAAGGTAAGTCCTCTTCAGGAGGCTCAGATGACCACATTGGGCGGAAATATCCAGCCTTTGAAGGTGGACGGAAACTTCGACGACTGCCAGCGTCTGGTCAAGACCATGTTCAAGGATGAGGAACTCCGCAGCAAGATACGCATTACTTCTGCAAACTCTATCAATCTTCTCAGGTGGCTGCCTCAGTCATTCTATTATTTCTATGCTTATTGTCAATGGAAGAAACGCACTGGCAGAACAGATCCTGTTGTTGTAGTTCCAAGTGGCAACTATGGCAATCTCGCTGCCGGAATGTTTGCAAAGCGTATGGGACTTCCTGTGGCAGGCTTTGTTGCCGCTTCAAATGCAAACGATGTTGTGCCTGAATATCTGATGACCGGTGAATATCGTCCACGCGCGTCAGTTAGGACTGTTGCAAATGCTATGGATGTCGGTGATCCGAGCAATTTCGAGAGGATGCTCTGGCTCTGCAATGACTCTTATGATATGATGAAGTCGGAGATTCGTGGATATTCGTGCAGCGACTCACAGATTCTCGATGCGATAAAGGACATATATGAGAGTTACGGTTATATATCAGATCCGCATAGTGCAGTCGGTTATCTCGCTACCAGACATTATTCTTCAGACGGATTCTGGTTGTCAACTGCGCATGCTGCGAAGTTCTGTGAGGTCATAGAACGTGCAATCTCGCGCATGCCTGAGTTGCCTTCAGGACTTTCGCTTGCGATGAAGCGCGAAAAGCAGTTTACAAGAATTTCCTCTAAGGACAAGGACCTCGTTGACTTCCTCCTGTAGGAAGTCTTTTTGATAAATTTCGTCCTCCATATTTGCAGATTCAAATATTATCTTTATATTTGCAATGTAATTAATTTTGAATGTTTCAAAATTGGCATAATTTAAGTAACCCGTCTATAAAAAAGAAAATTATGATCAGTACTAGACTTCACAATGCAATCAATGTTCAGGTAAATGCTGAACTCTGGTCGGCATACCTCTATCTTGCCATGTCTCTCGATGCTGAGGCGAAAGGCTATAAGGGTGTAGCGAACTGGTTCTTCATCCAGTTCAAGGAAGAGCAGGATCACGCACGTATATTCATGAATTATCTCAACTCAGTGGATGCCAAGGTGGAACTTCTTCCTATAGAGGCTGTACCATCCACATGGGACAGTGTACTCGATATGTTCAAGCAGACTCTCGAACACGAGAAGAAGGTTACATCCCTTATACGTAATCTGGCAGACATCGCTTCAGAGGAAAAAGACCATGCTTCGATCAACCGTCTCGTATGGTTCATTGACGAGCAGGTTGAGGAAGAGGAATCTGCAAGAGACATGATCACTGCTTTCGAGGCAGTAGAAGGTAATAAATACGGAATGTATATGCTCGACAAGGAACTTGCTGCAAGAGTATATACGGTTCCATCTCCACTGGCGGCAGAATAATATGGAAAGAATCAGTCAGAGAATTTATTCGGTAGGGGTCAATGACACAGACAAGGTATTGTTTGAGGGACTTTGGCCCCTTCCTTATGGAGTGAGTTATAATTCCTATCTTGTTGTAGACGAGAAGGTTGCTCTTATTGATACTGTTGAAGGCGGCTTTGAAGACGAATTCATCGGGAATATCTCGGAAGCCATAGGTGACCGCCCTATAGATTATCTGGTGGTGAACCACATGGAGCCGGACCATTCTTCTCTTACCGCCTATGTGCTGGATAAATATCCGGAACTGAAGATAATTGCCAACGCCAAGACCGTACCGATGCTCGAGGGTTATTACAATATCCCTCAGGACCGTATTCTTGTGGTGGCAGAAGGTGGGGAAGTGAGTCTTGGAGGATTCTCTCTGAAGTTCTATATGATCCCTATGGTACATTGGCCTGAAACCATGGTGACATGGCTCGAATGTGAGAATACCGTCTTCTCGGGAGATGCATTCGGCACTTTCGGAGCAGTTCCCGGTTCGATTCTTGACGAAGAAGGAACTTTGCAGGAATTCAAGGACGAGATGATAAGATATTATTCCAATATTGTCGGAAAATATGGAAAGCCTGTGCAGACGGCCCTGAAGAAACTTTCAGGCCTTGACCTCATGAGAATATGCAGTACGCATGGTCCCGTATGGGAGAATGAGGTGTCTGAAGTCGTGGCACTTTATGACAGATTGAGCAGGTATGAGGTGAGTCGTGGAGTATGTATCGTATATGGTTCCATGTATGGAAATACTGCGTCTGCCGCCGAGGCTCTTGCTTCCGAACTGGAAAGACTGGATATTCCTTATGCCATCCATGATCTTGCCGGCAATAATTCCGGAGAACTTGGAGTTTCCGGAGCCTTGCGCGATGTGTTCAAATATGACACGATAGCGGTCGGTTCCCCAACTTATAATAACGGCATATTCCCACCTGTCGAGACGTTCATGAGGGCTTTGCAGGCTCGTCTTATCAAGAATCGCCGCTTTTATGCATTCGGTTCATACACATGGTCTGCAAGTGCTGTGAATCAACTGAATGATATGGCGGCGAATCTCGGATTTGAAGTCCTTGGTGAAGGCCTTTCTTTTGCTCAGGCGTATTCAAAGGACAAATGCGATATGTCTCAGGTCGCTCAGATGCTTATCTGATGGCAACCATGTTTTCTATGGCCTTTGCTGCAGCCTGACGTGTCTTCTCGTCGAGGATTATTTCCGGCGACTCGTTTTCCAGACATGCCAGGATGTTTTCAAGGGTGATCATCTTCATGTACCGGCACTCGTTGCATGGCGCTTCATGCACTGCGGGAGCCGGTATGAATTTTTTGTCAGGATGGCGCTTCTCCATTTCCACAAGTATTCCTGACTCTGTCACTACTATGAATTCTTTTGCGTCACTTTGTCCGCAATATTCCAGTATTCCTGCGGTAGAACCTGTGTAATCGGCAACTTCTACTATTGAAGCGGGACATTCTGGGTGTACGACCACCTTTGCCATAGGATGTTCCGCTTTCAGGGCAAGAATCTTCTCGAGAGAGAATTTTTCATGGACATCGCATGCTCCATCCCAGATCACCATATTGTCCCTTCCCGTGAGTTTCTGTATGTAAGCGCCGAGATTTCTGTCAGGACCGAATATGATCGGCTGGTCTGCAGGTATGCTTTTAACTACCTTGAGTGCGTTTGTGGAGGTGCAGCATACGTCTGTAAGTGCCTTCACACCAACAGAAGTGTTTACATACGACACTACCTTGTGACCGGGGTATCTGCTGATGAACTCTCCGAAATCCTTTGCATCACAGGACTCTGCCAGTGAACATCCTGCTTCCGGAACCGGTATGAGCACCTTCTTTTCGGGACATAGAACCTTTGCCGTTTCCGCCATGAAGTTCACTCCGGCAAAAAGTATGACAGGAGCATCTATTTCCTTTGCCTTTATGGAAAGCGCGAGTGAGTCTCCAAGGAAATCTGCCACGGACTGGACCTCTGCCGAGGTATAGTAGTGTGCAAGGATCACTGCTCCTTTCTGTCTTTTAAGTGCCTGTATCTTTTCTGCAATCATAGTCTATCTGTTATCTACCTGGATATTCATGCTGATATCCATTCCTTTGACAGTATGTGTAAGGGCGCCTACGCTGATGAAGTCGACTCCGGTCGCTGCCACTTCAAGAAGGCGAGGAATGCTCATGTTGCCTGAAGCCTCGGTCTTTATGCCTTTGTCAGCGGCCTTTATGATCGAAACCGCTTCAGTCATCCGGGCAGTGTCCATATTGTCAAGCATGATGATGTCAGCGCCTGCTGCGATGGCCTGTCTCACTTCGTCAAGATTCGTGGTCTCCACCTCGATCTTTATATCTGACGGAATACGTGAACGGACCTGTTCCACAGCCTTGGATATGCCGCCGGCCATCTTGATGTGGTTGTCCTTGATCATAGCCATGTCGTAAAGCCCCATGCGGTGGTTGGTTCCGCCTCCGTGCTTTACTGCAAGTTTGTCGAGAACTCTGAGACCTGGTGCGGTCTTTCGGGTGTCCAGAAGTTGTGTCTGTGTTCCGGCAAGTTCCTTCACGTATCTTGCTGTCTCCGTTGCGATGCCGCACATTCTCTGGAATATGTTGAGGGAAAGACGTTCGCCTCTGAGCAAGGTAGGGTAGGTCGCTTCCACCTTAAGTATCACATCTCCCTTCTTTACGGTATCCCCGTCCTTGAAATATGGCGTGAACACGACGTCGTCCTGAAAACGGTCATAGACCATCTTCACAATCTCCAGTCCGGATATCACTCCGTCCTGTTTCGCTGTCATGGTTGCTGTCGCATTCATGGATTCCGGGATGATTGACTCTGTGGTTATGTCTCCGGTGTTGATGTCTTCTTCTATGCCCAGGTCGAGCAGTTTGTTGATAAGGTTTTCGTACTGCATATCTGTTTTTTATTGATTTCTTAGAACTTGAAATATCCTGAATTTACAGGTGCGGTGGTAATCTCATGTCCTTTCTGCTGGACAGAGTGGATGGCAAACGCCTCATCGGAACAAGGGTAGTCTTCCCTGAAATGTCCGCCACGACTTTCTTTTCTCATAAGAGCAGGCTTCATGATCAGGCCTGCGACACAGACAAGTCTTCTCGAGGACTCGATGTAGTATTCGTGAGTGTCCTGGGCAAGTTCATCCAATGTGGCCTGAATGTCTTCGAGCATGCCAAGACCTTCAGTGAGAGTCTTCTCACTTCTTATTATACCTGCATACCGGTTCATTATCTCTGCCACTTTCCTTCTTGTCTCCGTATATACCGCGGCGTTGTCAGGATCTTTGGTAAAGATATGCTCAAATTCAGGGACTGTCTCCACCTTACCGACTCTTACACTGTCTTCGACTGCGCGGTTTGCAAACACGAGACATTCTATGAGTGAGTTTGATGCGAGTCTGTTCGCACCCATTATGCCGGTTGCAGATACTTCTCCGCAGGTATACAGTCTCTTGATGTCTGTTCTTCCGTTACTGTTCGAAAGCACGCCTCCCACCGAATAATGTGCAGCGGGAGCCACCGGTATCTCCTGTGTCAGGTCATACCCGAACTCCTTGCATCTGGCATATATTCCGGGGAAACGCTTTATGATCATCTCCTTGTCAAGATGCCTCAGGGAGAGTGTCACGTATGGCATGTCGTCGGAAATCATCTGCTTGAATATTGATCTCGCGACTATATCCCTCGGAGCAAGTTCCGCCAGTTCGTGTATCGGAACCATGAAACGCTTTCCGGCCTTATTCAGAAGATGGGCCTTCTCTCCTCGGACAGCCTCGCTTATAAGGAACGCCTGAGGCGAGTCTTTCAGATAAAGTCCTGACGGGTGGAACTGGATGAACTCCATGTCCATGATACGGCATCCGGACCCGTAGGCAATGGCCACTCCGTCGCCTACCGTTGTCTGCGGATTTGTCGTGCGGGCGTATATGGCAGAAGTGCCGCCGGAGGTGAGGAATACGTGGTTAGAATACATAAGTATCTCCTCGCCACCTTCCTTTTCCGTAAGGTCTCTGCTTTCACTCCAGCATCTGATTCCGAAACATTCACCGTCCTTTACCAGAAGGTCGAGAAGAAGGGTGTTTTCAAATATCTCTATATTTTCCTGCTCCAGAACCTTCGATATGGTGAACTCTGTGACCCATTTTCCTGTAGCATCACCTCCGGCGTGGAGTATCCTTCTTTTGTGATGACCTCCTTCCAGTCCCAAGGACAGGACTCCGTTTCTGGAATCGAACTTCATTCCTTCCGCAATGATTTCCTCTATCCTCTCCGGACCTTCGTTGACCAGGATGTCCACGGATTCCTCCTCACACAGACCTCTTCCCGCAATCAGTGTATCGTCTTTGTGGATTTCAGGGGCATCGTCTTCCGATGTGACTGCCGCGATGCCTCCCTGCGCATTGAATGAATTGCTCTCTCTTACAAGGGCCTTGGTTATTACTGCAACCCTGCCTACAGATGAAGCCTTCCATGCGGCGTAAAGACCGGCAAGTCCGCTGCCTACGATAATGTAATCAAACTTACGCATCGTTGTATATATGATAAATCATACAAAGTTATAAAAATCTTTTGTTTAATGTTCCGCCGGCAGTCAAATTTGCACGATAAATGTAAATGTTCCTTCCAGTTAGTTATTGTAGTGATATGGAACGGATAATTTTATCATTTGCCGTGATTCTGACCTTTACACTTTCAGATGCCGCCCCAGTCGTGGACGGCTATACCGTCAGAGGAAAGGTGTTGGACAAGGTGACGAGGGAGGGTATACCATATGCAGCGGTTCTGATTGTGGGTGTGGAAGGATCCGGAGTTGCGACAGATTCGACAGGGGTCTTTGTCATTGAGAATGTGGCTCCGGGAATCAGTCAGTTCTCCGCCGTGCAACTCGGCTATAGAACTGTTGTGACTCCGGAATATAGGATAACACCTTATACGCCGTTCATAGAGATAGAGATGGATCAGGATGTGACGGAACTTGCTCACTCAAGCGTCAGACCTTCTCCTTTCCTCAGAAGCGTAGAAAGTCCCGTAAGCGCCAGGATAATCAGTGTCGGTGATATCGAGAAGATTCCCGGTGCCAACAAGGACGTAGCGAGAATAGTGAGGTCATATCCCGGAGTCTCATATTCCCCGATAGGCTATAGAAACGACCTGATAGTCCGAGGCGGCGGTCCGTCGGAAAATGCCTTCTATCTGGATGGAATAGAGATTCCCAATATAAATCATTTTGCCACCCAAGGTGCTTCAGGAGGGCCTGTCAGCATACTTAATTCGGACCTTATAAGGGAAATCAGTTTCTATACAGGTTCTTTCCCGGCGAACCGCGGAGGTGCATTGAGTTCGGTCATGGATATATCCCTTAAAGACGGCAACAAGGATAAACAGGCCTTCAAGGCTACAATAGGAGCATCAGAGGCCGGGGTGAGCGCAAGCGGTCATATCGGTCGCAGGACGACTTACATCGCATCTGTGCGTCAGTCTTATCTTCAACTCCTTTTCAAACTCCTTGGCCTGCCTCTGCTTCCCAATTATATAGACGGACAGGTGAAGTTCAAGACAACTTTCGACAACAGGGATGAATTGAGTTTCATTGCACTTGCAGGATTCGACAACATGAAACTCAATCTTGAAACCGATGACAAGGCGGATGAATACCTTCTCAGTTACCTCCCGGTATTGAAACAGGAGACCTTCACCGTAGGAGGTTCTTACCGACATTTCGGCGACGGTCATACCCAGACATATTCATTGAGTTACAGTTATCTGAACAACCGCAGCAGAAAATATCTCGGAAATGATGAAAGTGACCCATCAAACCTTATCTCAAAAGGAAGCGGATTGGAGGGGAAGTTTCAGGCAAGATTCGAAAACAGGTCATACTATGGACCTTGGACTGTACGTGAAGGCGGCGAACTGGGATACAGACATTTCGAAAGTGATGTTTTCAGAAGGACAGATGACGCCAGGGATATACGATATGACTCCGCTCTGGGTTTTCTGTCATGGGGGCTCTTCACATCTGCAGATTATAAGTCTCCCTCTGGGAAAGTCAATACCTCGTTCGGATTGCGTATGGATGGAAGTTCCTTCTCAGGCAGGACTGCAGCAGTGTGGAAGCAGATTTCACCTCGCGCGTCAGTGTCATATATGCCATGGAAGGACTGGTCTTTCAATGCAAGTACAGGACTGTACCATCAGTTGCCTCCGATGACGGCGTTGAGTTACAGGGAAGACGGCACTCTGGCGAACAGGTCTCTGGATTACATGAGGGTTTTCTCCAGTGCCTCAGGGGTAGACTGGAAACTGCGCGACCGGCTTTACATCGGACTTGAGGCTTTCTGTAAATATTTCTTCGATATTCCGGTTTCTGTAGCGACCGGTGTGCCTCTTACATGCATCGGAGCGGATTACGGCAGTATCGGAGAAGAACTTCTGAAATCGGAAGCGACGGGACTCTCATACGGAACAGAACTTCTTGTGAAATGGCTTATACCGGACAAGGTGAGTCTGGTGGGTTCGGCAACCCTTTACTGGAGCAGGTTCAAAAGCGATTCACAGGCGTCCTATATCCCTTCTTCATGGGACAACAGGTTCATAATCAATCTCAGTGCCGTCTATGACCTGCCGAAATACTGGAGTATCGGAGCAAAGATAAGTGCGATAGGCGGTGCTCCATATACGCCTTATGACCTGGAGAGTTCATCCCTGAAGACGGTGTGGGATGCCACCGGACGGCCCGTATATGATTTTGACAGATATAACAGTGCCCGTCTGGATCCGTATTATCAGATTGATCTTCGTGTCGACAAGAACTTTTATTTCAAGAAATGGACATTGGGACTGTATGTCGACCTTCAGAATGTGACATTCAGCAAGATACGTCAGCCTGATGCTTATCTGAGTACCGGGGAAGTGGTCAATCCCGATGCTTTGCTTCCGGAGCAGAAATATGAACTGGAATTGCTGGAACTGTATAGCGGAACAATTGTCCCGGCAATCGGCGTGACAGTGGATTTTTAATGTGAAAGGATGATTTGTCGAAATTTTGCATTAATTTTACCGTCATTATGAAGAAGATCATATTGACTGTAATTTCGGCACTTTCAGCACTCACGCTCTTTGCAGGAACTCCTGCAGAGGATGTGGTCGAGAAGTATAAGGAAATGAAAGGCGCGAGGAATCTGGTGGCAAAAGGGGTCCTGATAAAGATGGCAAGACCTCTTATGAAGGACTATCAGATCGCTCCTTTGGCGCATAAGGTGGAGGAATTGTCTGTCCTGCGTATAGACAAGGCCGATCCTGAAATCAAAGAGCAGTTTCTGAAGGATCTGCAGGCTGCATTGAGCCAGTATATGTTCGGCGGACAGTCCGTCACACGCAATGGAGTGGTCGATGCATATGTCCACCTTGCAAAGCCGGATGTTGCAGACGAACTTATAGTGTATAATCCTAAGATATTCGCATTGTATAGTGTCTCAGGCACATTTACGGCTGAGGAATTGACAAAAATTCAGAAAAAGCCATAAAAGTTTCCTTTAACGGAAGTATTTTCTAACTTTGCGCCCGTTTTTCTAAAAATCAGGAATATGGGAACAAATAATTACAGTTTCTTGAGCAAGTTCAGACGCCATGTGTCTTCAAGTATGGTGCTGATCTTCTTTACGGTTCTGGCTCTGATATGTGCCAATATCCCGGGTGTCAAGGATTGGTATTTTTCTCTTTGGCAGCATCCGGTAAGCCTTTCAATAGGCGGATTCAATTTCTTCAGCCACAATGGTCACCCGATGTCACTTGGACAGGTGATCAATGACTTCCTGATGGCGATATTCTTCCTTTCGGTAGGACTTGAGATCAAAAGGGAGATAAGGGTGGGTGAACTCTCATCCCTTGACAAGGCCCTTCTGCCGATAATAGGAGCATGCGGAGGTATGATACTCCCTGTTATCGTCTTCTATCTGATATGCCCTTCAGATGCTTTGATGCAGAGAGGTCTTGCCATACCGATGGCAACGGATATCGCTTTTTCCCTCGGAGTACTGTCTGTATTCAAGTCGAGAGTGCCGGTCGGACTCAAGATATTCCTGGCAGCACTCGCTGTGGCCGATGACCTTGGCGGAATCATAGTCATCGCCCTTTTCTATTCATCAGACATCAATATGCTTTTCCTTGGCCTGTCTGCTCTTTGTGTGGTCGTAATGGTACTCGGAAACATATTCAAGATACGTACTAAATCATTCTATGTGACAGTTGGCCTTGTACTGTGGTATATGATGCTCAATTCGGGAATTCACGCCACCATAGCAGGAGTCATTGTGGCATTCTGTGTACCTGCTACATTGAAGAAGGGTACAGGTGTCTATCTCGAGAGAATCAGACACAATGTCAACAAGTTTCCTGTCATTGATGTGGATGAACAGCACAATACTATCGTTCTTACCAACGAGCAGGTGCATACTCTCAAGAGTATTGAATCCGCAGCCGACAAGATGATCAGTCCGCTTCAGGACCTTGAGGATAATCTGCATTTCCTGATCAATTATCTCGTGATTCCTCTGTTTGCCTTTGCAAATGCCGGAATCGACCTTACACAGATGAGTCTGGGAAGCCTCTTCTCCGGAGTCGGACTTGCCGTGATGCTGGGTCTTGTGATCGGAAAATTCCTCGGTGTGCTTTCATTCTCTTGGATCGCAGTGCGTCTGAAGGTAGTGAAATTGCCGGCCAACACCACATGGAAGGCTTTTGCAAGCGTATGCGTGGTCTGCGGTATCGGTTTTACGGTATCCATGTTCATCGCTGACCTTTCATATTCCGGTCTTGGAGCAGAGGGCGCTTCGCTTCTGAGTCAGGCTAAACTTGGAGTTCTTTGCGGTTCTGTGATATCTGCGGTTCTGGGCTGTATCCTTCTCAACAAGACATTGCCGAAAGAGTGCTGATCTCGCCGATAGCATATATCCGTACTGAATTTCCGGAAAAATTCGGTGTTCCGCGTCAGAGTGGGCTTGCGCCTGATCTGCGCGGAACAGTCGTATTCGAACCGGAGTACCGTTCTGCAGATGCTCTGAGAGGACTTGATGGCTTTTCCCATATATGGCTCATATGGGAGTTCTCGGCCAACAGGAACAATGGAGACTGGCAGCCTACCGTCCGTCCTCCACGTCTGGGTGGAAATGAAAGGATGGGTGTGTTTGCAACCCGTTCTCCATTCAGACCCAACCCGCTCGGACTTTCTTGCGTTGAAGTGGATAAGGTGGAGTATGACACTCCGGATGGACCTGTGATACATGTCAGAGGGGCGGATCTGATGGATATGACTCCTATATATGATATAAAGCCTTATATACGTTATGCGGATTCTCATCCCGAGGCAGTCTGTGGATATGTCGATACGCTCGATGAAAGAACTCTTACGGTGGTGATTCCCGAAGGGATTGCATCATCGGTGAAGGATAAGTCTGTTCTGGACGCCCTTGTCCAGACTCTCAGTCTTGACCCGCGCCCTTCATACCATGATGACCCGGACAGGGTATACGGGCTATCTTATGCCGGAATGAATGTAAGATTTAAGGTTTTTTTAAGAAAACTTACTGTGATAGGGATAGATTAATTGCTTAACTTTGCGCCCGTTAATCAGAATCCTATGATAAGACTTATCAGATCATCAATATTGGCAGGAATAGCGATTGCATGCGGAGGTTTCGGATTTCTTGCTTCCGGCATTCAGGCGGAGTCGTTCGGACCTCTTTTCGGCTCGATCCTTTTCTCATTCGGACTTATGACTGTGGTGGCCTATAAACTGGCACTTTACACGGGTACGGCGGGATTTATCAAGAAGAATGAGGTTGGAAGGCTCTTTGTCATTCTGGGCGGTAACATCATCGGATGTTTCCTTGTGGGACTGGTGTCAAGGGTCTCGCCGCTTGATATTCAGACTGCGGCAGAAAATCTTCTGCGTCTCAGATTGGAGAGGGGACCGCTCAGATGCGGACTTCTCGGAATACCATGCGGATTCATGATGACCACGGCAGTGACATTTGCCCGTCAGAAGCATTATATTCCGCTTCTGCTCGCAGTGCCGCTCTTCATAGTCTGCGGTTTTACCCACTGTGTCGCTGACGCATTCTATTACAGTTGTGTCCCGTTCGCCTTCATCAAGGCAAATTTCCTGTCGGTCCTGCTTGTCTATGTGAGCATCGTACTCGGCAACCTCATCGGCTGCAATCTTTACCGCATAATCATCCCCGCATCCCAGCGGGACTAAGTCAGATAAAAACGAAGTGACAGTCTGCCACCGGCGGTCCTCCCCACTATCGTGGGTCCCCTCTTTAAGATTCTTTGAATCTTTTCCTCCTTCGCACCTTGGCAATTCAAACAAGTTTGATTGCACTCGGTTTGTCGTCGGTTTCGGGAGCCAATGCCGCCTTGTGACAGACTGTCACTTCGTTTTTTTTGCTGTCTATTTTACTCTGAACCAATCCATTGTACGTCCAAGAAGACCTCTTGCATCAAGTGAGCCGCGAACTTTGAGTACATCTCCGTCCACCTGCATTGAGCAGTTGTAGGTCTTTCCATTGCCCGGATCGTAGATCTTTCCGCCGGCATATTTGTTTCCGTCCTTCTTCAGTCCGTGGAGCATATTCAGTCCGAGAATCTCTCTTGTGCGGAGTTTAGGATCCGGATTGTTCTCGTCTTTTGCAGGAGTTCCGTCTGCTTCAGTCGGCTTTTCAAGCCATACGATCTTGCCGTTGTAGACATCTCCGCTCTTGTATACCTCTACGATGGCGGTTCCGTCCTCAAGTTTCCATTTGCCGATGACATCCTGTGCAAATGCAGCAGCGATTGGCATCATCATGCAGATTGCGCTTAAGATAATTCTTTTCATTTCTTATAGGTTTTAAAAGTACGGTCGCAAAGGTAATTAAAAATTCCTTACCTTTGCACGCTCCACGAAAGCCTTTCAACTGATGAGAAGATATATACGGACCATACTTATATTGATTATCCTTTCTTTTGCGACCTTTCCTGCAGATGCGGCAAGACGTAAAAGAATACAGGTGGATACTGTCGGGCTTCGCTGCAGGGGAGTTATGGAAAGTTTTGCCGGTATTGAGTCCGGATTGGACGAGAGGCTTGATTTCTATGTGTCTGAGAAACTCACACATTATTTCTATTGTCCTTCTGACGACAGGTACTGCAACAGGTGGGGATGGAAGTTCCTCTATAACGACAGCGACCGTCACATGGTCCGAAACCTGAAGGCCATATGTGAGGGTAAAGGAATTGAGTTTGTCTGGACAGTAAACCCGGGTGAACGCTACAGATGGAACGATGAAGATTATAAGTACCTGAGGGATAAACTTATAATGATGTATTACAATGGCATACGTTCTTTTGCTGTATATTTCCCGGACACTGCCGGTGACTATCGTGATGTAGAAGAAAGACTTAAGGCCGACTTTGTAGCGACTCGAGAAGAGGAAGTGTCTCTGTATATGATAAACGGCATTCCGGTATCCGAATATCCGTCAGAAGGTCACTCGGCAGTACGCTCCCTTATGCGTGGTTACCATTTCGATGACTCCTTTGTCGCTTCTGCTACCGCTCAAGATGCAGTGATATGCAATATTCTGGAGAATGATGAGTTTGCACGTCTCGCCCTCATATCTGTAGCGGAATTTGCAGGAGATCCTCTGAAATATTCTCCGGACAGGACTTTGGCGGATGCGGTCACCACTCTTGATGAGGATGTCAGGGAAGCATTCATGACATTTCTGCGCCATACGGGGAATGTGGATGAATCCACTCAGATATCAGTCTTCAGCCTCGATGGATGGTCGAAGGAAAGATCTGACAGTCTGAAGGCTGAATTTGACAGGATTGAGGCAGTCCCTGCCATGATGCAGGATTGCTCCGGTACTGAAATATATAGTGCTCTCGAACCTTGGCTGGTGGAGTTCGGCAGGTTGGGAACCAGAGGAAAAAAGGTTCTATCCTGCATGGAATATTACAAGACAGGCAATCTTGGCGCTTTCTGGCAGACTTATCGGTCTTCGGTAATGTCTGATGAAGAAATTGCATCCTATCAGATGTATCCTGTGGGAGAAAGCAAACTTCATCCTTTCTGCATGACTGCGATGGAGCAAATGAAGAAAGGCTTCGAAGAAATGCTCCTGAGCAAGACACATCTGCATAATCTCGCTTCGACATTATACGCCGAACCGAACGCTGCTCTGGATTCCGACTTCTCCACATATATCAATTCTTCGGGACACATAGAGTTTGCAATCCCCGCAGATGCGGATACATGCTATCTTCTTACAGGAGACCTGCCTGAGCAGGGAATGGTACTTTTCCGTCAGATCAGGACTGACGGCTCTCTTGCCGCCGAGTTCGTAGTAAGGTCCGGATATTCGGAATTTCATCTGAAGGAAGGTGCTGTAAAGGTTGATATAGTGGGAGATGTGGATGTGTATGAAAACATTTTTGTATATTTGTAGTTTATATACGATAAGATATGGGAAAAGTTATATTGACAGGTGACCGTCCGACCGGAAAACTTCATCTCGGACATTATGTGGGTTCACTTCGCAGAAGAGTGGAACTTCAGAATTCAGGAGAATTCGATAAGATATTCATAATGATTGCAGATGCTCAGGCCTTGACAGACAATGCTGACAATCCGGAAAAGATACGTCAGAACATCATCGAGGTCGCACTTGATTATCTTTCGGCAGGTCTCGATCCTGAAAAGGTGACCATCTTCATCCAGTCCCAGGTTCCGGAACTGTGTGAACTTGCATTCTATTATATGAACCTTGTGACCGTCCAGCGTCTTCAGAGAAATCCGACTGTGAAGCAGGAGATTCTCCTTCGCGGTTTTTCAGATAGTGAAGATGACGAGACACAGAACAGGAAGGGTATACCTGTAGGATTCTTTACCTATCCGATCAGCCAGGCTTCTGATATCACGGCTTTCCGTGCCACAACAGTTCCTGTCGGTGTAGACCAGGCCCCTATGATAGAGCAGACAAGGGAAATCGTGCACAAGTTCAATGCGGTCTATGGTGAAACTCTGGTTACTCCGGAAATGCTTCTTCCTGAAAATGCGGTGTGCTGCCGGCTCCCCGGTACTGACGGCAAGGCCAAGATGTCAAAGTCTCTGGGTAACTGCATCTATCTTTCCGACACTTCCAAGGAGATAAAGAAGAAGGTGAACAGCATGTATACAGATCCTGAACATCTTCAGATCGAAGATCCGGGACATGTCGAGGGAAATGTGGTCTTTACATATCTTGATGCCTTCAGCACTCCTGAACATTTTGCAAAGTTCCTTCCTGAATATGCGGATCTTGATGAAATGAAGGCGCACTACCGTCGAGGAGGGCTTGGAGACGGAACATGCAAGAAGTTCCTGTTCAACATCATGGAAGATTTCCTTCAGCCTATCAGAGAGCGTCGTGCAAAATATGAGCAGGACATTCCGGCAGTATATGAGATTCTCCGCAAGGGATCTGAGACTGCCAGAGCAGAAGCGGCAAAGACGCTTGCAGATGTCCGCAAGGCAATGAAGATCGATTATTTCGATGATGCCGCCCTGATAGCGGAACACACAAAGAAATACAGCAAGTAACAACAATATAAAAAAATGAAGAGGCCGGAGCCTCTTCTTTTTTGTTTCTATCTTTCGTATTCGACTTTAGCACGAACTTCGGCGATAGTCTTTACATATTCTATGACGTTGTCCCTCATGTCGTCTGCCTTGTAGGCTGCAAGTGCTTCCCAACTGTCAAAGTCTGCTATCATCACTGCATCGTAAGATGACTTTCCGTCATTTCTGTTGATTCCGATTTCGAGTGCAGTCAGACCAGGCACGAGTCCCAGGAGGGACTGATACTTTTCCTTGACATCTTCAGCCAGTTCTTTTTCAGTCTTGCCATCTGATGGCTTGAACTTCCACATTACACAATATCTTACCATAGTTATTAGATTTTTGAAATGGTTAAACAAATTTGGCTACTAAAGTAAGAACATTCTTTGACATGTCCAAAATTAAATTTCTATTATTTGAAAATAGTTCAGAGAAGATGTCTTTCTGAATTTTATTCATGCCCTTGCGGGCCATCACACTATTACTTCGGAGTCTTTGCAGCAGGTGCTCTGCTCGCATCATCGCCACCCGTGCCATCATTGACAGCAGGTCTTTCTTTTACAGGACCGGACCTGTCACGTTGATATTCCGGAGATAAATCCTATATTTGTATCGTCTTTGTCACTGATTGATGACCGGAAACAGGGAACATACAAAAAGGATTGCCAGGAACACTCTGATGCTCTACATCAGGATGTTCTTCATGATGGTCTTGGGACTCTTCACATCTCGTATCGTACTTGAGTCCTTGGGTGAAGACGACTTCGGAATATACAACGTGGTCGGTGGTGTGGTAGCCATGTTCTCGGTGATTTCAGGGGCGCTTACCACGGCTGTGACAAGATTCATAACTTTCGAGATGGGCAGGGGAGAGAGTGCCAGACTCGGCCGGGTATATTCTACCGCGGTCAATGTGCAGATTATCCTTGCACTGATTGTGGTCCTGGTAGCGGAGCCTGTCGGATTATGGTTCATTGACAATGTCATGACCATATCACCCGAAAAGATACCTGCTGCACGTTCGGTCATGCATCTATCCCTTCTTGCCTTTGTCATCAATCTTCTGAGCGTGCCGCAGATGGCTTCCATAACGGCGCATGAAAAGATGTCTGCATATGCTTATATCGGTATTCTTGACGGTACACTCAGATTTGCAGTCGCCCTGCTCATAAGCCGTTCTTCCTCTGACCGTCTTGTCCTATATGCCGCACTGATGTCCATGGTAGTGCTTCTGGTCAGAATGGCATACGGAATATATTGCAGAAGGCATTTCCCTGAATGCCGCTACAGACCTGTCATGGACAAGGCTCTGATCGGGGAGATGTTTTCATTTGCCGGATGGAACTTTATCGGAGTTTCTTCGGGCGTCTTGAGGGACCAGGGTGGAAATGTGCTCATAAACGTATTCTACGGCCCTTCCGTCAATGCGGCAAGAGGTGTCGCCGTCCAACTCAACGGGGCGATCCAGTCATTTGTGACCAATTTCATGACAGCGGTAAACCCTCAGATAACCAAATCCTATGCTGCCGGAGACAAGGACTATATGTTCTCCCTCATGCGCAAGGCGTCCAGAATGTCATTCTACCTTCTGCTCGTGCTCGCCCTTCCGGTTCTTTTCAACACGGAATATGTGATGTCCTTGTGGCTGAAGGAAGTTCCGGAGCATTCGGTACTTTTCGTACAGTGGTTCATAGTCTTTGCCTTGAGCGAATCCATATCCCAACCGCTTATCACGGCGATGTTCGCCACAGGAAACATACGGAATTATCAGTTGGTGGTAGGAGGACTTCAACTTCTGAATCTTCCGATATCATATCTTTTCCTGAAGGCCGGAGCCATCCCTGAGGTGACTGTGATTGTGTCGGTCGTGATTTCTCAGATATCCCTGGGAGCACGTCTTTTCATGCTCGAACGGATGATCGGACTCTCCATAAGTGAATTTGTGAAAAGGGTGTATTTCAACGTGCTCATGGTTGCTGCTCTCTCTCTTGTCCTGCCGGTTGCGGTCTCATACGTAGTGACGGACGGCTTTGCCGGTTTTGCGGTAAAGGTGGCGGTAGCGCTGCTTTCCGCATGTCTGTCCATATTCTTTATCGGTTGTTCGGGAGCAGAGAGGAAAGAGGTGATCGGTTTTCTGAAAAACAGGCTTATGCGTAAATGACGGTATCAGCATGAAGAAATCTACGGCAACAGTGACATGGGTCACATACAGGAATATCGGTACTTGCCTTCAGGCCTATGCCCTTCAGAGGGCAATCAAGGATTTGGGGTTTGATAATATGGTCATTGACGATGCTTCTGTCATAGCATCATTTCCGAGGAAACGCTTTTCTCCGTTGAGACTGCTCAGGAGCATCCCGTTCCTTGCCCCTTCCAGATCTGCCTTTAAAAAATGCAGAAGACAGACCGAATATGAATTGGAGGATTTCAAGAGGAAATACATGTCGATAGACAGCGGTTGGAAAAGCCGTGAAGACCTTTCCTCGAGATATGAAGTCTTTGTGGCCGGAAGCGACCAGATATGGTCTCCGACATCACATTTCGACGATTTCTATTACCTCGGATTCACCGACAGACCCAAGATCGCTTACGCACCGAGTTTCGGCACCTCTCTTTATCCTGATTCCATGGTTCCTCTTGTCAGGCCATATCTGGATAAGTTCTCCCGTCTGTCAGTGAGGGAGGCTCGAGGGGCGGAGATCCTCAAGGAAAAGTTCGATATGGATGCACAGGTCACTGCAGACCCGACAATTCTTCTTGACCGTGGCAGGTGGGACATCCTGACACAGGAGAAATCTCCATATGAAAGGCCATACGCCCTGTGCTACTTTCTTACGTATAACAAGGCTTATATCTCCTTTGCAAGGGAATATTGCCATGAGAGAGGTCTGGACATGAAAGTGGTGGTGACATCCCATGATTTTGTCCGCCGCGGCTTCGATGAGGTGGTCACGGGTCCTCAGGGCTTTCTGAACTTTCTGAAACACGCCGATATGGTCTTTACTGACTCTTTCCATGGTACCATATTCTCTCTGATATTTGAAAGACAGTTCATTCCGTTCCGCCGTTTCCGCGACGATTCGCCTCTGAGCCAGAACTCCAGGATGGAGAATCTTCTCTCGAGGACGGGACTGGCAGACCGGTTCATGGATGAGGCATCTCTTCCTATGCGTTTCGTGCCCGTAGAATTCGGTCGGGTGCGTCAGGAGATTTCACGTATGAGGGAAGAATCCCTGAAATATCTTTCAGATTCACTAAACAGCATTTGATATGGAACGTATATGTAGCCCTTCACAATGTTCCGGTTGCGGTTCTTGTGTCAATGTCTGTCCTCAAGGCGCAGTCTCTCTTGTCAACGGCTCTTTGGGTGCAGGACTCTCACATGTCGACCAGTCCTTGTGCGTGGACTGCGGATTATGTGTAAAGGTTTGTCCCGTAAGGACTCCTGTCCCTCTACGAGTTCCGACTCACTCATATGCTTCATATGCGAAAGATAGTGCCGACCGTGCCGCTTCTGCATCAGGAGGAGCGTCTGCAATGTTTGTCAACTCGGTCCTGGAAGAAGGGGGAGTAGCATATGGCTGTGCTCAGAGGGAAGATTGCAACATAGGACATATAAGGGTTTCAGATATATCGGAAGCAGGATTGCTCAAGGGTTCCAAATATGTATATGGTAAGGTGGCAGACATATATTCAAGTGTTCTGAACGACCTGAAAGAGCAAAGGAAGGTCTTTTTTACAGGACTTCCGTGTCAGGTGGCCGGACTCGTCAATCTTGTCGCTAGGCATCCCGGACTCGATCGGTTGCTCTTTACTGCGGACCTGTGCTGTCATGGAGCACCGTCATTGCCGCTCCTGAAGGAACATGTGAGATATCTGGGATTATCTTCACGGGCAGATAAGGCGGTCTTCAGGGAAAAGACCTCTTCCGGGATCTCATATCTCCTCGCTCTTTATGATTCAGACGGAAAGCGTCTATATCGCAGATCCTCGAGGAAAGACTATTATATGACAGGCTTTGTCAGCGGCATGTTCATGAGGGAAAACTGCTTCAACTGTCCTTATGCACGCAAGGAACGATGTTCGGACATAACATTTGCCGACCATTGGGCCATGGGCAGAAGCGATGATCCTCAGATGTCATATGCCAAGGGCATATCTACCATACTGGTCAATACGCCGAAAGGGAAATCCCTGCTCGAATCTGCATCCGGTCATCTGATACTCGAATCACGCCCGATGGAGGAGGCTCTCAGAAATGCAAGATTCATACGGCCGATAGACAGGCCTGAGGACTATGAACGGTTTGCAGCATCTTATGAATCAGAGGGTTATGAGGCATCTTGCAGAAAATTCCTTCCAGCCTATATGAGGCGGACCCTTCTGGATGAAATCAGGTCGAGATATTACAGATGGCCTGTCAGACAATTTATACGTAAACTACTGAAGAAATGATACCGAAGGTCATACACTACTGCTGGTTCGGCAGAAAGCCGTTGCCGGAGTCAGCCCTCAGATGCATTGAGTCCTGGAAGAAATACCTTCCGGATCATAAGATCGTGCAGTGGAACGAGGATAATTTCGATGTGGAGTCTGTCCCTTATGTTTCACAGGCATATAAGGCTGGGAAATATGCATTTGTGAGCGACTATGCCCGCTTCAAGGTGCTGCATGAGATGGGTGGCATCTATTTCGATACCGATGTGGAAGTGGTGTCTTCTATGGATGATGTACTTTCTGAGGGACCTTATATGGGTATGGAACGGACACTTTCCGGAGATGTTGCGGTCAATCCCGGACTTGGATTTGCTGCGGAACCGGGTATGGGCCTGCTTGCCGGTCTTCTCGAACGCTATTCTCATATGAATTTCATCAAAGAGGACGGAACTCTCAATCTTACGACCATTGTCAGATATACCACCGATATTCTTCAGGAAAATGGCTATACCGCTCATGACAAGAGACAGTCCTGCGGAGGTTTCAATATTTATCCGGTGGATTACTTCTGCCCTCTGGATTATCGTACAGGACGTCTGGTCAGGACGAGCAATACCCATACCATCCACCATTATGCCTCCACATGGCATACGTGGAGGGATAAATGGATCAGACTCAAGAGGATTTTCTTCTCCGAGGACCAGATCAAGAGGATATCTGCTTATCTTGACAGATTCAGAAAGCGCTAGTGGCGCATCCTGTCCAGAAGATTGTAGATGCATGCCATCCTTTTAGGGAACATGCAGAGCAGGAAACCTTCGATCCTGTGTGTCAGGGCAGATGATTCTTTCATAAGACGGAAAATCTCCCTGTTCTCATATATTTCTGCGTATAAGGCATCCCTGTCCTGAGGCGGCAGGGCGTCAAGGAGTCTGATGCATCTGTTGATGCAGTCTGAAACCTGTCTGTAGATATATGGTCTGTAAAGTTCTTCTACCTGTGTCCGGGCAAAATCCGTCAGCATTCCGATTATTTTCAGCAGGTCATATCCTCTTTTGACATTTGGCGTGCGGGTGATGGATTGCGGAGTCGGCATCACCATATATATCAGATCGTTGCATGATATAGCGTTTTCTGCAAGATAATATGCTCTCGGCGTGAATTCGTTGTCCTCGTGATATATTCCGGGATGGAATCTCAGGCGGTTCTGTTCCAGAAATCCCTTTCGGTAGATGGAGAACGGGGCGCATACCTGGAATTTCTGTCTGAGGATGTCCTTTCCGGAACACGTCTCTCCATCCTTCAGACTGAATCTCCTGATTACTGATCCGTCCCTCACGTCTGCTGCGCATATCCTGAGAATGTCAGGAGAGTCTTTCCTGCACTTTTCAGCAAGACCGGCCAGACAGTCCGGGACTATATGGTCGTCGCTGTCGATGAACATTATGTATTTGCCAGATGCCGCGTCGATTCCTGCGTTCCTGGCCATGCTCAGCCCCTGATTTGTCTGGGAAATGACCTTGATGTTCGGATGTCCTGTTTCCCATCTGCGTGCAATTTCCAATGTGTTATCAGAGGAACCGTCGTTTATGACTATCATCTCGTATCTGTGTGCGGGCAGGTCCTGATGAACGCAGGATTCAAGACATCTTTCAAGATGATTTTCAGCATTATATGCCGGAATTATAAGTGAAAGCAGAGGCTCTTCCCGTACATCGATCCATTCGTATTCTCCTCCCCATATATTCAGGAATTTCAGAAGACCGGCATTGCTTATCACTGTGCTGGCAGTGTTGTCGCAGGGGTGAAAACTTATTTTTTCGGCATTCTGCAGGTCCTTGTCAAGGAAGAGTTTCACCCTGTGTCCGTTCTCGAACAGTTCTTTTGCCGAGACACCTTCTGCGGGTATTCCATCGGAATCCGTCAGATTCATGTCGTTTATAAGTCCGAAAGGGGATACCGAACCAGGCAGCAGACCAAGGCATCTTTCCATCCTTTCCTGAGAGGCAAATGAAAGTTTTCCCTGCCTGAGACTTTTCTCCAATGCATGAACCCCCAGTTCCTTATGACATTCGAAGACTACAAGATAGTGCCTGTTGCCTTTATGGTTACGGAAAAACAGGTTCTTGCAATGTGTGGCGTCTATTTCCTTCCAATACTCCAGAGCAAGTTCGATGGTGGGAAGCGGAGGATGATGATGGGTGGTGAAGTCTATTCCATGTTCTTCGAGAAATTTCTCCACTTTTTCTGTCTTTTCTGTAACCATGTGCATTTGTTTGATTGAAAAGCAAAAATACAAATTTTTCTGATTATCTTTGTATGATTGAGATGTTGTCACGACCATGTCGGACGGAATAGCATGATGACTGTGATGAACGACGGCAAGACCATATGGGATCCGCTCAGGAAAAAGGAAGTAGCCCTCACTCCGGAAGAGAGGGTAAGACAATGGTTTATAGGGGTCTTGTCGGACTTCATGTCCGTTCCCAGGCATATGATGATGAGCGAGACCGGATTCCGGCTTGGCGGGAAGCGGTTCAGGGCGGATATCCTGGTCTATGACAGGTCTGCATCACCTCTTATGGTAGTGGAATGCAAGAGACCTGATGTCGACCTCACTGATGAGGTTCTTGCTCAGGCCGTCAGGTACAATATGGTTCTGAACGTGAAGTATATGGTCATAACCAACGGCAACAGGACCTGCATCTTTGAAAGGAACGGGACAGGGTATGCCCATATGGACCATATCCCTAAATATGAAGAAATGATATGTCAACGATAACGCACGGTTTCCTCGACCACAAGATATTCCAGATCGTTTCGCAGACTGCTGCAGAGCAGGGTGTAAGAGCCTTCGTCATCGGAGGTTATGTCCGTGACTGTTTCCTCGGACGTCCGAGCAAGGATATCGACATCGTGGTGGAGGGAAGTGGAATTGCTATTGCCGAGGCAGTCGCTTCCAAGGTTCACACAAATGTTTCCGTGTTCAGGAACTTCGGTACAGCCATGCTTCGCTACAAGGGTATTGAAGTGGAATTCGTGGGTGCGCGGAAGGAGTCGTACAACAGGGATTCGCGCAAGCCTATAGTGGAGGACGGTACCCTCGAGGATGACCAGTTGAGAAGGGATTTTACAATCAATGCCATGGCTTTCAGCCTCCAGAAGGAAGATTTCGGAGCATTGGTGGATCCTTTCGGTGGCATCAGAGACCTTGCTTCCGGTATAATACGAACTCCTCTGGATCCGGACACCACTTACAGCGATGATCCTCTCAGAATGGTGAGGGCTGTAAGATTCGCAACAAAACTTTCTACCGATCTGCTTGAATTCAAGATTGTTCAGGAATCCAAGGACTCCATAAGACGCAATCTTCACAGGATGGAGATTCTGTCGAAGGAGAGGATTGTGGAGGAACTCAACAAGATACTGGTCACTTCACGACCGTCAATGGGATTCCGGCTTCTCGATGAGACCGGCCTTCTGGACTGGATACTTCCGCAACTTGTCAAACTTAAAGGCGTGGAAAGCATTGACGGAAAAGGACATAAGGAGAATTTCTCCCATACTCTCGAGGTGCTCGACAATGTGGCGAAATATGAGGAAGAGGGCATAAAGACGGGAATTCTCAAGGATTATCTCGTGGAAGATGGTGTTGTGGTGGAGAAGGTCCGCACAGAACCGAATGTGTGGCTGCGTTGGGCTGCTCTTCTTCATGATATAGCAAAACCTGCCACAAAGAAATACGACCCGGCCCTCGGGTGGACTTTCCATGGACACGAAGTTGTCGGTGCAAGATGGATACCGAAGATATTCCAGTCGATGAAGATGCCTCTGAATGAGAAGATGAAGTACGTGCAGAAACTTGTCGGACTTCATCTCCGGCCTATTGCACTCGTTACGGATGAGGTTACGGATTCTGCTGTCAGGAGACTCCTCTTCGATGCCGGCAACGATATCGACGACCTGATGCTTCTGTGCAACGCAGACATCACCTCAAAGAATCCGCGTAAGGTGGCCCGTCTGCATCAGAATTTTGAACTGGTCAAGACAAAACTTGTGGAGGTGGAGGCGAAGGACGCCATCAGAAACTGGAAGAATCCGATTACCGGTGACTATATAATGGAACTTTTTGCAATCTCACCATGCAATACCATAGGACAACTCAAGGATATGGTGAAGAATGCTATCCTTGACGGAAAGATTGAAAATTCCTTTGAAGCCGCCGATGCATATATGCGTGAATGTGCCGCGCAAATGGGCCTTTTCCCCGCTGATTCACAATGACCCTGATTGACAGATATCTTGAATACATCCGTTCTGTACGCCGATATTCCGAGCGTACGGTATGCATTTATCACGATATCCTGACGGAATACGCCTCGGCCGTCTCTGCCGATTCTGATGAATCCCTGCTTGCTTCGTTCAATCCGTCCGAAATCCGTTCCTACGAGGTGACCCTTATGGATGAAAGGAAACTTTCAGTCAAGACAGTCAACCTTCACCTTTCGGTATTGAGCGGATTCTGCAGGTTTCTGATAAGGAAATCCCTCATGGATTCCAATCCGGTATCACTTGTCTCCCGTCCGCGTCTGCAGAAGAGACTTCCGGAATTTTACAGGAATGAATCGCTGGATGAGTATTTTACCCATACGGAATATTTCGCTTCAAGAGAAGACCTTCAGGCCTTTCTGCAGGCTCCTTTCACTGATTCAGGTCGCCGCTCCTATGAGAAGCGTCTTGCCAGGCTGATCATAAGTATCCTCTATTCTCTTGGCCTCAGACGGTCGGAATTGATTGGGATGACAGTAGAAAATGTGGATTTTGGCAGAAAAGTTGTCAAAATTTGCGGAAAAGGCGATAAAATGAGAGAAATTCCTCTCATGGATTCATTGTCTGAAGAAATTTTATTATATTTGGAAGCAGTTGAGGCATTGGGCGGAAGGCAGAGGTCTTTGAAAGAGCCGTTACTGGTCACATACAGGATGAATCCTCTTTATCCAGTCTATGTGGACCGGGTTGTGAAGAACGAACTCGGCTGTGTCAGTGGCATTACAGGCAGAAAGTCACCTCATGTTCTCAGACACTCCATTGCCACCGGACTTCTCAACGAAGGCAGCGACCTTAACTCCATCAAGGAAATGTTAGGTCACTCTTCTCTGGCTACTACTCAGATCTATACCCACAGCAGCATTGCCCAACTCAAGACTATTTATGAACAAGCCCATCCAAGGGCAAAAAACGGAGGTAAACATGGAGATTAGAGTTCAATCCATCAAGTTCAATGCGGATCAGAAATTATTGGACTTTGTAGAAAAGAAATTCTCTAGAATCGAGAAGTTCTACGATGCGATTACCGGAGTAGATGTGGCGCTTTCATTGCTTCCAGACCAGGAAAACAAGAACGTCAAGGTGCTCGTGAGCATCCCAGGCGGCACTATCGTGGTTGAGAAGAATGCAAAGACCTTCGAAGATGCAGTTGTAGACTGCGCCGACATTCTCAAAGAAAAACTTGTGAAAGAAAAAGAGAAAAGAGCATAGGATATTTTAAAAAATGCTTGGCACCGAGAAAATCGGTGCTTTTTTATTTCCCCGTCCTACAACTTCGTGTTTTATTTCGTAACTTTGCATTCTTATGGCTAAAGGATTTCAAGATACTGACTCTCTTTGCAGAGAACTCGTCAAGCAGGCCCGTGAGGGAGTGTTCAGAAGTGTATATCTTCTTATGGGAGATGAACCATATTATGTCGATATGGTCTGCGACGCCATTATGGAACATTGTCTTGATGAGTCCGAAAGAGATTTCAACCAGACAGTGTGTTACGGTGCCGAGGTAGATGCGGAAACAGTCATCACTGCAGCAAGACGCTATCCGATGTTTGCAGACAGGCAACTTGTGGTTGTAAAGGAGGCGCAGATGATGAAGTCATTGGAAGAACTCTCTGTGTATTGCCAGAATCCTCTGGACTCTACGGTACTTGTCATAACCATGCATGGAGCCTCTGCTGACAAGCGGAAGTCCCTTTATAAGACGGTTTCGAAGGTCGGAGTGGTTGTCGAGTCCCAGACATTGCGCGACTATGAGGTGCCCAGGTGGATACCGATGTTCTATCAGTCAAAGGGACTTTCCATAACCCCGGATGCGGCAGCGCTTCTTGCCGAGCATGCGGGAACTGACCTTGCGAAAATATCTGTGGAGACAGATAAGATGTTGAAGAATCTTCCGGAAGGAACCAAGGAGGTCAACGCTGCCGATATAGAGAGAAATGTCGGAATAAGCCGTCAGTACAGTATTTTTGAACTGACCAAGGAACTTTCTCTGAAAAATTCAGCCAAGGCTCTCAAGATTGCAGCCTATATAGGTTCTGCCGCCAAATTTGCAATGCCGATGGCTGTCAGCGCACTGTTTACGCATTTTTACAGGATTCTGAAATATGAGGCACTTCTGACGCAGAATCCTCGTCCCGGTAACGATGTGAAGGCTAAGGTTTTAGGAGTTAATCCATATTTCTTCGCTGAATATGACACGGCGGTACGCAATTATCCTTTGAAGAAATGTATGGCAGTGATTGCCCTGCTCAAGGAATATGACTTCAAAGGCAAGGGTGGTGAAGTCGGTGAGGCTACTCCTGCGGAACTTATGGTTGAACTCACAGTAAGGATATTGAATATTTGACACCGGTCCCTGAAGGGACAGTATTGACACTATATTATGGAATTGATAAAATGTATTGATGTCTGCAAGAGTTTTGGCGAGAAGACAGCATTGGACCATGTCTCTGTGGATATTCAGAAAGGGAAGATCTTCGGTCTTCTGGGACCGAACGGAGCAGGTAAGACAACGCTTATCCGTATCATAAACCGCATCACCATTCCCGGAAGCGGACAGGTTCTGTTCAACGGAAATCCTATAACCCAGGATGATGTGGAGAAGATCGGTTATCTGCCTGAGGAAAGAGGTCTTTACCGAAAGATGAAAGTCGGGGAACAGGCTATGTATTTTGCCCGCCTCAAGGGCATGAGTGCCGCTCAGGCATCCTCCGAACTTAAGAAATGGTTCGTAAGGTTCGGAATACAGGGCTGGTGGAACAAAAAGGTAGAGGAACTCTCAAAAGGAATGGCTCAGAAGGTCCAGTTCATAACCACAGTGGTTCACCGGCCATCTCTTCTGATACTGGATGAGCCTTTTTCCGGCTTCGATCCTGTCAATGCCCAGATTATCCGGGAGGAAATCCTGCGTCTGCGCGATGAAGGAGCCACAATCATACTTTCCACCCACAATATGGAGTCGGTCGAGGAACTGTGCGATGATATAGCGCTCATCAATAAGTCTCATGTGGTACTCAGTGGAAAGGTAGATGATATCCGTCACCGATATGGCAACAGCAATGTGGAACTGATTTATTCCGGACGTACACCTCTTGAGTCTGCAAGGGGAGTGTACACCATCCTTTCTGACGAGGCTCAGGGCGACAGGCATGTATGCGTGCTTTCTCTGGAAAATGGTGCAGATTCGAATACAGCCCTCAAGAGTGTTCTGGAACAGAATGTTACGGTAAATTCCTTCAAGGAACTTATTCCGAGGATGAATGATATTTTCATTAAACTGGTAACGGAGGAGAAATAGATATGAAATTAAGAAATCTGAACATAGTCATAGGCAGGGAATATCTCACCAGGGTGAAGAAGAAATCCTTCCTGCTGATAACCTTCCTTGGTCCGATCTTTTTTGCGGCAGTCGCTGTTCTTCCTACTGTAATCATGATGATGACGGAGGACAAGGGCAAGAAGGTAGCCGTAGTGGACGAATCATCCGTAGTCATGCCGTCTCTGACTGACAGCGAGACAGTGATGTTCACAGACTTCTCTTCCATGAGCGTGGATTCCCTGAAGACGACCTTCATTTCAGACGGTTTCGATGTCCTGGTCAATATATCCCAACTGGACTCTGCGGCATCTGTGACAGTCTCAGCGTATTCCGAGAAGCCGATCAGTGTGGATCTGAAGGATGCCATATCCTCCAGGATAAATGCCGCCATAGAAGATTACAGGATCGAGGCATATGAGGTGGACGGTCTCAAGGAGATTATGGAAAATGTAAAGGCGGATATACAGATGTCTACCTATACGGTGAGTGAGGACGGAGATGAGAAGATCACTTCATCCGAGGTCTATATGATCATTTCCCTTATCCTGTCTATGATCATATATATGTTCATAGCGATGTTCTCAGGAATGGTCATGCAAAGTGTCATAGAGGAGAAGGCAAGCAGGGTAGTGGAAGTGCTCGTATCGTCAGTAAAGGCTACAGAACTTATGTTCGGAAAGATAATCGGAGTGGCATGCGTGGCATTGACGCAGTTCTTCCTCTGGATCGTTCTTACAGTGATGCTGGTGGCAGGTGCTTCTGTCTTCATCGGCTTTGACCAGATAGAACCTGAAAAGGCTCAGGAGATGGTTCAGATGCAGATGGGCGGTATGGAGATGACTCAGATGACAACTGCACAACCTGAAGGCCTTGAGGTGGTTCTGAGTACTTTGGCTCAGTTGAACTTCGGACAACTGATATTTGGTTTCATCGTATATTTCATTCTCGGATATCTGCTCTATGCATCTTTCTTTGCCGCCATCGGTTCTGCAGTGGAGAACGAGGCTGATACCACCCAACTTCAGATGCCGGTGACCATACCGCTTCTGATAGCGTTCTTCATTGCGTTCTATGCATTCAAGGCACCTGACAGTGCTGTGGTGTTCTGGGGGTCCATGATTCCTTTCACCTCACCTATAGTGATGCTCGCCAGGATCCCGTTCGGAGTCCCATTGTGGGAACTTGCCCTTTCCATGTCTCTGCTTGCCGGAACATTCATAATCTGTGGCTGGGCTTCTGCAAAGATATACAAGATCGGTATCCTCATGTTCGGTAAGAAAACTACATTCAAGGATTTATGGAAATGGCTCAAACAAAAATAATCATTCTTATTGCGGTCGTTTTCGCATCGGTATCCTGTGGACCTGTGTACAGATGGCAGTCTGTCAGTATGGACGGGAGCAGGACCGGATGTGTTTCTGCGTCCGCTGATAATGTATCGCAGGCTCTCGGTCTCATGAATGAAGACGGATCATATGTCAGTCCGTCAGGAAAAGTCTTCAATCCTGAAACATCAGTGACAAAAGTCGCTTCTGCCGTGCTTGAGGCCCAGGATAAGATGGCTTCTGTGAAGAAGGTTATTGCATATTCGGATGAATATATGCCGAACGACGTGCAGGAATGCAGACTGTCAAACTGGTTCATAGAAGTGCTTATGAATAAGGTCGCGTCGCTTTCCGGCAGGCATGTGGATGTGGGAATCGGCAATTTCGGAGGAATACGTGTAGGTATGCCTCAAGGAGATGTGATGCTTGACGATATACAGTCTATGTTCCCGTTCAGGAACAATCTCGTCTATCTGGAACTTTCCGGCAGGACTTTAAGGGATATATTCTCGAAAATGGCTTCGTCCGGAAAATTCGAGGTCCTGGGAGGTGTGGATATACTCGCTTCCGACGGAAAGATAGTTTCTGTGAAGGTGGGCGGTCATCCTCTTGATGATGACAGGGATTATTCTGTTGCTACCATTTCGTTCCTTCTCCATGGAGGAGACGGACTGACATTGGCAGATGGTGCAGCAGGTCTGGAAATATACGATGTCGCTATTTTCGATGCTGTGCTGGAGCATGTGGAATCCCTCACATCCGAAGGAAAGCACATCAAGGGTAAGGATGTCGGACATATTGTAATCAGATGAAGTATATGAAGAGATTGTTTCTGATAATGTCGTTTCTGACCTTATCGTTTTATGTTCAGGCTCAGAACCTGACGATACTGCATCTAAATGATACTCACAGCCATATAGAGCCTGTAAGAAGCGGAGAGTATATGGGCAAGGGTGGAGTCATTGAGCAGGCGGTGTATATTGATGAGGTCCGTGGTGCGGAATCTCCCGAAAATGTGCTTCTGCTTCATGCGGGTGATTTCAGCCAAGGTACATCATATTTCACGGAAATGGGTGGAGATATGGAGATTGCGGTCCTGAATGCCATGTCTTTCGATGCGGTGTGTCTTGGAAACCATGAATTTGACAATGGTGTGGAAGAACTTTCCCGCCGTCTTGCCGGTCTTGAAATGCCGGTACTTTGTGCTAACTATGACTTTACATCTACCCCTCTTGAAGGACTTGTCAGACCTTATGCCATTATTGAGAAGGCCGGCAGGAAGATCGGTATAATCGGTCTTCTGACAGATGTCTCTTCCGTGGTCGATCCGCAAATAGCATCCATGCTGGAATATCAGGATCCTGCCTCAATTGCAGACAAATATGCTCTCATGCTTAAGGACCTGGGATGTGATCTGATCATTGCGCTCACTCATCTCGGTTATGAAGGAGAACTCTATACTGATCAGGACCTTGTGCGCAATACAGGATATCTGGATGTCGTGATCGGTGGACATTCTCATACATTCCTGAAGAAGCATGTAAGGATGAAGGACCGCAGAGGAAGGAAAGTAGTAATAGTCACAGATGGAAAATGGGGGTTGAATATAGGTAAACTTACTGTGAAATGACTGTAGTGGAATTATTTCTGATAGCCGTAGGGGTGTCGATGGACGCTTTTGCTGTGTCCATATGTAAAGGATTGTCTGTCAGAAAACTACGTCCGCGACATGCCTTTTCTGTGGCTATGTGGTTCGGAGGCTTTCAGGCTCTTATGCCGCTTCTCGGTTATTTTGTGGGAATCCGTTTCTCCGATTTTGTGACAGAGGTCGACCATTGGATTGCTTTCGCACTCCTTTCTGTCATTGGTGCAAACATGATAAAGGAATCACGCGATTCTTCCGCTGAGTGTGAACATGATTCGGACTTTTCATTCCGGAAGATGCTCGCACTTGCCCTGGCAACCAGCATAGACGCTCTGGCTATCGGAGTCTCATTTGCATTCCTTAAGATAAACATCTGGACCGCCATACTTCTGATAGGTGTCACAACCGCTATGTTTTCAGGTGTCGGGCTGAAGATCGGAAATGTCTTCGGATGCCGTTACAAGTCAAAGGCTGAAATGACAGGTGGACTGATACTGATTATCATGGGAGTCAGGATACTTGTGGAGCATCTGTTCCTGTCATGATCGTATTCTTCTTGCGACAATCAGCAAATTGCCTTCAGCATCAGATTTCAGACCGAAGATATGTGCATCATCTCCTGAGGCGATGCCGGTTTTTTTTCTAAGAGTGTCAGTATCCATGGGAATGTTTCTGGCAGTCACTTCAGCCTTGGGATATTTCTTTCCTGTTTCCTTTATGTTCCTCTTGTCGAGAGGACCGCATTCCAGTATCCGGAATACTTTCCCGTACGGTAGCATCTGTCCTGCCTTTTCTGTGGAATCTGTGATGTAGTAGTGTGTGGATCGTCCCATCTTGCTCATTCCGAACCTTGATGCCATCAGGTTGAATGCACCTGCTTTCATCAGTGCCTTGCCAGGTTCGAACAGGTATGTAGGGGAGTCCTTTGCCCCTGACAATTCCTGACAACCGGCATATCCTGCAGCCTTTTCTTCAGAAGGCTGAAATGAGAAAGTGGTTGCATTTCCGTCCTGATCCAGTTCCGCTGCAATTATCGTATATTCCCCATTCCAATCCCTGTCCATCCATATGAGGAGTTCCTTGCACTCACCTCCGGAGCCAACCACGTGGACTTCCCGGCATGTACTGCCGAGCCTTTCGCATACCATGGAGATATCTGCCATCGGAGACAGTTTGACAAGGATGTGGCGCACCTGTCTGAATATCTCGTTCTTTAACGTGAGTATGTCCGGCGTACAGTCTTCTATGAGGAAGACCTTCTTGCCACCGGCACCTCGTCGGGCCGGATCCATGTAGATGATGTCAGGAATCTCCTTCAGGAAGTCCAGATAGCATCCTGCAGTGATCATGGTGTTCGAAATGGCTATGTTCTCCGCTCCGAGGATCCTGAAATTGTGTCTTGCAGCATCGCATAGAACTGTCTGCATTTCGTTGTAGGTCACTGCAGATGCCCTTTGGGAGAAAAACCAGGAGTCCACTCCAAGTCCTCCTGTAAGGTCTGCAATGCTCCAGTCTTCCTTTCCGGCGATCCTTGCAGCGACATCTGCCTTATACTTTCCTGTGGCGCTGCTGCTGCACTGTTCTGCAGACAATTTCAGAGGAAATATCAAGGATGGCTCATCATACCATTGCTGTACCTTGCCCTTGAGTTTCCTTCTGCTTTCTATGCAGTTCACGGCGAGGTCTATATCTATACCCTGATATTTCTTTCGGTCAAGAATCAGTCTTGAGATCTCGTCACTCTCATGTTCCTTCACGAATCGGAGCAAATTTTCCATTGTCAGACATTATATGTTACAAAAATAGATGTTTATTTGAGAAATTCCATTAAATTTGTTGGGATGTATTAATGAATATTAATTATTAACACTATACTTATATGGAAACAGATTTTAGAGCAGTTGTCCAGAGTTGGCTGGACGGAAATTTTGATGAGGCTACAAAGGCGGAAATCCGTGCTCTCCAGGAGAATGACCTCACTGCACTTGAGGACGCATTCTACAGAAACCTTGAGTTCGGTACAGGTGGACTTCGTGGCATCATGGGTGTCGGAACAAACAGGATGAACAAATATACTGTCGGTATGGCCACCCAGGGACTTGCAAACTATATGAAGGCCAATATCGAGGGTCCTCTGAGTGTATGCATCTCATTCGACAGCCGCAACAACAGTCCTGAATTTGCACAGATTGCTGCAAATGTACTTTCTGCCAACGGCATAAAGGTATATATATTTGACAAACTCCATCCTATCGCATTGATGAGTTATTCGGTGAGGATGAAGAAGGCGAATGCCGGTATCATGATCACCGCATCTCATAATCCTAAGGAATATAACGGTTACAAGGTGTTCTGGTCTGACGGTGCTCAGGTGACTTCTCCTGTGGACAAGGACATCGTTTCCGAGGTTGCAAAGATCACTGACCCTTCAATGGTCAAGTTCGAGCCTGCGGAAGATGCTGCTCCTATCGAGGTCATGAGTCATGAAATGGATGAGGCTTACCTCAATTCTGTGATGACCCTCATGCTTTCTCCTGAATCATGTGCAAGACATAAGGACCTTAAGATAGTCTACACTCCTATCCACGGTTCAGGTGTCGAGATTGTTCCGGAGTTCCTTTCTAAACTCGGATTTGAGAACGTATATCATGTTCCTGAACAGGACGTGGTTGACGGTAATTTCCCGACAGTCATGTCTCCTAATCCTGAGGAACCTTCCGCTCTCGCAATGGCAGTCGCTGTTGCTGATAAGGAAGGTGCTGACCTTGTGATGGCGACTGACCCTGATGCAGACCGTATCGGAATTGCAGTCCGCGACAATGAAGGCAAGATGGTTCTTCTCAATGGAAACCAGACCGGTTCGATCCTTACATACTACATTCTCCGCCGTTGGTCCGAACTTGGAAAACTTGATGGAAACCAGTACATCGTCAAGACTATCGTTACCACAGAACTCATGCGTGCTATCGCTCAGAAGTATGATGTGAAGGTATATAATGTGCTTACCGGCTTCAAGTGGATTGCAGATGTGATCAAGAAGAATGAAGGCAAGTCAACATTTGTCTGCGGTGGTGAGGAAAGTTACGGATTCAACGTGGGTGAGTTCGTGCGTGACAAGGATGCTCCGATATCATGTGCCTTCGTTGCAGAATGTGCAGCATGGGCTGCAGATCAGGGCAAGACCCTCTATCAGTTGCTCCAGGATATCTATGCTGAGTTCGGCTATTACAAGGAATCACTCATTTCCCTTACCAAGAAAGGCAAGGCAGGTCTCGAGGAAATCGCGGCAATGATGGTTGAATACAGAAACAATCCTCCTAAGGAGATGGCAGGTTCGCCGGTTATCAAGGTTATCGACTACAGCAAGCCTGAGGAAACAGGTCTCCCTGCATCCAATGTGCTTCAGTTCTATAATGAAGCAGGCGATGTGGTGACAGTCCGCCCTTCAGGTACCGAGCCTAAGATCAAGTTCTACTTCGGCATCAAGGGTTCTGATGCTGACGCCAAAAACGAGGTTCTGAGAGCGCAGTTCAGCAGATAGTCAGACCTTTGGTCCAGACATTGTAAATATCCGTTTCGTATATTAAAAAGATGTATATGAAACGGATATTTACTTTATTTGCCTTCATGCTTTTTGCCGCAGTATATTCTGATGATACTAAAGCATGCACCGGCATTTCATTATCAGCGGCGGATGGGAGCAAGGTCGTCGCAAGAACTGTCGAGTGGGCGGCAACCTCGATGCAGTGCGGATATGTCGTGTCCCCACGCGGACATCAGCAACAGTCATACACCCCGTCTGGTTCTGACGGTATGAAATTCACTTCTGTCTACGGCTATGTCGGTATTTACACTGAATATGAACCTTTCGTAGTGGAAGGTATCAATGAGTCCGGTCTGTCAGCGGGACTTTTCTTTTTCCCGGAATATGGTCAATATACCCCTTATGACCCATCACAGAACGACCATACCATATGTGACATGCAGTTTGTCTCCTGGGTCCTGTCCCAGTTTGACTCCATAGATCAGGTGAAGGCTGCGTTGAAGAAGGTCAAGGTCGTTACACTCAATCATAAGATAGGTGCAGTGCATTGGAGAATTGCCGAACCGGGAGGCAGAATGGTAGTCCTTGAATTTGTAGGTGGAGTGCCTCAATTTTATGAGAATACCCTGGGAGTCATCACCAATGCTCCTGGTTTTCAATGGCATATGACAAATCTGAACAATTATGTCAATCTGCGTCCCGGCTCTGCTCCTGACCAGACTATCAAACCGGGAATCATACTTCAGCCTCTCGGCCATGGAAGCGGCATGCTGGGACTTCCTGGAGACTATACCTCTCCTTCCAGATTCGTCAGGGCTACATTCTATCAGACCACCGCTCCTGTGCAGCCGACCGGTTTCGATACTGTAGTACAGGCTTTTCATATACTGAACAACTTCGACATTCCTATAGGTACCCAGCATGCTTCGGATAATGTTCCGGAAAACCTTCAGACTGCCACCCAGTTTACGGCAGTTACGGACCAGACTGCGATGAAAATGTACTACAGGACTGCATGGAACAGCAATATCCGCTGTATCGATCTGATGAATATCAATTTCCATTCTGTGAAATATCAGTCCCATCCTCTCGATAACGTAATGCAGCAACCGGTAGAAATGGTCAGGATAAGATAATGATTTCACGTCCTCTGGCTGTGGTTTGGCCGACCAGACGCTGAGGCTCATCATATCACCTTACTTTTGCAAGGTCGCCGGAGTCGGATATGCAGACTCCGGCGATATTTGTTCCTGTCCCATCCTGTTATGAAGATTTAATGTTATCTTCGCGCAAAATTCAAATGATATGGTGAAATTCAAGGTACCGAATACATATGTCATAATATTCTTTGTGCTTCTGGTATGCGCTATGTCCACCTGGTTCGTGCCTGGGGCGGTTCCTCAGACATGGCAGGTGTTTTCCGCACTTTATGAAGGATTCTGCCAGCAGGCAGGGATAATAGCGTTTGTCCTTATATTGGGAGGCTCTTTCTGGCTTGTCAATCAGACGAAGGCAGTAGATGCCGGAATATTGAAATTCATGAACAAGGCCCGCAGACTTGAGAGGTTCGCCTTTGTCAGATTGCTCGGTGTAGGGAATATCGTTATGGTCCTGATCATGCTTCTTTTCGGACTCTTCGGTGCTGTTTTCGGAATGAGTGAGGAGACAATTGCATTTGTCGCCGTGGTGATACCTGTTGCAAAGTCCCTGGGCTATGATGAATTCATTGCAGTATGTATGGTCTATGTCGCTGCGCATGTGGGATTCGCAGGAGCCATGCTTAACCCTTTCACCGTAGGTATAGCACAGGATATGTCCGGCTTGCCTTTGTTTTCAGGTGTGGAATACAGGACAATATGCTGGATTGTTCTCATGCTTATTACCATTGTCTTTGTGCTTTGGAAAGCATCAAGGACCAGGGGAGACTCAGATGCCGTCTTGGAAGCACCGGCATCTGAACCTGTGAAGGAGCAGAAAGCGGGAACCGGAGCATGGGTGACTTATATCATGATTGTTGCCGCTCTCGTACTTTTCTCAATATCATACGCCTCTCATTGTCATATAAACATCGGAAAGATATCATTTGATGCTCCTTATCTTCTGTGGATCCTGGATGCTCTCTTCGTTCTGGCCGGCTTTATATCCATAAGGAAGTCAAGACAGATGTTTGTTCTCACTCTCCTCTTGTCTGCCGTCGTCTTCATGGTTGCGGGAGTGATGGGATACGGCTGGTATCTGCCTGAAATATGCGCTTTGTTCATTGCTTTAGGACTTTCAGCGGGAATATCTGCCGGTTATTCTGCTGACAATATAGCAAAGGAATTTGTAAATGGGGCAAAGGATATATTTTCTGCCGCGCTTGTAATAGGTCTTGCGGCAGGAATCATCGTCATCCTGAAGAACGGCAATGTGATCGATCCGATGCTTGAATCTATGGCGGAATCCCTTGATGGAAGCGGTAAGACCGGAGCATTGGCAGGGATGTACGGTATTCAGACTTTCATAAACCTGTTCATACCTTCGGCATCTGCAAAAGCCGCTGTTACGATGCCTGTCTTGGCACCATTCTCCGACATGATAGGTCTTTCCCGTCAGGCGACGGTCATGGCATTCCAGTTCGGTGATGGATTTACGAATATGATAACTCCTTGTTCCGGAGTGCTGATGGCTGTTCTTTCTGTTGCCAAGATACCATACGGCAGATGGTTCGGATTTATATGGAAATTCATCCTGACACTTGTTGTCGTAGGATTTCTTCTTCTCTTGCCGACCTTATTCCTGACGATTCCGGGATTCTAGAAGAGACCGAAGAGCATTGCATCTATCTTGTCAGTGATTGACGCGAAGTCTTCCGGGATGTGCTCGAAGTCGAGGTTGTCTGCGTCAATGACGAGAATCTTGCCTTTATAGTCCGAGATCCATTTCTCGTATCTGTCGTTGAGATTGCTCAGATATTCGATGCTGATACCCTTTTCATAGTCACGTCCGCGCTTCTGGATCTGTGCTACCAGGGTCGGAACCGAAGATTTCAGATATATCAGAAGGTCTGGTTCATGGACCATGGACATCATCAGGTTGAACAGTTGCATATATGTGTCAAAATCCCTGTCGGAGAGATTGCCCATAGCCTTGTTGTTGGCCACGAAGATATGCACACCTTCGAGAATGGTGCGGTCCTGGATTATGACTTCGTCGGATTTGGCGATTTCCAGAAGGTCCTGAAACCTTTGGGCAAGGAAATATGTCTCCAGATTGTATGACCATCTCTCGATATCCTTGTAGTAGTCTTCAAGATATGGATTATAGGTCACCGATTCAAATTTAGGTGTCCATCCGTAATGCTCTGCCAGCATCCTGGTCAGGGTTGTCTTTCCGCAACCGATATTTCCTGCTATTCCTATGTGCATGGTATGATATAAAAACGGGCTGATTAAAGTATCAGCCCGCTAATTTAGTATTTTTTCGATGATTAGACAAGACCCTGAGCCATCATGGCCTCGGCAACCTTTATGAATCCGGCGACATTTGCGCCCTTCACATAGTTTACATATCCGTCTTCCTCAGTACCGTATTTCACACAAGCCTCGTGGATGTCTGTCATGATCCTCTTGAGTTGCTGATCGACCTCTTCCGGTGTCCATCTGAGCCTTATTGAATTCTGTGTCATCTCAAGACCTGATGTCGCTACACCACCGGCATTTGACGCCTTACCTGGAGAGTAAAGTATCTTTGCCTCCTGGAATGCTGCGATAGCCTCAGGTGTGGTAGGCATGTTTGCACCCTCTGCAACGCACATACATCCGTTGGCAAGAAGTGTCTTTGCCTCTTCACCGTTGAGTTCGTTCTGGGTTGCACATGGCATTGCGATGTCGCATTTCACACCCCATGGACGCTGGCCTTCGAAATACTGTGCTGAAGGATACTGCTGTACATATTCCTTGATACGTCCGCGAAGAACGTTCTTGAGGTACATTACATAAGCGAGTTTGTCTGCATCGATTCCGTCCGGATCGTAGATGTAACCGTTTGAATCCGAGAGAGTCACGACCTTACCGCCGAGTTGTGTGGCCTTCTGTGCAGCGTACTGTGCCACATTACCTGATCCTGAGATTGCCACAGTCTTGCCCTCGTAACTGTCACCCTTGGTCGCAAGCATTGCTGCAGCGAAATAGCATGTACCGTAACCGGTTGCTTCAGGACGCATAGGGCTTCCTCCGAATGTCTGTCCCTTTCCTGTGAATACACCTGTAAACTCATCGCGGAGTCTCTTGTATTGTCCGAACATATATCCTACCTCACGTCCGCCTACTCCGATATCACCTGCAGGGACGTCAGTGTTTGATCCGATATGTCTGTAGAGTTCTGTGATGAAACTCTGGCAGAAACGCATTACCTCGTTGTCTGACTTGCCCTTAGGATTGAAGTCCGAACCTCCTTTGCCGGCACCCATTGGAAGGGTAGTGAGGCTGTTCTTGAAGGTCTGCTCGAATGCAAGGAACTTCATGATTGAAAGATTGACACTCGGATGGAAACGTATACCTCCCTTGTAAGGTCCGATAGCGCTGTTCATCTGGACGCGGTATCCTCTGTTTATCTGGATGTTGCCTTCATCATCAAGCCAAGGAACACGGAAAATGATGATGCGTTCAGGTTCAACGATTCTCTCAAGAATTTTCTGGTCGATAAGATAAGGATGCTCCATCATGTATGGGGCTACACTTTCAAGCACTTCCTTAACTGCCTGGTGAAACTCCTTTTCGCCAGGATTCTTCGCTGTAAGATCGGCCATGAAGCCGTCTACATACTTTTTAGTCATCTGATCCATAACGTTTCTATTTGTTAAATACACATAAACTGCAAATTTAATACAAAAAATTAAAAAGTGACCGAATTGGTCAAGATTCTTTATTCAGAATTTTAATCGATTGTTAATTCTTTGATATCCGATCATATACAATTAATGCCTGCTCGGTCTGAGAAGCAGGCATTAATCGCAATATGTTGATTTATAGTTGTTTCCGTTAGAAGAGGAAGCCGGTGTTAAGGTAGAATGCAAAACCTCCGTCCTGCTTGTTGAAGCACTGTGCTCCTTCAAATGCCACGATGAAGTTCTGGTTCATAATGAATCTCAGACCGAGACCTGCAGTGCCGTGGAATCCGTCATTTCTGTCAAATACGAACTTCTTGTACAGATTCTCGTAGTTCAGAAGTTTATCCGCTCCTTCTACAGGATTTGCTGCGGAGTTGATGATGTTCTGTTTCGCTGTCTCGCCGAAGGTCATGTCATATCCTCTGAATACATGTGCAGCATCTGTAAATGCGCTCAGTGCAAATGCTATGTTCTGTTTCCAGAGTTTGAATTCCACGAACTTGTATCTGAACTCGATGTTGTAGAATCCGGTGTCAAGTCCCTGAACTCTGTTGAGCATGAGTCCGCGTACTGTCCTGTAGCCTCCGAAACCGTCATTGTCAGCCTTGATACCCATGTTTGTGTAGAAAGGAAGGTTGTACCAAGGGGTGTTTTTGCCGATTGTTCCCTGATAGCCGATGCGATATGCGAATGTGAGTTTGTCCTGTACGATAGGAACATACTGACGCATTGTAAGGCAGTACCTGTAATGCTCATGAGTCGTTCCAAGCCATTTCGGTGCGGCGATGATATGTCCTTCTGCCCATATACCTTTTGTCGGGTTGTTCTCGACATTTCTGCTGTCATACATCAGACCGAGACGGATGGATGATGTGATTCCTCCCTTTGCTTCATTCTCGGAAATTATTCCCCATGCCTTGTAGAGGTCGAAAAGGGTAGTGCCGCCAGGTACGTATAGACCCGGTTCCAGAGGATTGTCAAGGACAGCATATCCCTTAGGAACAAAAGACTGCGCATTTGTCCATGAAAAGTTATAACCTGCCTCCCAATAGAAATTCTTCAGGATCTCGCCTGTGAAATCGATCTTTGCTTTCACGAGGTCGCGTCCGAAACGGTAGAATCCCTTCGGCATCTTGCCTTTTTCCTCGAATTTCCTGTAGATCTTGTTATAGTCGTCACTTCCTTTTTCCGGGCTTCCGTCAAAATGGAATGTCGGCTTGAGCATACTCATGTCATAGTTGCTCTGATAACCGTTGAATCCGTAGAAGTCAAGTGCCGCGTCCTTGTAATATCCGGTACATATCGACATCCTGACTCCCGGGATGAGGGTCTTGTTGTCGTAGTTGAGAACGAATTTATAACTTCCGATCTTTGATTCCTTTACGTATGCGGATCCTTCTATATACCACTGTGAGTTCGGATTCGGATAGTTCTTTCCGTTTCCGAAGTCATAGATGTTCATAAGTGCTCCGAACTGGAAGCCGCGGTCCGCGTCAAACGCCACTACAGGGAGAGGTCCGAGGTTTATACCTGTCTTGATGATTTCACCCTTTTCATTATATGTGACGTTCTTCTTTTCTTTTTTTGCCGTTGCAGGAGTTGCAAGCACAACTGCCGCAAGCAGCAGGATAAATAATTTTTTCATGAATCTTGTGTTTAGATTACTTGTTTATGCACGGAAATCCTTTACGATGGATTTGAATGTCTTGTATAATTTCTTGTTTTTCAACAGTCTGATGTCTGATATCCATCTTCTGCATCCTTCGATATAGTCATGGAAGTAGTAGTATGAAGGGAAGTATGTCACCAGAAGTGCAAGTGCGAGCCACCATGGAGCAAGACAGAATGCAAGTACAGCATATAGAGGGGTAAGAATGACCTTCATTCCCAGTTTTACTCCGAAACTTACAGTGTTCTTGAAGGCTGGGTCCTTGACGCTGTTTCTGATCATGAATTCCGCAGCCCACATTGGCAGGGAGACAATGGCACTGTAAATGAAATAAGGAAGACCTATGAGTGCAGCAGCAGCCTTTCCCGCCACATTCCACTTAGGACACATCTTTCTGAACGAATAGATCGATATGCCTGCTTCGCGTCTTTCTTTCTCAAATCTGCCGGCACGTTCGAGAATCGATGCTCCTTTGTCAGGATCTTCCGCCATCAGATTTTCAATCTGTTCAGCGATCTTTCTGTTTTCTGACATCGAATCATAAAGTTTCGTGCCGAAATCTCCGTATCCTTTCTTCTTTTTATATATGGAGCACATCTTGACCAACGCCCATTTTGCCTCATAATTCTCATCATCAGGAATGAACGTGATCAGTTCAGATATCCTCTTTCCTAATTCTTTTCTCAATGCATCTACAGCCTGCGCTTCATTCTCAAAATCTCCGTTCTTGAAGAACTCGGTGACATTGATCGCTTCGCCGTAGTTGACAAGTGACGTGCTTCTGTATCTGAAGTAATCACCGTACTCGATTCCGACAGGAACTACATATACAGGTCTTTCGCTTCCGAATTTCTCATCTGCGGAATAGGCAATCCTTGAAACACCTTTTCCTAATGTCTGAAGGGAATGTCTTGTCCTGTGTTTTCCTTCCGGAAATATACAGAATCTCACATTGTTCTCGAGAGTTGCTACTATGATTTCCTGAGTCTTGTTGTTCTGGAGTACATTTCTGAGTCCGTCCCTCTGTCTGACCATAGGAAGTATCCTCAGGAAGTACATGGCCTTGGCAATGAGAGGTCTCCTGAACATATCCGCTCTGGCTCCGAATACCGTCGATCCCTTGTATGAACGCAGCATCACAAGCGCGTCCATCAAGGTGTTGCAATGGTTGGGGGCAAGAATCAGACATCCGTCTTCCGGCAGATTCTCCATGCCGTGCACCTCTGCCTTACGGTAACTGTTCCGGATTGTTCCATCTGTCCAGAACCTTCTCAGAAAGCAGTAGAAAAGGTCTTTGTCGTAAATATTTTTTCTTGACATATTAATCTTCGTTTTCCTCTTTCCTTCCTCTTGCTCTCCACAGACCTGCAAGAGTCAGACCTGAAATGATGTGCCATACGCCCCACCATGCAGTGATGACGAGCATACCTCCATTGTTTGCCCAGATTTCAGGATTGAATATGTGAGGGTTGAGCAGAAGGGCAAGTCCAAGTCCCGAGTTCTGTATGCCGGTCTCGATCGTGATGGTTCTTCTGTCCTTATAAGGCATCTTCAGCAGGGTGCTTGTACCGAAGCCGATACCCAGTGCCAGAAGGTTGTGTACCAGGACGATAAGGAATATATACTGGATGCATTTGATGAAAACTCCGAAGTTTCCTCCGAATGCGATACATACCATTCCGACAAAGAAGATGATTGAAAGGTACTGCATAGGCTTTTTCAGGGCCTTAGCCACTTTAGGCAGGTATTGTGCGCAAAGTACTCCCAGTACCAACGGAATACCCAGAAGGATCACTATGGTCACGAATACGTCACTCAGAGGTATCTGCAGTTCAGGCAGAACCATGTCCCTCTTTCCGGCAAAATTGATGTACATGTTTCCCCAGAATGCGAAGTTCAGTGGAGTCGTGAAGACGCAGGCTGCGGTGTTGAAGGCAGTGAGGGAAACCGAGAGTTCTGTGTTACCTCTGGAAAGTGATGTGATGAAGTTCGATATGTTTCCTCCCGGACAGGATGCCACCAGAATCATTCCCAGTGCTATCATCGGTGATATCCAGTTCTTGAATGTGATGGTAAGAAGGAATGTAAGCGCAGGCAGAATTAGCAATTGGCAGAAAATTCCTACCAGCACGGATTTGGGACTTTTGAGAATGTCGATGAAGGTTCTGGGCTTGATGCCGAGTGCCACTCCGAACATTACTATTGCAAGGACGATGTTCAGGGCAATCATTCCTCCGTTTCCGCCCATATGCACATCAAGGCTGTCCAGCATTTCGATTACTTCAGGTTTCATGGTCTTAGTTGTTTAGGCTGCAAATATAGTAAATATTTTTACTATTTCTGTCGCGCTGGTCTTTAACGGAAGTCAAGCGTCTGCTATATGCTGTCGAAGATAAAAGGAAGCAGGTCCTCTACTTGCTTGAATTTCAATATCTTGTCCGAACCGATAAGAATGGTGGTCATTGGCTTTCCGCCTCTTGTCTGATATTGGGCCATTACCTGTCTGCATGCACCGCAGGGAGTGACAGGCGATTTGCATAGGATTCCGTTCTGTGCACCGGCTATGGCTATTGCGATTACTGCTTTGGCAGGATATGAAGCACCGGCATAGAAAAGCGCAGTCCTTTCTGCGCAAAGGCCTGATGGGAATGCGGCATTTTCCTGATTTGAACCTTTGATTACCGTTCCGTCTTCAAGAAGTACGGCAGCGCCTACATTGAACTTTGAATATGGAGCATAGGACTGTTCTGTGGCCTCTATTGCTGCCTGGACCAGAGACTGAAATTCCTTTTCGAGTTCGTATGGGGAGTCATACTCCTGATACGATATTTTTATCTCTTTATTTGTCATAACAATCAATTGACTTATCTTTGCAGACTTCACAAATATAATGCTTTTTATTGACAAAGTCACTTGATATGAAGGAAAACGCTGAAATTAAGGTGTGTATAGGTCTTTCCGGCGGTGTGGACTCCAGTGTCGCTGCTCTTCTGCTCAAGCAGCAGGGCTATGATGTATTTGCGCTTTTCATGCAGAACTGGCACGATGCCTCCACTACTCTCCACGGTGACTGCGAGTGGGAGGAAGACCGTTTTGTCGCTGAAATGGTGGCAAGAAAGATAGGCATTCCTTTTTATTTTGTCGATCTGAGCAAAGAATACAGGCAGAGGGTTGTCGACTATATGTTTGATGAATATGAAAAAGGCCGGACACCGAATCCGGATGTGCTCTGCAACCGGGAGATAAAGTTCGATGCCTTCCTCAAATGTGCCAGAAAACTGGGTGCAGACTTTGTTGCGACCGGCCATTATTGCAGAAAGGTCACCACAGATACTCCGGATGGACCTGTATACAGTATACTTGCAGGTACTGACCCTAACAAGGACCAGAGTTATTTCCTCTGTCAACTTACTCAGGAACAACTCTCATACGCCATGTTTCCCGTAGGTGATATAATCAAGCCTGAAGTGCGGCGTCTGGCACAGGAGGCAGACCTTCCTTCCGCTGACAAGAAGGATTCACAGGGCATATGCTTTGTCGGTAAGGTGGACCTGCCTACCTTCCTTCAGCAGAAACTGAAACCTTGTGAAGGGGATATTGTAGAGGTGTATGATGCATATTATGCTGATAATGAGCAGTATGCCTTCATGAAAGATACTCTGGAATCCATTATGGCAGATGAGACTGCCCAGGTAAAGATGATAACTGATTATGTGTCGGAAGACAAGGCCAGTCCGTCAGAGCCGTCAGGTTGTCCTTTCTCTACGGAAAAGATTGCCCTTCTGTCAGATGAGTCGCTTCTGAGGCTTTCCCGACAGGTCAGGTACGACATTGACTTCGAGACCGAGACATACCGGAGCGGAAGAAAACATATAAAGAAGACAAGATACAAGGACAATCCTTACGGAAAGATAATAGGAAGACACGACGGTGCCCAGTTCTATACCATAGGCCAGCGCAAGGGTCTCAATGTCGGAGGACATAAAGATTCTGTCTTTGTGATAGAGACCGATATTCCGCGGAATATAATATATGTGGGGGAGGGACATACCCATAAGGGACTTTCCCGTTCATGTCTGCGTATCGCTCCGGAGGAAATCCACTGGATACGGCCAGACCTTGCCATGCATGAAGGTGAAATCCGCCGCTACAAGGTGCGTATCCGTTATCGCCAGCCTTTGCAGCAGGCTACGGTAATCATGCGTTCCAACGGGATGTTCATCCTTTTCGACACTCCTCAGAGAGGAATCACTCCCGGTCAGTTTGCCGTATGGTATGACGGTGATGAAATGCTTGGTTCCGGTGTCATTTAGCCTTGAGAATTGACTTTGCTGCAGATATTCCGGAAAGATATCCTGTACTGAAGGCGGTCTGAAGGTTATATCCGCCTGTGTCTGCATCAAGGGCAAGGACTTCTCCGGCAAAATACAGCCCCGGGTTCAGTTTTGATTCCAGGGTCTTGGGCGCGACCTCTTCGCATGACACTCCTCCTGCCGTGATTACGCATCTTTCATACCCTACGTATCCTGCAATCTCGAATTTCCAGTTTTTAAGTGACTTTGCAAGCGTCTTATGGTCGGCATTGGGATTGAGTTTTACGAATCCCTGTATCAGTGACATCGGAAGGACTTTTGTCAGCAGGATCCTGTATCTGTCCTTATATGGTCTGTTCGCATTTCTCTTGTCCTTGGAAATCTCGTTCCACAGGGTGTTGATGCGGACTGTCAGGTCTTCGATTTCAACTGCAGGCTTAAGGTCCAGTACGGCGATAACCTTGCTTCCGTTTATCAGAGCGTTCACGCATTTGCGGCTGACCTTGAATCCTACAGGACCTTCGATGCCCCCATCGGTGAAGTCCATGTCGCCGAATTCTGACGCCGCCTGATTTCCGTCGATCACTACCGTAAGAGATATGTTCTTCAACTGATTACCGCACAGCAATCTTCCTGATTCTGATAACGGAACCTCTCTGCTTATATGTGCTTTTCCATAATTTGGCGGCGGGACAGACTGGTCCATGATTTTGTAACCGGATGGTACAATTGCCGTAAGTGACGGAAAAAGAGTCCGTACGGTGTGGCCGTATTCTGCTGCCCACCTGTATCCGTCTCCTGTGGAACCGGTCTTTGGGTAGGAGAGTCCTCCGGTGCAGATGATGAGTCTGCGGCATGTATAGGTGGTGCCGTCCGTGCATTTGAGGGTGAACGGTGTCTCGCTTCCGCTCGACATGACAGAGGGGGTGCTCGAGGTGATTTCTGAGACTTCTTTATTGCAGATGATCTTTGCTCCGGAAGCATTTGCCGCCCTTACGAGTGCATCCACGACATCAGATGCGAGATGTGATGCCGGAAAGACCCGGTCACCTCTCTCTACGATGCTTTCCATGCCGTTGGCTTCCAGAAAGCCCATCATCCTGGCGGAATCGAGATTATAGAACGAGGGCTTGAGGAAATTCGGCTTCGGATGTATATGGGTGCTGAATTCATTCCAGGCCTTGAGATTAGTGAAATTGCATCGTCCCTTTCCGGTGATCATTATCTTTCTGCCCGGTCTGGGCATTTTTTCCAGCACGAGGACTGATGCTCCTTCTCCTGCAGCACCGGCAGCGGCCATGAGTCCGGCCGCTCCTGCACCAATGACTATTATGTCTTGAGTCTCCATAAATCAACTATATTTGGCAAAGTTATCCAAAAAATATTTATATTTGCACCTTCCATTGTCAATATGGATGATATTTGCCAGTTTAGCTTAGTTGGTAGAGCATCGCATTCGTAACGCGAAGGTCGTGGGTTCAAGTCCCACAACTGGCTCAAGTATAGGCTTAATCTCCCCAATCATGTATCGGCCTGTAAAAATAATCATATCAATCTGTATTCTCTTGCTGTTCCCGTTTCTGTCGTCAGCACAGACAAGGACAGTTTCCGGTGTCGTGTCAGATAACGACGGTAATCCTCTCCCGGGAGCAGGTGTCCTCATCAAGGAGATTCCCGGCAAGGGTGTCTCTACCGGTGTTGATGGCAGGTTCAGGATTGAAATCCCCTCTGATGGTCTGACGCTGGTCTTCTCTTCACTTGGAATGCAGTCTGTCGAATATGCGGTTCCGCGTAATGTCAAGGGTGATGTTGAAATAACCCTTTCCTACGAAGATACTTTTCTGGATCAGGTCGTGGTGACGGGTTATGCTCAGACCACGGTAAAACGTATCACGGGATCTGTCGGTATAGTATCATCTGATAAACTTGAGGCTACACCACTGGCATCAGTCAGTTCGCTTCTGCAGGGACAGGTGGCCGGAGTGTCTGTGTCTGCTGTTTCCGGACAGCCGGGAGTTCAGTCCAAGATCCGTATCAGAGGAACAAACAACCTTTCCGGAAACAGCGATCCTCTCTGGGTCGTGGACGGAGTGCCTATGCAGAATGAATCTGCAGCCATGTCGAAGGAGGAACTTGCGACAGGTGGATTCGACAATATATTCGTAACAGGTATCGGCAATATAAATCCTAACGATATAGAAAGCATCACTATCCTGAAGGATGCGGCTGCGGCAGCCATCTATGGTTCGAGAGCGGCAAACGGAGTCATTGTCATCACTACCAAGAAAGGTCAGGCAGGCAGGATGAAAGTGAGTTATTCCAACAATTTCACTTGGTCGTTCAAACCTCAGAGGAACCTTCAACTCATGAATGCATCGGAGAAACTCGCCTGGGAACAGGAACTTTGGGATGAGTTTTCTGCTGAAGGATATCGGAAGTCCTTGACTGACAATACTGTGGTATTTCCGATAGTCGGAGTTGTGGGACAGATCAGAGCAGGAGTAGGACAGTTTGCCGAGTTGAATGGCGATACCGCAGCGCAGGATGCCATGATAGATGAGTTGAGCAAGGTCAGTACGGATTGGTACGGTCATCTTTTCAGAAACGCATTTTCGCATAACCACCATCTGTCATTGAGCGGCGGTTCCGGCAAGAGTACGTATTATGTGGCGATGGGCTTCAATGACGACAACGGTATGCTCATTCGCAATAATTATAAAAGGTACAGTCTCAATTCGAAGGTCACCATGAATCCGGTTGACCGTCTGAGGATTGAAGTGGGATATGACATGTCGCGTCAGTCTTCCGTCTCTCCGGACAGTTATGTCGATGCCTTCAAATATGCGTATTTTGCGAACCCATATGAAAGAGCATACAATGCAGACGGTTCATATGCAGCAGACAATACGTATTTCTCGTTAGGTTATTATAATGGAAGGGGAGTGGAGGAAGTAATGCCTGACAACGGTTTCAGCATACTTCGCGAACTTCACAACAATACTACCGACACGGTCAACTGGTCAAATACAGTCAGAGGTCAGGTGGATGTCAAGATTCTGGAACCTTTCAAGTTCGTGGGACTTGCGTCGTATACCTATTCCAACAACAAGACGGACAAGATTGTGGACAAGTATACCTACACTGCATTCAGGGACCGTCTTGGCAATGATGACAGGAAACAGGACAATCTCTACGGCTCGATATCCCAGAACCGTACAGACAGGAACAGTTATGTCGCGAGAGGCCATTTCCTGTATAACGACACTTATGGTGACATCCACACTCTCAATGTCCTTGCAGGAGCGGAAGTCAGAGGGTCCAGGTCGAACAGTATATTCACCAAGAGATACAACTATGACCCTCAGACCGGTACGACATCTCTTCCGCAGATTTCCGGACCCCAGGATGAATGGGTGAAGGAAGTGGAAAGGCTCAACGGAGAGTATTTCACTGAGAGCAGATATGCTTCGTTCTATGCCTCTGCCGACTACTATCTGGATGACCGTTATGTGTTCAATGCTTCGTTCAGGACAGACGGCAGTTCCAACTTCGGAAGTGACAGGCAGTTCAATCCGACATGGAGTGCCGGTGCGGCATGGCATTTCGCACAGGAACGTTTCATCAAGGACAGCGATGTGCTCTCGCATGGAACCTTCCGTCTGGCCTATGGCTTTACAGGTGACGTGAATACAAGTGCACCTCACCATCTTGTCCTTCAGTATACACAGCAGATGTACCGCTATTATGACGGCAAGGCCTATCTTCTGGGAACCATACCTTCTGCACCGAACCCGGATCTCGGATGGGAGAAGACTCAGGATATGAAGGCAGGAGTGGATGTCGGCTTCTTCAAGGACAGGCTTACCCTTAATACAGAGGCCTATTACCGTCTCAGTACCGATGTAGTTACATCTTCCCAGGTGAGTTCCACCACCGGATATACCTATGTATATTTCAATTCGGCAGATATAATGAACAGCGGAGTGGAAACGACGCTCAGCGGAGATATACTGAAGGGAAACGGGCTGAATATATCGGCTTCTGTCAATTTCGCGTACAATTATAACAAGGTACTGAAATACAGACCTGCGAGCAAGAATATAACAGCCAAGGATCGTTATGTCGAGGGTTATCCTATAGGTTCGCTTCTGACTGGAAGATATATCGGCATCGATCCGAGTACCGGACTGTATTCGTATCAGATGCGTCCGGATGTGCAGATTACTGGGTCTAAAGATCTTAACAAGGCGGACAATTACCGCTATTTTCTCGGTACCACCATTGCGCCATTTACGGGTGGCTTCAATCTGACTTTGTCATATAAGATATTGAGACTCAGTATATCCGGAGTGTATTCCTTTGGACACAAGGTGTATGACAAGATAGAGTCTCCGGCGTCATACCTCAGCGGAAGGCATCCGGGTGTATCTACTGAGACGGTCCAGTCCCAGTATAGTGATCTCTATTCCAATCATCTGAATGTCATGAAAGACAGGACTGACAGGTGGACGCCCGACAGGACATCAGGGGTCGCATATCCTGTTATTTATGACCACTTTGACAGGAAATACAATTTTGAGATGACGAATCCTATGGATTACAATATCATTGATGCCATTTATCTCAAGGATGTATCCTACATGAGGATAAAGACTGTTATCCTGTCGTGCAGCCTTCCTAAGAAGTGGCTACGTCGAATAAGGTTTTCAAATATGAGCTTTAATCTTACTTTGGGAAATCCTCTGACCTTTACCGTATATGACGGTATGGATCCGGAGGTTCCCGGTGCTACATATCCTACTACAAGAACAGTTTCATTCGGTATTAATCTGGGTATATGATGAGCAGAAGATTATATATGTTGATATTGATTGGAGCACTCCTCTCGTCATGTGCCAATTACCTGAATGTGAGACCTCAGGGAAAGGTGCTTCCGCAGACTGATGAGGAATTCGCTGCCATCATGCATAACCGTATCAATGACATTGAGGGCGGTTATGATGAATATGTAATTGGAAATATGGACGTAATATCGCGTCGTGAGGGTTGTGCTGATGATCTTGATGCCAATATAAAGACGGGAAACATGACCGCATATGCAGGTGATGTGATCAATCAGAGGCAGACTGATTACAGGGAGACTTTTGAGATAATCCGTGACTGCAATATCGTAATCGAGAACATGGAGGGGCGTACCACGACATTGGCTTCTGATGTGCTTGCGGCAGCATATGCAATGAAGGGTATATGCTATTACAATCTGCTCCGTGATTTCTGTGATGCCTGGGATGCCGCGGATTCC
>SUYY01000057.1 GCA_015060205.1 Bacteroidales bacterium
CGTTTCATCCCTCAACTGATCAACGGTATCTACTATTTTTCCATGATGCCTACATGGAATGCCCATGCCCATACCGGCCGCGACCGCGTGACCAACCGCAATCTTCCCAATCCGGATGTCCGTCATATCGCCCTCGAAGGAGCGAGGACAGGTGCGACTTTCGCCCTCTGTCTGCATTTCTTCAAGGATGAGTTTGACAAGGTGGACCCTATGATATCCCAGGTGGCTTACAAGGCGCTGGAAACAAATATCTTCGAGCCTTATCTCAATGAATGGAACTACACTCACGGTCATGAGTGGCTCGGGTTCAACCGTAAGACAAATGGTATCGGCAACTGGACCACATACTGCAATACCTTCATCACTTTTGCCTTTCTCCTTTGTGAAAAGGATCAGGCCGATCTTCTCGATGCCTTGAAACTTTCCACATGGTCGATGGACCAGTATCTTGATGGAGTTGGCCTTGACGGAGCATGTGACGAGGGACCGTCATACTGGAATATGGCAGGAGGGAAGGTCTATGACTATGCCAGAATGATGTATGATGCAAGTGCCGGGGCTATAAACCTGTTTACGGACGATCAGGTCCGCAGGATAGGAGAGTGGAAATCAAAGACACATATCGGAGATGGTTGGGTGGTACCTTTCGGAGACGGAGGTGCTCACAACTGGGGTGACAAGGCTATACTTTTCCGCTATGGAGAGGATGTCGGCAGCCAGGAACTCAAGAACTTCAGTATGTATCTGCTGGCAGACAGAAAGACCGGAAGATTCAGAGATGATATTTTCCTTGATACGGATCCGTACCGTGCCCTTGAGACTATGCGGTATCAGAAAAAGATGAGTGCCGAGCAGAAGGCTGCCCGTGAAAATGCCGGTGGGGATTTCCAGAAGATGATGGTGAATCTTCGCAAGGACGTCACTTCCGAGTGGTATCCTGACACTCAGCATGCTGTGTTCCGTACAGACAATCTGTGGTTTCTTGGAGCAAAGGCCGGACATAACGATGAGTCGCACAATCACAATGACGTAGGTTCAGGAATATTCTTCATCGAGTACTGTCCTGTGCTTATTGACCCGGGTGTGGCCACGTACGGCAAGAATACTTTCGGTAAGAACCGTTACAAGCAGTGGAATGTGAGGTCGGAGTGGCACAATCTGCCTCTGATAAACGGCATGGTCCAGCATCAGGGCAAGGAGTATACTGCCAAAAACACTGTCTGTGATACCAGAAAGAACATGTTCTCCACGGATTTTTCCGGAGCCTATCCGAAGGAGGCCGGGTGCTTGTCATGGCACAGGACCTACAAGCTGACAAAGAAAGAACTTGTAATTACTGACCGGTTCGCGCTTGATTCACGGACTGCAGAGACTGCGGAATATTTCATTACTCAGGGAAAGGTTTTCCTTCCTGGTGAAAGAGTGAATGACTATATAGTAAAGAAAGGAGAAGTGGTCATAGAGGCCAGAGACTATGCCAATGAGAAGAATGTCTATGTGAGCATGAAGTTCCCTAAAGGACTTGTCCCTTCTGTCGAACAGAAGCCTTTGGATGACAGACGTCTGTCCAAGGTATGGGGAAGTTGTTTGTACAGAATCAAATTTGCAGTACCTTCTGACGCCCCTCTTTCCGGAACATATACATTTAAACTGAACAGGATATATCTATGAGAAACTTATCTTTGACAGCACTTGTTTTCGTGTCCTTGACCTCATGCGTCGCCGACGGGTTTGATGAGGGACAGGATGGTGAAGAGAAGGAGCTGACGGTGTCTTTTGCCTTCTCCGGACCGTCCGTAAAAAGCGGATATGATGCACAGGAAGGAACTTTCGTATGGAATGAGGGAGATGTGGTCGGAGTGCTGAACAATGCGGACAATGCCAACATTGCTCTTCCGGTTACTGACACTCCGGAAAAGCTTACCTTCCCAGGAAAGACATCCACAGTGTATGGTGTCTACCCTTATTCGGAATCTGCTGTGAACGGACCCGCCGAAGTGTCTGTAAGCATCCCGTCATCTTATACTCAGCCTCAAGGCGGGGTTTTCGATCTGTCATCCTATCCGATGTGGGCAGCAGCCAAAGTCTCCGGGACCGGGGATGTGGAGCTCTCATTCTCTCCTTTAGTGACAGTACTTGCCTTGAATGTATATAAGACTAAGGCAGATGTCGCAGATGAAAGGATAAGCAGAATACGTGTGATCCCGTCTTCAAACAGCGGTTTCACCGGCACTGGTGTCGTGGATCTGACAGCCTCAAGACCGGGGTTGAAGAAATGTGACGGCAACGATTCGTTTGTCGAAGTGATATTGGATACCCCTTGCGATATAGCAGTCGGTGTACCGAAGAACCTTGAAGAAAAGAGGAAATTTACAGGTCAGATATATATACCTCTTGCAAGGCAGGATTATTCCGACCTCAGATTCCTGATCACGACCAATTACGGGACTTATGAAATCACATCGCCGGAAGGGGTTCTGTTCAATGGTACCACAAGCGATCTTATCTTGACAGGTATAAACCTTACCGGAAAATTCGTGACAGTAGAGAATTCAAGTTTCAGGGATCCTTCTCTGGTACGGGATGATGATGTGACTGTGGACCGGCTTCCGGATTTCAGCAGGGTGGGATATCATTATAGCGAGAGCCCTCTGCCGGTAGTGCCGGTCGCTGCTGAAATATCTCCTGCGAGCGTTGCGGCAAATCTTGCTGCCAATGGTGGCGAATATGCTGATACTACGTCCTATATCCAGAGTGTAATAGACTGTGTCGGCCAGAACGGGGGAGGTGCAGTGCTTCTTCGCAATGGTACTTACAATATAGGCACAACCCTGTTCATTGACAGACCGGATGTAGTGCTTCGCGGTGAAAGCGAGGAAGGAACGATAATAAAGGCGACGGGAGAACAACCTCGGACCGTGCTCTTCATGGGAAGTACAGTGGCTGCCGGTGCAGATGATGTCCAGGTCAATGGCCGACGGATGAGAATGAGTTCCAAGCAACTTCAGGATCCGACTACTGAAAAGTATTATACTGCCCAGATTCTGTCTCCGTCGTCTACCGTTTGGGTAAGAGGCAGAAGTACCGTAATCACAGAGGATTATACGCCTCTCGGAAGACTTTATGTGGAGGTCGGTGATGCTTCAATGTTTTCCGTAGGTGAACTTATAGAGATTTTCCGTCCTGCCACACTGACCTGGATATCGGCAATCCATATGGACAAGATTGCCGATCCTGACGGTGAGACTATCCAATGGAGTGACCGGCTCTCCGATTATGACCTTCAATATATCAGGAAGGTGACTGCGATAAAGGGAAACAGGGTCTATTTTGATGCACCTCTTGTAATGGCTCTTGACCGTAAGTATGGGGAGTCCTATGTATATAAGGCCACATGGCAGATGATCCGCGAATGTGGAATCGAGCATCTGACAATAGATTCCGAATATGATCCGTCGCTTACAAAAGGACCGTCAAATTATTTCGGGCATATGGAACCGATTGACGAGACTCATGCCTGGTATGGCGTATGTATCGGAGCCAGCGAGCACTGCTGGGTGAGGAACCTTACTGTAAGACACATGACCGCAAGTGCAGTCTGCGCCCAGAGAGGCTTGTACATAACGGTTCAGGACTGCAAGTCGTATGATCCGGTGTCATATGTCAGCGGAGGCCGCCGTTATGCGTTCTATATCCTTGGCGGTCAGATGGTCCTTTACCGCGACTGTGTCTGTACCCATGACCGTCATGCCTATGTGACATCGGCCACAGAGGGACCGAATGTGTTCTTCAACTGCAAGGCGACCACGAATTACAATGACCTCGGTCCTCATCACAATTGGAGTACCGGTATGCTGTATGACAATGTATATACGGACGGATGGCTGTATGTGCGTGACAGAGGAAAGTCTGGAGACGGACACGGATGGGCAGGTGCCAACCATGTGTTCTGGAACTGTGAGGTGGCAGACTATCATGGAGTGGTCGGTCAGGGACGCCTTATCTGTCAGAGTCCGTGGGAATCAGCGAAGAACTACTGCGTAGGCTGTATAGGGTATGAGTATTCGTTTCATGAGGAAAGAGTCTACCACGGTGGTGGCTGGGACGGGACTGTGGGAGATGTATATGACTGGTGCCGTGAGAATATTCCTGGATATGATGGCCGTCCTCACGGTGAGTGGTACCCTGAAAGGCCAAAGGGACAGAACATTACCGGAGGAACCAAGGTCTATCTTCCTGATGCTGAGGCGGCAGCGAAGTATTCATGGTGGCCGGAACTTTCGAAGGAGAATTATGCCAACAATCATTCCCTTTACCTGACCCAGCTTGAGGACCGTCTTGACAGGGGCATTTTCCTGACATCTTTCTAAAAAGAATCTATGAAAAGAATATTAACATACACATTAACCTTTATCCTCCTTCTTTCCTGTACAAAGGAAGTACAGGAGTCTGTTTCACTGTCTTTGTATATATCCGGAAAAGACCTGACCAAGGTGGGACTGGACGCAAGTCTCAGGACATATTGGAGTCAAGGAGACGAAGCTACGGTATTCTACAGGTCTCCATCTGCCTCAAAGTGGTATTATGACGGCACGGACGGTGCATACAGCGGAATCCTCAAATATTCAGGAACCCCCATGAAGGAGTCAGAAGCGGCTATATATGCCGTGTGTCCCGCCAACGGGACAGCGACACTTTCCGGTACTGTCATATCTCTTGATCTTCCGACCGAACAGATTCTTGGTGGAAGCAGAAACATGGTTCCGATGCTTGTTGCCGGTACATCCGGTTCTGATTTAGTGTTTGATTATGCTACGGCCCTTGTGGGATTTTCTCTGGAAGGGTATGGTCAGGTGAAGGATATCGTGCTGAAAGGAAATGAGGGTGAGGCCTTGTGCGGAGCAGCTACGATAGATATGTCGCAGAGTGCACCTCATGTGGTGCTTGATTCAGAGGCTACCGGCACTGAGATCCGGTTGAAGGCAGAGGGTGATGCCTGTCTTGCAGATGTGGCAGGTGAGTCCTGTGATTTTTACATCAGTCTTCCTCCGATGACATTGAAGGATGGATTTACCATACAGGTCAATTATATGAGGGGAGCAAGCCAGCTCATAAAATACACCGGAAGCGTTAAGCTGAATGCTGGTGAGCTTCTCATGGTAGGAACCATCAGGACAGATGACGAGTTTATACTTGAAGTGGATTTCAATCAAGGCTACGGGTACGGCAAATCAAATGTTTCAGGTGCATTGTCCGATTTCAAGACTGATTATGGTGTCACTCTTCCTACGTCAAGCGGTACATCTTCAGCCGTGTATGATATGAATATATCCGGACAGACCTACAGATTCGAACTTGGGTACTGCAACGGTGTCAGTCCTGTCGGATATTTCTACCTGACAGCGAGTGACACTTTAGAACCTTCTCTGGCCATATCGACCAACGGATGGTACATGAAACTGCCGAAGGTGGAGAATCACGTCCTCACAGGTTTTTCAAATGTGGCCGGCAGGACTATAACATCGGCATCCTCAACCGAATATTTCATCACTACCGATGTTTCTGTGTCACGTGCGGATGCACGGAACAAATGTGTCTCCGGTAAACTCATGGCACCTCAGGAAATAGGCCAGGAATACCGGGCATATATTACAGAACCATCCGAAGATAAAGAATATTATCTTAATCTGTATGCCGGAGGATGGCTGTATATACAGAACCTGAAATTGTATTATAGACGAATCAGATAACATATAATTATAATAACTATGAAACGTAGAGAATTTTTAAGAAATGCTGGCCTCCTGGCAGCCGGTAGTGTCATAGCTCCGGAACTTGTAGCCAAGGAATCCATGGGTGAGATGGCAGACATCTTCAATCCTGAAACCACAGAAGATGGCGAACTCAATGATCTTTTTGTCACAAAACCCTTGAAGGCTGATGTCAACCGTGTGATGACGGTCGCTATTGTCGGAGCGGGCTCTCGCGGAAACACATATGCCCGTTATGCAAAGAAGTTCCCTTCCGTGATGAAGATTGTAGGTGCGGCAGACATCAATCCTGTGCGCCTCAAAAAATTTGCAGAGAGATATGACCTTCCTGCAGATAAATGCTTTAATAGCGCGGATGAATTCTTTACAGTACCTAAGTTTGCAGATATAGTGGTAATCTCCACCCCGGACGATGTGCACTATGTCCCTACCATGAAGGCTCTTCAGGCAGGTTATCATGTTCTGCTTGAAAAGCCTATGTGCCAGACAGAAAAGGAGTGCCGTGATATTCTTGCGATGACGAAGAAGACTGGAGGCCTTGTGGCTGTATGCCATGTGCTGAGATATGCACCGTATTTCATGGCTATGCGAGAGGCGATCAAGCGCGGAATGATAGGCGATATAGTCAGTGTGCAGCATCTTGAACCTATCCAGTATTCACATATGGCCCATTCGTATGTCCGTGGCAACTGGCGGTCTTCTAAGCAGACCACCCCTATCATCCTTGCCAAGTCGTGTCATGATCTGGATATCATCAGGTATCTGGTAGGAAAGCCTTGCGAGACCATAGTGGCAGACGGCTCTCTGTATCTTTTCAAGAAGGAAAATGCTCCGGAAGGCGCTCCGCTCCGTTGTCTGGACGGATGCCCTCATGAGAAAGACTGCCCGTACAATGCGGTTGACATCTATTTGAAGAAACGCCGCCATCTTCAAGGACTGCGCACCGACTTCTCGCGCCAGATGACAGACGAGGAGATCATGACTGCCATCAAGACAGGACCTTACGGCCGTTGCGTATATCACTGCGATAACGACCAGCCTGACCACTATGTTGCCAATATGGTGTTCCAGGATGGTATTACAGCTTCATTCTCGATGGAAGCCTTCACTCCGTCAGGCGGACGTCGGACGAGAATCATGGGTACAAGGGGATATATCGATGGTGACGGACACCAGTTCACTCTGACGGAGTTCGGCTCAATGAAGATGAAGGTGTGGAACAAGAATGTGGATGAAATTCCTGAATACAAGGATTCTGGTCATGGTGGCGGAGATCACGGAGTACTTCGTGATCTGCTTGAAGCCGTATGCTGGAATGACGAGAGCCGTCTTACAAGTACGGTGGCGATTTCGGTAGAAAGCCATGTGATGGGTTTTGATGCGGAAAAGAGTCGCAAGAACGGTAAGAAAATGAAGGTAAGAGTCTGATTAATCTATGAAAATGAAGAATATTCAATCAATGCTGTCGGCCGTCGTATTGATGGCGGCCGTGGCTTGTTCCCAGCAGCAGGAACGCCCTGAAATCACATGGTCGCTTATGCATCCGACCCACCTTGACACAGTCTATATGGCCAAGGTGATCGCCAACCTTCCGGGACATCCGGTGGATAATTTCGAGGTCTGCGGAGGATGCAATTCATTCAATGACGGAAGCCTTGACGGACTTCTCTACTTCGAGGAATATCCTCTTGCTGCGGCATGTCAGAATGTGGCACAGGTGGATCATAACCGCAAGAGTATCGTCCGTATGGTGGAAATGGCCCATGAGGCAGGCAAGCCGATGTACTACTGGCATAGAGAGGTACTCTGTAATGACGGTCTTGTGAAGTCCATCCCCGGACTTCTTGATGAGAACGGCGAGTTCGACCTTCTAGGCAAGCCTTATGAGGAACTTCTCCGCTACAAGATACGCAAGACTTTCGAACTTGTGCCTGACCTTGACGGTATAGTCCTGACTCTCACGGAGGCAAGTTATTCCGTAATGCACAATTCCCGTCCGGATATCTACCCGCCTGTGAAGGTGATCGGGCATATAGCCGGTATCTTCGCACAGGAAATGAAGGACCGAGGAAAGCGTTTCATCCTTCGTTCGTTCGCATCGTCTGCAGATGATTACAAACTTATGAATCAGGCTGCTACAGCACTGTCGGAGAATTATGACTTCGAACTTGAAAGCAAGATCGTACCGATGGACTTCTCGCCGTTCCTTCCGGACAATCCTTACCTTCAGCACCCTGGCAATGCCACTATCGGCGCCGAGTGTGATGTCCTGGGAGAGTACCTTGGAGCGGGCCGTATGCCGGCAGAAGATGTGGAAAATATCGTGCGCTATGTCCGTCATGCCCAGAAATGCAAGGTGGACCGCTATACATTGAGACTTGACCGCCACAAGAAGGATGTCTTTGATTCCTACCCTCTGACGCTCTATGCGTATGAGCAGGCCATAATGTGTCCCGATAAGACTGCGGATCAGATTCGTGCGGAATACTATCAGGCAAATTATCCTGCTGATGTCGCAGAGGAACTTATAGTGATGAGCCGCGAAGGTATCAAGGCGATTCTCCAGACCGAGTTCATTGACGGCAACCTTATCTTTCATCAGTATCCGACCAAGGTTTGGATGAGGCATCTCAAGTCTGGGGGAATATTAAGCACATTTGTGAATGATGCAGTCCAGACCAAGTGCAGCAAGCAGTGGGGAATGGTTCTCGGTAAGAAGACTCCTGGCCGTGAGGCTATACTTGCTGAAAAGGCAGAGGCTCTCGCTCTTGTGGAACAGAATCTTGTGCGTCTGGATGCGCTGAAGGATAAGATACCTTCTGAAGAATACGAAAGGCTTTCAAGGCTCTGGAATTATACTTACAGGGAGATATTCTCTATTAACGAGTATGTAAAGGTCATTGCAGCCTATTTTGATTCGATGGAGGCCCGTGATCCGAAGGGGAAAGCATTCAAGGAGGCTTTCGCTCAGATGAAGGCAAAACTGGACGGTCAGCAGTGGCCACGTCCTGTAGTGGAATTGTCTCAACTGTTTGCAGACGAGTATCCTATGGAGTTCGCCATGCGTGAGAAACTTCTCAGCGATCCGGCAGTTGTTGATTTCGTGCTGCCTGGCGGTTCCATGAATCAGATCCGTATGGAGTATTACATGCATGCATGTTATCCTGACATCGTTGGCGACAAGCTCGTCATAACAGCAGGTAATCCGATGTATCCGGACGGCTACATAGACATGGACTTCAAGGGTTCGGACAAGCCTGTCGAGTTCTATCTGGAAGGATACGGTGACTGTCAGGTGACGATAAACGGCAAGTCGCATACAGTCACTCTTGACGGAGGCGCGGTGGTGCGTGCAGATGCATCCCCTGAAGGGTACAACGTGAAGTGCAACAAGCCTTCAGGTACTGTTCATCCTAAGATTGCGGTAGTAGCTCAAAGAAGTCTGTGAGCCGATACTCATGGTCGCTTAATATATTTGAAATGAAGATAGTGTCGTTTGTGTCAGCATTGCTGTTGACAGCAGTGTCTTATGCTCAACCAACTGTAAAGGTCGAGGAAATCACCCGGACCATAATAGACAAAGGTCTGGAAATAGTCGATCCCGGATTATATCAGGGAAGTTGTATGTTCCATGCCCTGGCAGATTATGCATTGGCATCAGGGGATTCCCTGATAATGGAAAAGGCTGATTCTGTGGCAGGCAGGTTTGCGCAGGGAGAGATTGTGATGAAGGGCACATGTAATTTCCATAGTTACAGATGCGGTGGTTCTGCAGTGGCAGCTCTTGCTCTGGCAGGAAAGGATGGCTATGCTGAAATAGTGAGAGACCATGCTTCCTGGCAATGGAAGAATCAGAGGCGCACCCAGAGTGACGGTCTGATGACAGGACAGTATACCCGCCCTGCCCAGCCGGATATTTTCTTTGCAGATGTACTCTTTGCAGTGGTTCCGTTCTTCCTGTATGCCGGACTGATGGAAGGTAACGAGGAATATGTTGATTATGCGGCATGGATGACTCTGGAAGCAAGGAAGATCTTGAAGGATGATGCGACAGGACTGTGGCATCAGTCAAGAGGTACTGCCTATGTCCCGTTGAAACTTACGGAAGACTGCTGGAGCCGTGGAAACGGATGGGCTTCCATGGCGGTAAGTTCACTGATAAGATATCTTCCAAAGAAAAACAGATATTATAAGGATGTCCGTGCATTGGCAAAAGAATTCTATACTTCCGTGTTGAATCATCAGGATCCGAAGACCGGACTCTGGTTTCAGGAAATGACCGATCCGTCTTCATATGTGGAGATTTCGGGCTGCGGTCTGCTGCTGGAAGGCTTAGGTACAGCCATTGAGACAGGTGTGCTTCCCAAGAAACATAAGGCTGATTTCCTGCGAGGCATTCAGGGACTGCTGATGTATGTCGATCCGGACGGAAGTATCGGCCATACATGCAGGGGGTGCCTTTCCCCGGGTAATGGTACCAAGGAGGATTACAAGGACCGGCAGTTCTATTACAATGAAGCTCATGCTTTCGGACCAGCCGTTTTTGCGATGGCTCAGGCCCTCAGACTCGGGTATGACGAGATTGAACTCCCGTCTGCTCTCGGCTCAGCCAATGATGCTGACCGTCCGGCGACATATGTGCGCTTCATTGAAGAAAGAAAGGAGGATTTTGCCTGGGAGAACGATCTGGCTGCCTTCCGTGTGTATTCGCGATTCGCGGGCGACGGTACGGCAAGCGGAGTTGACTTCTGGGGTAAGTGTGTGGATTATCCGATAATAAATGACTGGTATGCCCATTCCAAACATGGCAGGAGCTACCACAAATATTATGGACAGGGAGCGGACTATTATAATATGGGTAAGGGCCGAGGTGTAGGTGGTACCGGTGTGTGGGAGGATGGAAAGCTCTATTGTTCAAAGAATTATGCTTGCTATAAGATTGTGCGTAATGATAAGGAAAAGATAGAGTTCATTCTTTACTATCAGCCTTTCAAGGCCGGAGACCGTATCATTCAGGAGACCAAACGTATCGAGATGATCTGCGGGACTAATTTCTATAAGGTCACAGCTACATATGATGCCCAGGACGGCAAGCCGGTGACTGTTGCTGCGGGTGTGACGACATTCGGTGAACCGAAGACTATCCATGATGCCGGCAGAGGACTTCTGTGGGTGGATGAGCATATAAAGAATGAACTTGGAAAGCCTATGAGTGATGCTCGTACATTCTCTGCCGTAGTGGCGGAACCCTCCCGTCTTGCCGGGGTGGTCGAGCATGGCAATGACAGACTGCTGCTGTTCAGTGCGGCCAGCGGAGAAGAAGTCGTATTCTTTGCAGGGGCCGGCTGGATGTATCATCAGAATAACAGGGACAGAGCTGAATCATGCCGCAGAAACACATCCTGGTCTCAACTTGAAGGTATATATATCAAGAAAAATTAGAAATAAACGGGCTTGTTATGAAAAGATTTGTGACTTTTATTGCAGTCTTCTTCTGCTGCATCGGGGCTTTTGCCCAGAACAATCTTGTCTATAATCCGGTGGTACTGACCATAGACAAGGCTGACGGACAATATGCTTCCGGAGATGTTGTCAATGTTTACGGGCAGTTGACAGACAATGTCAGGGAAGAACTTGTATGTGTGGTGGAGGCAAACGGAAAGAGGCTGCAGAAGCCTTTGAAGGTGGACCTTAAGGAGGGAGAGAAGACTCTTGTCTATTCGGGGACGTTCGACAGCCCGACTGCAGCTCAGGTCTATGTGTTCCCGAAGGGGAATGACAAGCAGAAGGCGGCTGTGGGATTTGTAGTTGATGCAGGCGGATTCCGCCCTGGATTTGATGCTCCGAAGGACTTTGACAAGTTCTGGGCGAAGCAACTCAAGAAGATGCGCAAATGCAGGATGAAAGGCTCTATAGTTCCCGCAGAATTCCCTTCCAATGTGAAGCGCCTTGAAGATAAATGCGAACTCTATGCGATGGAAGTGAATATGCATGAGGGACGCGATGTGCATGCCTATATATCATGGCCTAAGAATGCGGAGCCGGGTTCTCTGCCTATAGTCATTTATCTTCATGGAGCCGGATATTCCCGTTCCAATGCCTCGAATGCGGCAAGGTGGGCGGCCAAGGGTGTCATTGCGATAGATATAAATGCTCATGGCTTTCCTGATGACCAGCCGAAGGAATATTATGATGTCTTGGCGAAGGGAGAACTGAAGGATTACAGGAACAGAAAGGTCACTGACCATGAGTCTTTCTATTTCCGTCTGATGTATCTGCGTGCGGTACGTGCTCTTGACTATGCTGCTACGCTTCCTTTGTGGGATGGTAAGAGGATAATGACTATGGGTGGAAGTCAGGGTGGAGCTCAGTCGATTGCTGTGGCTGCGATAGATAAGCGTGTGGGAGCTGTCAATGCATGGGTTCCGGCTGTGACAGACCTTGCAGGCCATCTAGGAGGACATCGTGGAGGCTGGCCCGGGTATGACAGACAGATGAAAAGGAAGGATAATCTTGATGCGGAAACTGCTGTCCTTCCATATTATGACGGTGCTGTCATGATCCGTCACACAAAGGCAAAACTCTGGATCGAAGCGGGTCTCATAGATACCGTCTGTCCTCCGGAATGTGTCATAGCTGCATTTAATGTGGCTGTCAGTGATGACAAGAAGCTTGACACGTTCCCATACCGTCCTCATAGTGACTCCAGAATCGATTCCCGTTTCAGGAGCAGATGGGAGGACACTATCGGAGATCCTCGTGACAAAGAGGTGATGGAATGGCTTAAGTGATTGATGAGATGAGAAGACAGACATCCGTCCGTGATTATGTAATGTATATATCATATGAAAAGTATGACAGGATTTTCAGTCTCTCCGATCGAGACGGTGAGAGTAGGGTTCATAGGACTTGGATACAGGGGGTTGCTGGCTGTCCGGCGATATGCCTGTCTTGACGGGGTGAGTATTGCTGCTGTCTGTGATGAAGATGGAGAAAGAGTAGAGGCGGCAGGAGCTGTGACTGATTCTTCAGGCCCTGTGCGTGAATTCGTCGGGGCAGATGGATGGAAAAGGCTCTGTGAAGATCCTGATATTGACCTGGTCTATATATGTACCGATTGGCAGAGCCATACTGATATCGCATGTTATGCGATGGAGTGTGGAAGACATGTGGCGGTGGAAGTGCCTGCTGCGACATCGGTGGAAGAATGCAGACGTCTGGTGAATACATCGGAAAGGACTCGCAGGCATTGCATGATGCTTGAAAACTGCATATATGATGTTTTCGAAATGGCTACCTTCAATATGGTTCAGGATGGCATTTTCGGAGATGTATATCAGGCAGAAGGAGGTTATATCCATAATATACCTCAGCTTAATGAATGGAGAGTAGAGTTCAACAAGGATAGGAAGGGCGATAATTATCCTACTCACGGATTCGGTCCTCTGTGCCGCCTGATGGGGATTCATAGAACAGACAATCTCCATACTGTCACATCTTTTCACACACCGGGGCCAGGCGGTGGTCATGTCGTATCTGTCATACGTACGGTAAAGGGCAAGACCATGATACTTCAACATAATATTCATGCTGCCCGTCCATATTCGAGATTGTATCAGTTTACCGGTGAAAAGGGCTATGCTGCGAAATATCCTGTAGAGAAGATTGCAATGTTGCCGGATTCGGAATCGTGGATGCCGGATGATGAGGTCTCTGCACTGGTGGAAAAATACCTGCCTCAGTACTATGCGGAAGTGAAGAAAATAATGCCTTCAGGTCTGGAGCCTAAACGTTTCATGGACTATGTCATGGATTACAGGCTCATTTACTGTCTTCGCAACGGCCTCCCTCTGGATATGGATGTATACGATGCAGCGGAGTGGAGCTGTATAAGCGAACTGAGCCATATTTCCATAGAAAAAGGCTCAGTTCCAGTCAAGTTTCCGGATTTTCTCCGATAATCAATACCCGCCTCCAAGCGCATGGTAGAGATTCACCACGCTCTGGAACTCATCGTAGCGGTCCGAGACCTCTCCAAGCTCTACCTGCAGGAGGTTCTTCTGTGCTGTGAGCACTTCAAGATAGCTTGCGTTTCCGTGTTTCATCAGGAGCTGGGTGTTCCACACTGCTGCCTGAAGTGTCACGATCTGTTTCTTGTCCAGCTCGACTCTGCGCTTTGCTGTCTGCCAGAGTGAAATGGCATTGTTTACCTCCACTCCAGCGTCGAGAAGACTCTGGCGAAAATTGTATGTGGCCTGTTTGTACTGTGACTCGGCTGCAAGACGGCGTGCCTTGAGTGCGCCTCTGTTGAATATAGGCTGTGCCACAGATGCTATCAGATTGGCAATCAGACTGCCCGGGTCAAGTACTATTGCTCCGTTTCCTGTAGTCCATCCGAGTGCTCCGCTGAGGCTGAGATTAGGATAGAAGGCTGCCTGGGCGATATTCCTGTCATAGAAACATTGTGCAAGTGTCATTTCGGCCTGACGTACGTCCGGACGGCGGCTCAAAAGTGCTGCAGGAACGCCGGCATAAAGCTTTTCTGGGAGTTTCTGCTCTGCTATGGTGCTTCTTTCGATTGCCATAGGTACAGTGCCCAGAAGCGCGCAGAATGAGTTTTCCACGGCAAGTATTTCCTTTTCAAGAGTCAGGATGCTCGCCTCTACGCTCAACTTGTTGGCCTTTGCCTGAAGCACGGCTGCCTCATTGGTCTTACCACCTCTCTTGAGCGCCTCCATTGCTCTGATGTTTTCCTCCCATGTGGTAAGGGTACGCTTGCTGATGTTCAGCTGCTCGTCAAGCATCAGCAGCATATAGTAGCTGTTTGCGATTGTGGATACAAGCTGTGTCTGTACAGCCTGCTTATAGGCCTCGCTCTGCTCCACGGCTATCGCTGCCTTTCTCTTCGCATTCCTTAGCGAACCGAAGATGTCAGCATCCCAGCTCACGCCGACCTGTGCATTGAACGAACCCGGAAGCC
>SUYY01000058.1 GCA_015060205.1 Bacteroidales bacterium
CGTATGCTCTGCACAATACTCCTCGATCGAGAGGATTTCTTCACGTGTCATCATAAGCTTTCCTTTTTTATGCAAAAGTAGCGAGCATCGCTGCCCGCTACAATATGCATTTCGTCGGATGCTTACTCCGTATTCTATGCTTTAGGTTAGAATTGCGGCGCCCTTCCGATCTGAATCGGGAGGGCGCTATCTTTTGTGGATAGAAGAGATTCCCGATCAAGTCGGGGATGACAATTCGACAGCGTGAGTGACGAGGAATTCGGTCGGCTTACGCGAGGCGGGCGTTGTTTGCCCACGGGCTTTCAGGAGAGGCATATCCCTTTATATAGAGGGTATACATGGTTATGTCGGCATCGGCCTTGAGGGAGTCGATGGTGCCGAACCCTGAAGGGCACGCATTGTATCTACAAATTGTCTACATAGTTGATCGTGAAGGTGTACAGGTTGTTAGGATAAAGGCGAAGGTCTCGTTCCTCACTGGCAACAGGAGGCCAGGACTCGTTTTCCGAAGGTTCCGGTGCCGTGTCTCCCAATATCATCGCTCCCTTCATCGGCACACCGTCAAGGTTGCACGATGTCCACAGAGTTGTCGGCCATGATTCTCCATAGAGGTTAGGAGCTATGTAGTAGTATACATTTATCGATTCTCCCGCTTCCAGAATCAGACCGCTGTCGCTGAAATCCCTTACTTCCTCCTCTGCTGTGTTGAAAGGAGTGAGATCTGTATTGGGATAGATGTGCGCGTATCGTGGTGCGTTTGATATGGAAACCACCAGATCGGTCATCTGCTTCTCTGTATGATTGTTTATGACAAGGTTAAGTCGTGTAATCATGCGGCCGAGAGAGACATTGACCTTTGTTCCATGTGTAATCGGTCCATGATAATAACCGCACATCGGAATTTTCGTCAGCCTGTCAGTATAGTCAGTACTCAGCACCGGCATCATGATCTCCCTATATGAGTGGATGTTGTCCGGCCATTCCGGAACATTGTCACCCATGTTTGCAACAAAGCATATGGTACACGGCTCTATGCTCTCGACCAAGGCAAAGCCCGATGTGCTGCTGTCGGAATAATACACATCATCAACTACAAGCGAGCCTTCCGCATCGGTCCTGTAGTGGTAAGTGGCGCGTGGAAGAAGGACACCACGGCTACTGTACTGTACCACCCATATATCATGGATAAGATTCTCTACATCCGGTATATATGGTACGAGGCTTTTTGTAAGGTCATCACACTCATAGTCAGATGTACCCACTGATACGGGCACGATGATGAGTTCACCCTCGGCCACTTCCGGCTGCAGTCCACCCTTTCCGCTGCATCCTGCCAGCAGGAAAGCCAATATGACTGATATATATGCTGAATACTTCATGATAGGCATTTAATTGTTAGGAAATAGCTCAAGATCGCTGCTCCAGGCCTGATTCTGCCAGTTGAAAAGTCTGATGCCTTCCTTCTGGTCCACTTCCACACCGATATTGTATGAATGGGCGTGTGAGAATATCATCTGATTCACCGTTGTCTCATACTGTGTAGGAATGCCGTTTACCAGCATGTTGAACAGTATCACCACAGTCGTGCTGAGCGAGTTGGTAGGAAGGAAACCCACATCTCCGCATAGAGCCTCGGCCGGCACTCCGTCAGGTCCTGTCTCCTGAGCCGTCCACATGTCTTCCGAAGGAATCCTGACCCACTGATGCTTGCTGCCCATCTTCATCTTGAGAGTGTCCGCGATATCGTCGGAAGCCCAGTAGAAATTCTCCCTTTCTCCATCGACCGTATCGAACGGATCCTGCAGACCGCTCACCTCGATACCTGCCGACAGCATTTCAAGTGACTGGACATTGTCTCCCTTGAATATCCTGAACCTCCATCTTGCCGTCTGGTTGATGATAGGATTAAGTTTAACATACATCACATTATCTCCGGTATTGCCAAGTGCGTCAGAGTCCACTACGATATCGTTTGCAATTGTTTCGTGGTATCTTCCGTCAGTGGCATAGAAATACATCCCGTTGTCCACTGGCAGCCTCCATCCCTTCTCTGCATCGTAAGTGATAGGCAGGGCAGGGGATATCATCTTGAAACGGTATGTACCGTCCGAAAGGATCAATGGCTGGTCTGTCGCGGCATCATCGTTCAGCACTTTATATACACAGCCGTCTTCTCGGGTCTCATCATGGAAAGTACATGGGAACATGGAGTGGTATCCTCCTGTGTCTATCACCTTATATGCCTTCAACTCCGGCTCGGAGTACTCCCCGGTCTGCTCATCCTTTACGGAATATGTGAGCCAGAGAGTCGTGCCCACCTGAAGGGTGGACAGATGTGCATACTCCGGTCTGCCCGGGTCTGTGCAGTTGATATGCCTGAGCGGCTCAAGCCTGTCGTCCGCCTTTGTCTGGATGCCGGCGTTGATATGGTCGTACATGCCCGGAAGCCGGAATTCTATCCTTACACCTTCCTGGTCAGAATCACCGCCAATATCCTCTCGATGAGAGCATGAGCAGAGTATCAGACAACTCGCCGCAAATATGTATATCAAATTCCTCATCTTCAATTATTTTGCGTTCACATCCCTGACGCATCTGATCTGGTCGCCAAGGGTTTTTCTTGAGCCTGAGAACAATCCGGCACCCCTGTTCGTCCTGATATACATGCACCAGTTCATGCCCTCATTATACGGATATGCCCCATCTGTATATTCTTCACCGTTACCTCCCTCTTCAACAGGTCTCAGGCGGCGTGCAAGGTCGTAGTTGGTGCTCCAGTCGGTACATCTGAGAATTGTCATCTGACCGTCGCCGTACATGCCGTCCTCTCTATTTCCCGGATATATGAAGCCGCAGATCGGAATCTGCATGACCTCTGTCGGATTGTTCCAATTGTAATCATCGTAGAAGCCAATGTCGCTCAACTGCCATGCTGTCATTTTCCTTACGGTCTTATTGATGTTGATTCCATCGAGTGAGCCGGTTCCTGACGAGTTGGTTGTCGTCAGTTCTCCGAGTTCGGAGTTGTAATACTTGTCGAAATTCATCTCACCGTTTCCCGGATATCGCGAAATCTCCAGATACTGCATTGCATGGTCGTATTCAGAAGTAAGGCCATAATAACTGTTTCTGGTCAGGTTACTGTCCTTCCAGAGCAGCCTCAGACGATAGCACACCTCTTCTCCCTTTCGCTTGATGATATAGATGACCTTCCTTCCCCAATGGTCTACGCCGTATATCGCAGCCTCCTTATATGCTTTAAGCAGGTCTCCGTAGGTTTCCTGCAGGATGTACATGGTGTTTTCAGTCGTCGCCCAGGTGTTCTCGATATTGTGGTCCGGCATGATGCTTGCGATGTCTTCCTTGGTCGGGATCCTCCATCCCTTAGGGCAAGGGTGATTATCAGGAATAGGATTTCCATCTCTGTCCGCCCAGAAGTAGTTGACCTTGTCGGTGTCCTCTGTTCTTGTGTCAGGACACCCGTGGTTCAGCAGCCAGCCCTTGTATGCCGGATAAGCGGAACCGGTATCCCAGCCCCCGTAGTATGCGGTCCACTCGTCAGTTGTGAGGTTCCTCCAATGATCATAGGTCCATGGGTCTTTGCAATCCATCACACACCAGGCACCGGATTGAAGATGATCCATGTAATATCGTGCATCCCAGATGAAATGGTATATTCCGGGATCTCCCGGATTGACGGCAATATTGCTTGTGGTGACATGACCGTGTGTCCACTGCGGGGCTCCCGGGTCCTCATTGATATTGACGCTGGTGGTGCCGTTGTAACCGACCTGATCGACATTCCAGAAACCGCCGTAATCGAATTTGCCGGAGTTGCTGAGGTACTTAGGAGTGGCCACATTCCGATAGTTTGTCAGAGTGGAACCTTTCCACTCCCATCCCGAGCCGTCATTCTCCCATCCCATCAACTCGCCAGCGACATTCAGTTCAGATACATGGTGCTCATAGTGGTAGGCCAGAGTTCCGCCCTGGACAGCTCCGTATACCCTTTCTCCTCTTTCATTATATGTGAAGAAATATTCATATCCAAGGTCCAGCTGCCCTGTTGCATCACCGGTTCTGTATTCATTCTTGACAGTCCTGTTTCTGTTCAGATACTTCTCCTGATCAAATATATATGGAATGTTTCTGCCGAACTGGTAATAGAAGCCTCTGGTATTAGCCCAGTCATTCTCGCAGTCGGCGCTGGTCGCACCGAGATTGCGGTCCATCCACATAAGACCTCCGAAGTTGACAGGCTGTCCCATGTATGCCGGTACATTGACATCTATCCAGTCGAATGCCTGAGGTGCCACAGCTATTACACGGACACCATCGTTGAGCAATATGATAGAAAGTACATACCTGTGATTCTGTTCGAATATGAACGGTTCTGACTGAGACTCCCCGTCTGCGGTCATGACAGGAGAAGCATAAAGCGGATATGTTATCACCTTTGCAGTGCCGTCTGCTGTGGTAAGGTGAATATGAAGGCTGACAGTTTCCTTGGAGGTCTCGTTCGGAATGATAAGTGCGTATGCTTCATTCTCGCCCTCCTTGATCATTATCGGCTCTACAGGCACAACCAGTGTTTCTTCTGAAATGACTGCTTCGCCCATGCTTCCGTCTGTCGACCATGTTCCGCTGACAATGTCAAGTGTTCCGTTTGAAGATGTGTTGACAATCGATATGCTGTTTATTGTTGTCCCTTCAAGTTCCGCTTCATCCTGACGGGATATCTCCACCTGTATCTTGCTGAGCGCGTGTGTGAAGTTCATCTCCAGAAGACCCATCTGAGCCGTGCATCCCTTGAGATTGTTCGAATACATCAGGTCCGGGTACCTGCCTCCGTACTCTGCAAGATTGAAACTTATAACGGGGCTTCCCGGCTGGTTTCTGTTTTCAGGGCTTGCCTTTGTGCTGCAGAGGGTGGCTCCGTAGAAGTCAAGTCTCTTCCCATCGAAGAACAGGTCCCTTCCGTATTCTATCAGTTGATGTTCGTTTTCCCATGCCTGCCTGTCATACATCACCGCTTCTTCCCAGTTGTAGGTCGCACTGTTTTCCACTCCGTAGATGATATATTTAGTATACGGAGCGAAATTGGTGTACTGAAGACCAGCCTTTGTGATGAGTCTGGAACTGTTGGCGGCAATAGTCACGAGGCCATCTCCCTGCAGGTCTTCCTCCGTACTCATAAGTTCATCGGAGCAGGCCGGACAGGACACTAAGACAGCCAGTGCCATTGATATATATGTCAGAAATCTCTTCATCATCTCTAATTGTTAGGATATATCGGGATAAGCAGACCTCCTCCTTCCTCCCACTCTGCCTTTCTTCCCGTCAGGACAATCGAGTCATAGTTTATCACCAATATTATTTCGTATGCATCATTCTCTCTGAGTACAGGACCGTATGAGTCAGTAAGATTGAACGGAATCTCTGTTTTAAGTGAAATGATTTCAGACTCACTGAAGAGGGGAGTGTCCGACATCTCGACCTCAACATTTACCATGAGGGAGGATTTTCCAGGATATATGTACACATTTCCGATTTCCCTGTCCTTCTGATTCGGGTCAAGCTGAGTCGTGCTCGGATCCTCTAATACGACTTCGTAGTCACTGCCGGCAGTCTTGTCCGCAATATATCTTCCATTCTCCCACTTAAGACTGCTCATCAGTTCATTACCGGGAACTCTCACCTTTATGTTCCTGAGGTATTTGTTCTGAGCCATTTCAGTACCCATCCTGGCCTTGAATGAAATCTTGCTCTGGGCATGTATGAATACAAGAGGCTCCTTCGGCTCCTTGGTCTCGAAATGCTCGGTATTCTTTCCTGTGATATGCTCAGGGGCCACCATCACATCCAATGTTCCGACATCATCGGCGGGGACATCAAGCGCCGTCCATTTTCTCGGACGCTCACCTCTGTCCACGATAAGTGAGGCAGGGAAGTAGCCTGTGCACCAGACTTCCTGGTCGTTTGCAGGATATCTCTTTCCTGTGTTATATGTAGTGGTCCTGTATGCGTCTATTTCCTGTGTCGGCCAAGCCTCGAGATATGGTTGTCTGTACTGTCCGTCTCCGATGTCCTCGAAATCTGTGGCAAGCCAGAAGAGGAACACAGGGGTATCTGCACCGAAATCCGTTGCAGCCTTGGTCATTGCATACATCTGCATAGGCTCGTCATCTGACACGGGTGCAGGTTTCGAGCATGCTGCCGCAAAGACCATTGTCATCAATATGTATATATATTTCCTCATTCTTCTAATTTCCCTTAGGCTTTATTATGACTTCCTGCGACCCTCTGGTAAACCACTCTGTAGTCTGTGAATTGACCTTTATGAAGTTTCCGTCAGGAATAGGCGAGCCCGGATTGGAAATATGGTCAACGGTAAGTATATAGTAATGGTTACGCTGAACTCCCCACGAGTCAAGGCCGTCGTATGTCAGATGATCCGAATCTCCGGGTGTGTTTCCGTCTATGAATGTTGTAAAGTAACTCCAGCCGCCTTCGTAGCATGTGAAGTCACTTTCCATTGCACCATACTTTGCTATATATTGGTTCTTTGAATATTGCCCGTAGTAGTGTACATTGCCGTCTGCATCGGTTCTTGTCCAATATGTTCCGACTTCATGACCGTCATCTGTTGCAACGAGATAGTCTGACAATACGGTATCCCAGTTCATTGCGGTTGGTCCGGTCTCGTTTACTACATCCTGATATGTGTATACGAACTTAGGAATGAACCTCACAGCCATCACTACATGGGTCGTTGCGACCATGGCAGCCTTGTCCAGGGTGGCTCCGCTGAGCCCCATGTCGTTGTATGCCGTGTTTTCGAGGCAGTAGATACCTTCGGTGTAGTGGTCTTCAGAATTTCCTTCACCCACCTTGGACGGGTCATATTTCAGAGGTTTGGCGCTATATCTTTCATTGAAGAGTCTCGATCCGATGTCCTCGGTGTTCCAATATTCGAACTGAAGGTCGTGTCCTTCACCAGGGATGAATCTGCCGTCCGCATCAGTGGTTATATATGAACTGAGAAGCCAGTTCGGATCCGTATTCACGCTGTTGGCGTTGTCAGCATGCCTGTTAATGAATGTATGCATGTTGGTCGCATTGAGCGTGTAGCGGATCTTGTCGGTTTCCACCCATCCTCTGCCGCCTGTCCTGACAAGTCCCGGTTCACCTTCGTCACATGTGAGGAGAACCTTGGCTGTCAGCCTTTCCATGGTTCCGCTGACATCAAATTCTTCCGCCCCTTCATATATCTCTATTCTGTCTGAGCCGTTCAGATTCTTAAGTTTTCCAAACATCAGGATGTCGGTTCCCTCTCCGCTGAATCTTGGGTCCGGCGTCATCACCATGTTGACAGCAGGGCCGTCACCTACGAGCGAGAGCGGCTTGTTGCCGACAAAGGCCTGTATGTGCTCCTCCTTCATGTTTGCACCTACATATATGTGCTTGGCTCCGACTTTCACCTTGAATGTCTGTCGGATCGAATATATGCCTTCATTGAATTCAGCAGGGTCGATCTCGGTGCTGCTGTAGTCGACCTCGCTGTAATTTTCACTTCCATCTGTATTCAGGTCCACGATGAATATGCTCAAGTTCTTTACTGCAGCCTCGTTCCTTGTATATTCAAGGTCGTCGTATTCGAGGTCCGCGCGTGTCGGGATGCCTGCGTCCGGATGGATTATGGTCAGATTGAGCGTGACTGTCTGTTGAATATTGCACTGTGGGAACTGCTCCTCGTCTGACCAAATCATGCTGCATGAGGACATGCACGCGATGACCATGGATATGATCCACAGTCCTACTATTGCATGTATGTAACCTCTCAGCCTCATTTTACAGTTCAGTGTTGTTTATTCTTACAGTCCAGTCGTTCACGACTATATGTGTGTTGATCCACCTGTGACCCGGGTCAAGGAAGAACACTACGGACCAGTCGCTCTCGCGGTCGAGATACTCCTGGCTGTCCATATTGTCGTATTTCTGGCTCTTGAGCAGGAGAAGATAGGTGTTCAGAGGTATGTTGATGACATCTCTATCCTTTTCAATATTTCTGATGACAAGTTTAGGAGAAGTCCCCGTTGTAAGGCGGGATGTCGAGAACTCTGCGTATACAGCATGGATCGGTGTCTCGCCGTCTTCTGCAGAGCCGACAGTTGTCTCTCCTGTAGAATAAGGGAGATATGTCACTGTTCCTGCAGGTATCACTTCGTTCTGATGATTCATGTACGAGTTGTCGTCAGTGATTTCGAATGAGAACTGGTCGGCAGTCATCTCCTCTCCGTTAAGTTGCTGGAGCACAATGCGGATGTTGTTTGTGTTCTTTATCAGCGACACTTCCTCCTCGCTTACCTTCTTGGCCGCAACACTGAAGTTGTGCATGCCGTGGTAGAAATCGTGCTTTGCATCGTCGGAAACAAAGTCCTCATGCTCCATTTCAGCGTAGAGGTCGCTTATATGAAGATTGGAGTTCGCTCTTGTTCCCATAGGAGTGATGTTGAATGACCTGTCCTCGCAAGGAAGTCCTCCGTATGCCACCAAAGTGTAATCTCCCGGCTCCATATCGAGTTTCATGCGGTAGTCTTCGTCCTTGAGGGCTTCGCTGGTCTCCACCAATGTTGTAAGGTGGTGGCCGTCCTTGTCAAAGACTAATACGGACACGCAGTGTACCTTCTGATTGAAGGCATCGGCATATTCCATATTATGGTCGTAGACAAATTTCAGGGACAGCCCCTGCGGACAGTTCTCCTGGTCCATCCAGACCACACTGCATGAATTAAGACCCGCCATCAGGCTGAGGCACAAAAGCCCCAACCTGAAGATCGGATCGAATATTACACTTTTAAATTTCATCATTTATTACCAGCCGATATGGTTAACTCTTACAACCCAAGGAACTACCTTTACGGTCACAGAGAAATAGTATTCTCCCTGCTCGTCAGGGTCAGTAGGGTCTACCGGATCCGGATCGCTGCCGCCAGGACCTGGATGTCCATACTTGGAGATGCTGCCTACGTAAAGCTTGTACACATTGTTGCGGACAACTGCGAACTCCATCTTGCCCATATCCTGATTATTGAGGTTGTCGTTGTGACGGTTCCAGTAGTAATAGTATGCGTAGTAGTGGTTTGCTCCGTCTCCGTCCTTTTCAACTGCAGGATAGCTTGTGAAGCCTGCTGACGCAAGATTGCCAGTGATGACATTTCCACCAGCATCGGTACATGCGGCACAAGCATACTTCAGAGCCTCAGGAGCCCCGGCAGCCCCAGCGGCCGCCTTGACGTTTGCCCATGTTCCATAGAGGATGTTATTGAATACATAAATTGTTTCACCATCTGCATCTGTAACAATCTTACCGCTGAGTTCTCCTCTGAAGATGACACCTGTAGAGTTTCCGTTGACCTGGTTTGAAAATGCTCCAGGGATTGTGTTTTCCTTTGCGTACTGCCAGATGTAGAAGTTGCCTGCTCCTTCGCCTACGCCTTCCCAATTGTCAGCCTCGTCTGAAGCTGTAGGAAGAGCCTTGAATGTAAGATTGTTGATGCCAAGAGACATGTGATTGTCGAAATTTTCTGCATCGGTGTTCTGATATCCGCCATTCTTCGCAGCATAGTCGGTGTCGACAACATAATTGACCTTTGTCTCTGCTCCTCCCACAGACCAGCCTGTGTTTGTACCGTCGGCAGATACTCGGCGGAGAAGATAGAAGTTCTTGCTCTGGTTGATGAGGGCTGCTTCAGTAAGAGTGATGTTCACTCCTTCTGCGATTTCAAATGCACCGCTTGGCTTATAGTCGAAGCGTGCCATTGACCTTTCCACATAGACATCACCGATATGAGTAGGGTTATCCTCATTTGTGCTGAATGTTGCATCTGCATCGAATGTGACACTCTGAGCGTATGCGTTGGTCATCCAGAACTTGTCCTTTACTGTCATATTGTCGATGCTTTCGCTTGATGTTGCATCAAGGTCTTGCTTTGAATTGCAGTTTGCATAGACAAAGATGTCGTATTTCTGACCTGCTTTCAAAAGGCTGCTGTTGAACTTTGCAACCCATTTCTTAGGGTAGTTAGCATTATCGGCGTCAGCCACTTCATCTGGTTCTACAGCTGTCGCTGAAACATAAGTAGGACCGCTTCTGAGGACGATGTCGACAGTGCTGATCTTGTTCTCGTAGTCCTTGCCGACCTCAATGTCAGGGGTCGCATCTGAAGAACCGTAATTGCCGTCTTCATTGTCAGTTGCACTTTTGGTGTCGATAGTCTGGATGCTGAATGATACGAATACATTCTCGCCGTCAATACCGTTTCCGGCATTGCCCTGCAGTTCTTTATGGCAACCTGCGATTACGACCACGAGGGCTGCCATTATGATTGATAATCTTTTCATAGTCTTTAGAACTCAATGTTGTTAACACGTACGGTCCAAGGAAGAACCTTGACTGATACCTGGAAGTAATGTCTTACCTGCTCGTCTTCGTTCTCCGGCTTGATCGGATCCGGGTCTCCCTCAGGATCTTCAGGGTGTCCAAAGTTGTTGATCTTTGTAACTGCGAGTTTGTATACATTGTTACGCACTACAGCAAACTCCATAGGGCCCATCTTGAAATTGTCACCATTGTCATTGTGGCGGTTCCAGTAGTAGTAATATACAGGATAGTTGTTATTAGAGTCCGGAGTGTATACTGTGAAACCTGCATTTGCGCATGCTTCAAGGTCAGCAGGGTTGGCCTTCACTGCCTCGTATGCTGCTGACAAAGCAACATCTGTGTCTTTAACAGCCTCTACAGCATCCCACTTTCCATAGTACTTGTTTGCAAATACATAAAGATTCTCTGTGCCGCTGAGTTTTGCAGTACCATCGTGGAGATATCCTCTGAATACTACACCTGTTGAAAGACCGTTGATCTGAGCCTCTACGCCTGGAAGAGTGTTCTCGGAAACATAAGAGAGGAAATGGTACTCGTTTGCACTTCCGTTGATCTGACCTGCAATGTTGTCATCTTCTGTAAGATTGGTGATGTCGATCCATTTCCATGAGTCCTCGTCCTCAAGCGGATATGTGAAAAGTGTTGCGGCTGTTGCCTTTGCCCAGGTTCCCTTGAGTGTGGTCTTGGCGGTCCAGTCAGTGTCTACAACATAGTTTGTCGGACCTTCAACACCTCCGATTTCAGCAGCGGAAACTGTACCGCCTTCTGCTATTGTGGCAACACGGCGGTAATAGTAACTTGCTTTGCTTACATTGATGACTGCAGCCTCGCAGAGGTTGATCTGTACGGTGTTTCCTGCAATCTCGTAGAGGTTGTCAGCCTCAGCATTTGCATAGTCGAAACGGGCTACAGTACGCTCTACCTCCACAATTCCGAGGTTGAGAGGGGTAGCAGGGCTCATGCAACTGTTGAGTTTCTCCTCAGTGATCTGGATGGTTACAGCCTTCTCTGCATTTGTCATAAGGAAGTTGTTGTCAGCTGAAATGTTGAGTTCGGATACTGCTGTTGCTGAGATTGTCTTGGTCTGAGTGTCAGGTGCTACTGTTGCCAAGGTCTCAGTGTCATTACATATCACATAGACCGAATAAGTTGCATTCTTCTTGATCTGCTCTTCCTTGAATGTTGCGGTGTAATACACTCCGCCTCCTACAAGATTCACGTCTGTTGCCTTGATGTTGCCCTCCGTCGAGTGAAGATATACCTGGACATTTGAAATCTTGTTCTCCACATCCTTTCCTACCTCGATTTCAGGATTAGCATCCGAGTTGCTGTTTCCTTCGCCGTCTGTTGCGCTTTTTGTTACAGGCTTCACAGAGAAAGTCATGTAGATGTTGTTTCCCTCAGCCTCCGTTTTTTGCTGTGGCTCCTTCTGGCATCCGGTCATTGCAACCAGAAGAGTTGCCATCAAAAATGAAAACCTTTTCATGATGAAATTTGTTAAAAGTGTTAATGATTAGTTTATCTGTCAGTTTATGAATTCGTCCATTTCGGCAGATGCCTGCTGTGCCTTCTTCTGAAGCTCGGTGTTTGATGCTTTGACTGCACCTTCCGCTGCCTTTTCAAACAATTCCTTTGCCTTTGAATATTTCTGGTTCAGTCCGGCAAGCACTCCACGGGCGTATGTGGCTTCAGGTGAATCTCCGGCCTTGGCAAGATATCTTTCTGCCTTGTCAAGATCCTTGACGCTCATCGCTGCATTTGCCGCGTTCAACTTGGCAATCTCGTTGTCAGGATATACGAGCGATGCGACCTCGAAGACTTTGCTGAAGTCCTCTGTGCCGGGTTCGTATGTGGTGGACAGGGTGAAGAACTCCCTAAGACTCAACTTCGCAGGGGCGTCCTGAAATACCTTCTTGAGTTCCTCGATGTCGGTATATGTCCTGATCTTGTACACGATCCTGTAGTCTGAGTGACGCAGGGCAGGGTAGCAGTTCTCCACGAGGAACTTATACTCCTTCGGATATGTGGATTTCAACTTCCATTCCTTAGGGTCTGGCTCAAGGTCGCAGTCGATGATTTCAAGAATAGCCTCTCTGTTGTCGATGTTCGACTCTTCGACATACCTTCTCAGACCGGCCCAATCCTCCGGTTCGTACGAGGTGATGATGAAGTTTTCGTCAAACTTGTAAAGTTGGCTGACATAGTCCTTGAGAGCCAGTGTTCTGCCTTTTGCAAGTCGGGTGTTGTTCTTGTAAGGGCTCTCAGGCGATGCGAATCCCTTGATGTAGAGGGTGTCCATTGTGATGTCGCTGTCTGCCTTGAGGGAGTCGATGGTGCTGAGAATCTTTCCGATCTCCCTGCGGTTCTCACGATAGTCAGGACGGATGTCTGTCTGGGATACGACGAAATCGATGAATGCACTTCCCTGAAGTGCGCGTACCTTCGAGAGTTCTGCCTCAGGTACGATCCACTGGAATGCCGGATGATAATCCTTGTATTTCTTGAGGTCTGTAATGTTCTCTTCGAGAAGGTCGTTGCAGCATCCGTAGACCTGCTTGAGTACCTTCAGGCTTGCGCCGTCCATCCACGGCATATATGCCAGGGTCTCTCTCCATCTGAAGGTTTCCGGACGCTCGTTTGTACGGAAATTCTCGTTTTCAAATACCTCCGGGTATCTCTTTTCGTTTCTTTCGTAATAGAAATATCTTCTTCTTCCGAGGATTCCGATAGATGAAAGGTTCAGGGTGTCGCTCTCCCCGACAAGCATAGGGGTCAGAACGATCATCCTGTTGCTCTTGGCTCCTTCTGTTGCAAGGTTAAGGTTGAGGTCGACTTTGAGTTCCTTGCCTTCGCGGACAAGGCTGCACGCTGTGTCTTCTTGTGCCGACAGGGTTGCAAATGATCCCCCCATAATGGCTAAAATGGTGATAATCAGTTTCTTCATGGGTGGTGTCATTTAAAATAAATATACGAGACTAATGGCTGCCTTGGTGAAGCCGACGTAGTGATGGGTCATGTTTTCTGCCAGAGTGGCACCGCACTCTTCACATTCGAACTGGTCGTAACGGGTGTAGGCATATCCCGCTCCTATCTCGAACTCAAGGTTCCAGTGGCGGCCGAGGATGAGGTCGTAGCCATAGGCGACTCCGGCACCGACAAACCAGCCCTGATAGCGGGAATCCTTCAAGAGGGAGAAATCATTGGTGAGGAATTTCATGGAAGTGTCGACTCCTGCGGCGTTGAAGATGCCGCCGTGAGCATGCAGTCCGAGAAAATGACCGCTGAAGGTGTCACAGAACCACCATCTTGCCTCGGGCTGGAGGAAAGCATGGCGTCGGAGAGAGCCGTCCTTGCGTGTCCAAGGATCAAGATGACCGCTCAGGTCGAGGGTCCATTTTTCGGCAAGTCTTCCTTCCAGACCGATGTTGAGGGAGCCGGTGGCGTCTGACAACACGTTGGTCTTTATAGCAAAATTCTGCGCTTCCGCATGTACCGTGAAGGCGAAAGCGAAAAGGATCACCATAAGACACTTAAGGGGATTCCTATATGTTTTTACCATCTGAATTAAGTTTTAGTCTGAAGATACTTGAACAACAATACCTCAACTTGCAAATTTAGAAAACAATTATGAGTTATGCAAATAAGTGCTTTGGTTTGGCGTGGTTTTTAAATATTTTTAATAATTGGAGATTGCCACGTCGGGCTTTTGCCCTCCTCGCAATGACAGTAAAAGGGACGATAGTCCTCCGAGAAATGACGGGGAGGGCTATCGTTATCTTAGTTGTGCGGATTGTTCAGTTCCGGTTTGTGTCGCATTCTGCTATTTTGAGATGATGGCTGCAAATCCGCCGCCCGGAACCATTTCCACGGTAAGGGTCTTCGAAGCGTCTTCAATGGTCCTCATATAGTCCTCCGCATGGCGGGTGGCATTGAGTCCGTCCTTGAAGAGTTCCATCTTCCAGTCGCCTTCGCCGAGGAAAGACAGGTCGAGGGTCACGGTGCGGGCAGAATGACCGGTCAGGCCGCCGATATACCACTTATCCCCGTTGCGGCGTGCTATGACAATATATTCACCCACCTTTCCGTCAAGTGCTATGGTCTCGTCCCACACGGTCGGTATCCTGGCGATGAATCCGGTGCAGTCCTTCTCCTGCTCGTAATGCTGAGGACAATCGCAGAGCATGTTGAACGGAGATTCGAACACCACGTACATTCCAAGTTGGTGGCAACGAGTTCCCTGGCTTACAGGATCCACATAGCA
>SUYY01000059.1 GCA_015060205.1 Bacteroidales bacterium
GATGTTGATGTATTCCTTCAACGAAAGGTTGAACTTTCGTTGAGATGGATTCTTCTCTTTCCATTCTCGGTAAAAGTCTCTGATGATTCTTTCTCTGGTCTTAATGTCTTCAATTGTGTGTCCTGCGGGTATCATAATATGTTCAGTTTAATTTCAGACAAAATTAATGTGCGTATATGCCAGAGCGCGATACAATGGATGATTCCCTCGTAAATGTTTCATATATTTGCACCGATAAATCGGGATTTACCGTCATCCCCGACCTGATCGGGGATCTGACAATTGGTTGAAACGATCTACCCCGAGTGGAATGACTCTTCTGAGTCTATTATGATGACAGATCCTGATGAACTATAGATACCCGGTCAAGCCGGGCATGACGTAACTGGTAACTAAATTCCAATTTTGCTGCCGGCTTTTTGTTGTCCATAGAAATGGCCCTTTTTGTGGATGGGAACGGAAAAATGAGTGCTCTGTCCATAAAAAGGGGCGTTTTCGTGGACGGGGTCCGGGATATTTGTTATATTTGCATGATTTAGGTGGCATCCTGAGCATGACCCTGTCATCCTGAGCGTCAGCGAAGGATCTGTAAATAGGGAATACAAACTAACACTATACAAAATGGCTGAATTTAAAGATGGAATACCCATAATGTACCGGCTTTTTTGTGTGAATTTTGTGAATTAAATAGATAAATAAACTATGAGAGGATATATTAAAGCTACATGTTGTTTGCTGGCCTTGTCGATGATGGCAGGCTGTGGATTGAGCAACCCCATTAACACCAATGATATCAAAGTGCAGATCAAGGAGATGAACCTTGACGGTGCAAAGGCAATGGCACATCTGCAGAACGGTGATCCTGGAACTAAAGCATCAATGGGATTTGAGCAGGAGGAGGCCCTGTACCTTGTATATGATAACAATGAGATCAGGCTCCCGGAAATCAAGTTCAGCGTCGAAATTCCGGACACATATTCCGAGCGGAATAGGAAGAAGTTGATGGAAGATATTCATGTGACGATTAACGAACCTATTATAAAGGATTTTGGTGAATACATCTATGTGTTTTCGTCACTCAGATATCATACTACTATTGATGGATTCCTTGATGTGCCGCTACAGAGTATTTCGGGACCACTTGGCGGGCCTCATTCTCATACGCTTGTCAGGAAGTCTGATGGTTATTGTTGGACAGTCAATGATAATATAGGTAATCCTTTATATAACGCTTCTACAATATTTAACGCTTCTACAATATTTAACGCTTCTACAATTGTGCAGGACTCCCAGGGCTATGCTTATTTTATGTCATTTAAGAATCATTGGCGGGTTAGCAGATTATATAATTCAAGCGACGAGGTAGAAGTTAAATCTGTTGATATACTCATTGATAATATATTGGAATACCTCCGTCTGCCTCAGTTGTTGGAATATGGTGGTAACATATGTGTCGCCGGGTCCTACCGCACAGAAGATTGGAAAGTAGTTACAGAATATGGAAAAGTATCTTCAGATCTTATCTATGATAAGGTGAGGCTTGATGGACAATTAATAGGCTTTGAAAAATATGGAGATAATGCTTATCTGTTTGTGATTGAAGAATCTACATTTAAGGTCTATAATGCAGGTGGAGAATTGACAACATCAACTGTTGTGGAAATAGGTATGGAAGAAATTTACTTGTTGTCCGCCGCAGATGGCCTCTATGAGTACTATTGTAATGGTGCTATCGTGCGATTTGATGCAAAAAGTGGGCAATGCACAGTTTCTGAGTCGAATGAGACGCAATATAATTATCTATCTTATAATAAGTGCTTTTACGGAGGGAAATTTTATGTTCTGTATTCTCCAGAAGAAGAAAATTGTGTGGAAGTTCTCAAGATAGATGTTTTGAAAGAAACTGTCGAGAAGTTGAAAACATTTGATGTTCCTGGAGGATGCCGTTTCAGTGGCGAAATTGTGATTGAAGATGAAAGCGAAGGAAAACTGCTTGTGAGTGGTATTTATGTTAGCAAGGATGGCGGCGTGATTTCAGAGGAGGTCCACCAGCAGATAATCGTTCCGGAAATTGCTCAGGCCTATGCAGAGGCAAATGCGGTCGAGGACTATGGCATCAACTTCGGTTCTTACAAGGTCGTTAATGTCGTTCCGTTGGATGATGAACTTGCCTCTTCAGAGAATTAGCAAAATCCTCACATGTAGATATTGGCCACTGCGTTTATGCGGTGGCTTTTTGTTTGCTGTCCATGAAAAGGGCGGTTTTCGTGGACAGAACCATCAAAATGAGCCTGCAGTCCACAAAAAGGGCTGTTTTCGTGGACGGGAATCGTTTAATTTGCTATATTTGTACTATGTCTTTGAAAGAGATCTCTCGACTTCGATCGAGATGACACTTATGTCATCCTGAGGAGCGCAGCGACGTGAGGATCTGTAAATAGGAAATACAAACTAACATTATAAAAAATGGCTGAATTTAAGTATGCACCGATGTTTCAGTTGGGAGAGGACAAGACTGAATACTACAAGATTCCCGGTTCGGAGCAGTATGTAAGTACTGGCGAGTTCGAGGGAAATGAAATCCTCAAGATTGCCAAGGAAGGTCTTACAGTCATGGCTAATACGGCTTTCCGTGATGTTTCATTCATGCTTCGTCCGGAGCATAACGAGATGGTAGCCAAGATCCTTAATGATCCGGAGGCTTCTGAGAATGACAAGTATGTCGCTTTGACATTCCTTCGCAATGCTGAAGTGGCATGCAAGGGTAAACTTCCTTTCTGCCAGGATACCGGTACCGCCATCATCCATGGCGAAAAGGGACAGCAGGTGTGGACAGGCTACTGCGACGAAGAGGCGCTTTCTCTCGGAGTCTACAAGACTTATACTGAAGAGAATCTCCGTTATTCGCAGAACGCTCCTCTCACTATGTACGAAGAGGTCAATACGAAATGCAATCTTCCGGCTCAGATCGACATCGAGGCGACTCATGGCGCTGAGTATCACTTCCTTTGCGTGACAAAGGGAGGCGGTTCCGCAAACAAGACATATCTCTATCAGGAGACAAAGGCGATCCTGAATCCTCAGACTCTCGTTCCATTCCTTGTGGCGAAGATGAAGACTCTCGGAACAGCAGCCTGTCCTCCATATCATGTGGCATTCGTAATCGGAGGTACTTCTGCAGAGAAGAACCTTCTTACAGTGAAACTTGCTTCCACCAAGTTCTATGATGCACTCCCTACTACAGGTGATGAGACCGGTCGTGCATTCCGTGATGTGGAACTTGAGAAACTCGTTCTTGAGGAGGCCCACAAGATCGGTCTCGGCGCTCAGTTCGGAGGAAAATATTTCGCTCATGACGTGCGTATCATCCGCCTGCCACGCCACGGTGCAAGTTGCCCTGTTGGTCTGGGAGTAAGTTGTTCGGCTGACCGTAATATCAAGGCAAAGATCAACAAGGACGGTATCTGGATTGAGAAACTCGATGACAATCCTGCACGTCTCATTCCTGAGGAACTCCGTCAGGCAGGCGAGGGCGAGGCTGTGAAGATCAATCTCGACCAGCCTATGAAGGATATACTTGCAGAACTTACAAAATATCCGGTATCTACCCGCCTCAGCCTTAACGGTACAATCATCGTAGGCCGCGACATCGCGCATGCGAAGATAAAGGAACGTCTCGACAGGGGAGAGGAGATGCCTCAGTATCTGAAGGATCACCCTATCTATTATGCTGGTCCGGCAAAGACTCCTGCAGGAATGGCATGTGGTTCAATGGGACCTACAACTGCTGGCCGTATGGACTCATATGTCGATCTGTTCCAGAGCCATGGCGGCAGCATGATAATGCTCGCAAAGGGTAACCGTGCTCAGTGCGTGACTGATGCCTGCCAGAAATATGGCGGATTCTATCTCGGTTCAATAGGAGGTCCTGCAGCGATCCTTGCTCAGAACAATATCAAGAGCATCGAGTGCGTGGAGTATCCTGAACTCGGAATGGAGGCTATCTGGAAGATTCATGTGGAGGATTTCCCTGCGTTCATACTTGTGGATGATAAGGGAAACGACTTCTTTAAGAAGTTGGGACTGTAGCCGCTGCCGCGGGGGCACTTCAGGATTTGCTCACGTTGTTTGCACATCCTGTTACCGCTGCCGCGGGGGCACTTCAGGATTTGCTCGCGTTGTTCGCACATCCTGTTACCGCTGCCGCGGGGGCACTTCAAAGCAATGACCGATGATTCACTGCGTTCATCATGCGGTTTTTTAATAAGAGCAGACCGGTTTGAAAGTGAACTTTCACCGGTCTGCTCTTATTAAAAAACGGAATGCCGATTGGCATTCCGTCATTGCTTTGGTTGAGATACCAGGATTCGAACCTGGACAGACAGAACCAAAATCTGTAGTGCTACCGTTACACCATATCTCAATTCCGAGGTGCAAAGATACCATTATTTTTATTTTTCTGCAAATCTTTAGAAGGATATGGGGTGATTTGTGTAGGAACCCCTAGATAAGCCCATAGATAAGGTTCCAGACAAGAAATCGTGCAAATTTTCCTATAAGGAGCAGTACCATTGTCCAGAACGGTCGGGTCTTGTAGAATCCGAGGGCTATTGCGATTACGTCTCCTATGAATGGAATCCATGCGGTAAGAGCAAGCCATACACCATAACGGTCGATCTTCTCCTTCTGTCTCGACAGTGTCTCCCTCTTCACCTTGAACCATTTCTCTATCCACTCCCATCTGCCTATCCATCCTATCCAGTATGTCAGTACACTGCCAAGCCAGTTTCCAAGGGTGCCGACCAGAAGGCATCCGACAGGGTTTGCAGTTGCTGCGAGTATTGCAAGATAGAGGGCATCGGAACTGAACGGAATTATTGTCGCCGCCAGAAAGGTGCCGATAAAAAGTCCTGTAAGTCCAAGTCCTTCAAGCCATTCCATGATCTTGTCATCGTTTGTTCTTGAAGAATTCAGAGACAGTATTGCCGCATTCGTCGGCAAGTATTCCTGAAATTACCTCGGTCTTAGGGTGCATCAGAGACGGTGAGAATCCCGAAAATCCTCGTTTCGGGTCGGACGCGCCGTATACAACCCTTCCTATCTGAGACCATGCCAACGCTCCGGCACACATGGGACAAGGCTCGACTGTGACATATAATGTGCAGTCATTCAGGTATTTGCCTCCCACGGCCTCTGTCGCTGCAGTAATCGCTATCATTTCTGCATGTGCTGTGGGGTCGGCAAGACGTTCGGTCATATTATGCCCTTTGGCAATGATGCGTCCGTTCCAGACTATGACGGCACCGATAGGCACTTCGTCCTCTGCGCCAGCATTGTGAGCCTCCCTCAAGGCCTCCCTCATGAATTTCTCGTGATTCTCCATCTTAGTTCTTGAAACTGTGTATAGGTGCAGGTATACGTCCCTGGCGAGAAATGAACGCTTCGCAACTGTATCCGTTGACAGGCATGACAGGGGCATATCCAAGAAGGCCTCCGAACTCTACGGTATCTCCGACGTCCTTGCCTTCCACCGGGATGATTCTCACTGCAGTTGTCTTCTGATTGATCATGCCTATTGCAGCCTCGTCGGCAATGATTCCTGCAATTGTGCTCGCAGGGGTCTTGCCAGGGATGGCTATCATGTCCAGACCTACAGAGCAGACACATGTCATTGCCTCGAGTTTCTCTATTGTCAGCGCTCCGCATCTTGCCGCATCAATCATTCCCTGGTCTTCGCTTACAGGGATGAATGCTCCGCTCAGACCTCCCACGTATGATGAGGCCATCACTCCTCCTTTCTTTACCTGGTCGTTCAGAAGGGCGAGGGCTGCTGTCGTTCCTGGAGCACCGGCTTTTTCAAGACCTATTTCCTCAAGAATTTCCGCAACACTGTCTCCGATCGCTGGGGTCGGAGCAAGAGACAGGTCAATGATTCCGAACGGAATGCCAAGCCTGCGTGAGGCTTCCTGCGCTACAAGTTGTCCCACTCTGGTAATCTTGAATGCAGTCCTTTTAATGGTCTCGCAAAGCACTTCGAAACTCTCTCCGCGGACTTTTTCCAGTGCATATTTCACTACTCCCGGGCCGCTTACGCCTACGTTTATTATCGCATCCGCCTCTGTCACACCGTGGAATGCTCCGGCCATGAAAGGGTTGTCGTCAGGAGCATTGCAGAGCACTACCAGTTTCGCACAGCCGAAAGAGTCCTTGTCTGCCGTAAGTCTTGCTGTCTCCTTGATGGTTTCACCCATCAGTCTCACAGCATCCATGTTTATACCTGTCTTTGTGGAACCTATGTTCACGCTGCTGCATATGCGGCTTGTGCATGCAAGTGCCTCGGGGATCGATGCGATAAGTAACTTGTCGCTTTGGGTAAGTCCCTTGGATACAACAGCGGAATAACCGCCGAGGAAATTCACTCCGACCTGCCCGGCGACAGCATCAAGAGCCTTGGCGATCTCCACGTAATCTGCAGGGGTCTTGCAGCATGATGCTCCCACCAGTGATATGGGAGTTATGGATATTCTTTTATTTACAATAGGAATACCGTATTCCTTCGAGATATCTTCCGCCGTTTTGGCAAGGTTGCCGGCGATTCTGAGTATCTTCTCAGTTATTCTGACGCATGTTTCACTCACAGTGCTGCATGCGCAGTCAAGAAGGCTGATTCCGATTGTGATCGTGCGCACGTCCAGATTGTCGTGCTCTATCATGTTGTTGGTCTCTATGACCTCATGTATGTTTATCATGGCCTTAGATTCTATGCATCTTGTCGAAAATCTCTTCTCTCTGACACTTGATCTGCACTCCGGTCTTCTCGCCGAGTCTGGTGATCTCGTCAGTCATTTTTGCATAGTCGATTGTCATTCTGGAGGTGTCGACTATCATCATCATGTTGAAGAAGCCCTGGATGATGGTCTGTGATATGTCCAGAATGTTGATCTGATTGTCTGCCATGTAGGTGCAGACCTTGGCGATGATGCCTACAGTGTCTTTTCCGACCACTGTGATGATTGTCCTGTTCATGTCAAATTCGTTTAACGGATGCAAATATAGCAAATACTTGCGTTGGGGAACCATATAAAATAAAGAAACCCGGCCTCTCGGTCGGGTTCTTGATGTCTTACCACCTGTCCTCAGATGAGACGGTCAGTTTCTTGCGGCCGCGACGACGGCGAGCAGCCAATACGCGACGTCCGTTCGGAGTCGACATGCGCTCGCGGAAGCCATGTTTGTTGCGACGCTTGCGCTGTGATGGTTGGAATGTTCTTTTCATATCTAGATATTTTTATATTTCCACTTTTTGGGAGTGCAAAGGTAGTGTTTTTGAATTTAATTGCAAAATATTTTTCACTTTTCTATGTGAATGACATATTTGGTTTCGAAGAAAGGGTCATCGGTCCAGGAAGATATGGCCCATTGATGGACAGAACCCTTCCTTATCTTGTGTCTGGACATTGCTGCTGATATTTCTTCTGCAAGGTCCCCGCCCTTGAGATACAATATGCCTTCGGAATATTTTCCTTTTACCCATGGAATGAAATTGTCGAGTGAAGTGACTGCGCGTGAGACTATGTAGTCGAATGTCTCCGGCAGGGATTCAGCACGTGCATTTACTACCTTTACATTCTGAAGTCCAAGCGCTTTGCTTGCTTCACCCGCCACGATGGTCTTCTTTCCTATGGAATCGCACAGGGTGAATGACGCATGAGGGAACATTATGGCAAGAGGAACTCCAGGGAACCCGCCGCCTGTGCCGAGGTCAAGTATCTTCAACGGCTCCGCCACGCTGTACGGTCCCTCTCCACGGAGCCTGTCGTATACGTCGGGCATATTTGTCTTTAGGAATGCGGCAATGCCTAGAGAGTGAAGAACATGGTGTCTGTACAGTTCATCCATATCCTTGCGGGATATCACGTTTATCTTTGAATTCCAGTCCCTGTAGATGGCGTCCATCATCTCGAACTGCTCCAACTCTCGGGCAGTCGTTTCGGGGAATTTTTCCAGGATTATCTCTTTAAATTCTTGAAATGTCATCTTTTCATTCTTTTAATGCCTGAACGGGCCGGTTAAAGAAGTTCGTCGGAATAGTCCATCATCTTCAGCAGCATTGCCTTCGCTCTGCGTATCTTTGTCTTGACCGTATTGATCGGCATGTCAAGAGCATCTGCAATCTCCTTGTATCCGAAGTTGTCTATCAGATTCATCTTGGCTACCACATGATAGTCTCCCTTGAGTTTTTCGATGTTGTTCAGCCATTTGTCATATTCCTGCTGGTTTATGATATCCTCTTCCGGGTTATGCATCGTCGCAGGTATGTCCTTCAGTTCTCCCAGGTCTTCGTTGATTGAGGTCGTCGGTATATAGTTCTTTTCCCTGTCATGCCTGCTGAGATGGTCAAATGCGGTGTTGCGGGCAATGCGATAAAGCCAGGTGGAAAACTTATATTCCGGATTGTATGTGCCTATCTGAGAAAATGCCTTCTGGAAACTTTCCAGACATATGTCCTCGATGTCTTCCTTCTGGGCGACATATCGTGATATGTGACTTTTCACACCTGCATTGTATCTGGTGTAGAGCACGATGAATGCCGCCTGATTCTGCTCCATTGCAAGTCTGACCAGATCGGCATCAGGCATGTTAGTGAGCTTCGAGCCAGTTGTTTCCATGATTACATTCTACGGTTAAAGGTATTGACAGTGTTATTACTCTTTCCATTTCCTCCACGACGATCCTTTTGAGGGTGTCTGTCTCTTCCGGGATGGCGTCAAACAGGAGTTCGTCATGAATCTGCAGTATCATTCTGCTTTGGAGACCTTCATCCTTGAGGCGTCTGTCCACGTTTATCATTGCAAGTTTGATGATGTCTGCAGATGTACCCTGTATAGGTGCATTTATTGCGGTTCTTTCGGCAAGGGAACGTACGGTGCCGTTTCTGGAGTTTATTTCCGGCAGGTATCTCCTTCGTCCGAAAAGGGTCTCGACATAGCCGTTCTCACGTGCTGATGCGAGGGTGTCCTCGATGAAGGACGATATTGCAGGGAATTTTTCGAAGTAGTCCTCTATTATTCTCTTGGCTTCGACTCTGGATATTCCCAGTCGTTGTGAAAGACCGAATGCAGATATTCCGTACATGATGCCGAAGTTTGCGGTCTTGGCAATACGTCTCTGCTCGGGAGTCACTTCTTCCGGTTCAATGCCGAATATCTTGGCGGCAGTGATTGCGTGTACGTCCTGACCGTTTCTGAACGCGTTTATAAGATGGCTGTCGCAACTCAGATGGGCCATGATGCGCAGTTCTATCTGGGAATAGTCAGCGGAGACTATCAGACCCTGAGGGGTGCTCGGGATGAATGCCTTCCTGATTTCCTTGCCTCGTTCTGTGCGGATAGGTATGTTCTGAAGGTTCGGCTTTGACGAACTCAGACGTCCCGTGGCTGTAAGGGCCTGGTTGAAGGTGGTATGTATCTTTCCTGTGACAGGCGAGACATATCCCGGCAGGGGATCGATATATGTGGAAAGCAGTTTCCTGACGGCCCTGTATTCAAGTATCTGGTCGATTATAGGATGCTTGTCGGCAAGTGCGCTCAGGGTGTCCTCATCGGTCGGATAACTGTACCGTACTCCCTTTTTAGGCTTGACGCTCGGGTCGAGTTTGAGTTTTTCGAATATAAGGGCGCCGATCTGGATAGGGGAGAGGATGTTGAGGTTAGGTTCGTCGGCCATCTTCCTGACCTTGTCCTGAATTTCATTAAGTTCAACGGCAAGAGAGGATGAGAACCTGCGCAGTTGTGCCAGATCCACTTCCACTCCCGTCTGTTCCATCTTGGAAAGCACTTTTAGAAGCGGCTCCTCCATGGTCTGGTACAGTCTGTGGAGGTCCATTCCTTCCATTTCGCTCCATATCTTCTCTCCAAGCAGCAGAGATGCCGCCACTTCCGTGCTATGGTCGGATTCCTCTTCGTCCCGGGCTTCGTCAAAAAGGGACAGGGTCTCGACCTTTTGCTGTTCAGAAGTGTTGTCCTCCAGATTTATACCGAGGTATGTCTTCGCCAGAATATCAATCTTATGGCTTTTTTCCGGGTTGACAAGGTAGTGCATCAGTTCTATGTCCATCAACCTTCCTTTGAGTCCGGTTCCGTTGTAGTTCAGGATGTTCATCTGATGTTTCAGATCATATCCGAACTTGCTTATGCTCTCATCCTCCAGAATGGCCCTGAATGTTTCCACTGATCCGGATGCTATGACGGCTTCCTCCTCATCTTTGCCCGGGGCAGCCATGGTGATCCGTTTGACCGGGCAGAAAAAACCGCTCTGTTCCCCTTCTGTCAGGATAGCACATCTTCCCTTTGCCTTTGCTGCCTTGCATACTGAAGATGCGTCAGCGACTGATATCTGGAGTCTCTTGTCCTCCTTAGGGACTGTCGGCTGTACGTTGCCTATGAATTTTCTCAGGGAGCCGAACTCATATTTTTCGAAAAGGTCAGCGACTTCCGGGCTATATTCGCCGGTCACTGCCATTTCATCGGTACTTACATCCAGGTCTATGTCCGTCTTTATTGTGACGAGGGCATGGCTGAGTCCGATATGACCGCGCGAGTTTTCCATCGCTTCCCTCTGCTTAGGAGTCAGTTGGTCAAGGTTTGCATATATGTTTTCCACCGTGCCGAACTTCGCAATGAGTTTTCCGGCACCGACTTCTCCTATGCCTTTCACCCCTGGTACGTTATCTGAAGCATCACCGCAAAGGGTCAGTATCTCTATGACCTGTTCAGGATTGTCGATTCCATATTTTTCGCATATCTTTCCTGTATCGATCAGTTCGCTTTCGCTTCCGGCCTTCCCCGGTTTGTACTGGATTATGTCCGGTGATATGAGTTGGCCGTAGTCCTTGTCCGGCGTGACCATATATACCTTGAAGCCTTCCTTTTCCGCTCTTTTCGCCATGGAACCTATCACATCGTCCGCTTCAAAGCCCTTTACCATCAGCACTGGTATGCCCATGGCTCTGCATATATCGCACAATGGCTCCAAAGCGTCAATCACCAGTTGAGGAGTGGCATCGCGGGTCCCTTTGTACTCAGGAAACATCTCATGTCTGAATGTTCCTCCCGGAGGATCGAATGCGACTGCAAGATGGGTCGGCTTCTCCCGTTCTATCAGTTCGAGTATATATTTGGTGAATCCGAACAGGATGGATGTGTCATATCCCTTGGAATTGATCATAGGGTGCCTGAGAAATGCATAGTACATTTTGAATATCAGGGAGTGCCCGTCTATCAGATATAGTGTCTTGTCCATAATCATGCGGAAAAATGAACCCCAAAGGTAGATAAAGTTTCATTTAAAACCAATAAGATTTCTGTCATATTTTTTTTGAATTTTCAAAAAATATTTATAATTTTGAAAAGTTAAAAATTAACCATGAGTAAGCATGGTTTTTGATGATGCTTATCTAATTAAAAAACAATGAATTATGAAAACTGGAAGATTTATGCTTATTTTGACTGTTGCGGCTTCATTTGCGGCAATGGCCTGTGATATGTATGATGACGGTGTACCTGCAAAGTCAGTACGAAATGAATTCAAGGCTATGTATCCTGATGCAAGGGATGTAGAGTGGGAACGTGAAGGTCGGAACTGGTCTGTTTCCTTTGAAATCGGCAGGCGTCCGAACGAGGTGGACTATGAGGCTTATTACGATACTTCAGGCAATTGGATAATGACTCAGAATGATGTTCTTCTCTCCGATATTCCTGCTGCCGTCAAGAATTATCTTGCATCTTCTGAATATGGCGCTCTGCCTTATGCGGACAGGGATGCGGAATTCTACCATACGCCGACAGGTGACTTCTATCGTATAGAACTGAGCAAGGACGGGCGTGAGATAGAGGTGGATGTTGCTGTGGACGGAAAGGTGACTCCTGCCGCATATGACAGATTCTGATGGACAGTTGCGTCTGTTATTTAAGATTATTACTATCTTTGTAGGATTAAATGACAGACGCAATGGCACAGAAACCATCCATACCAAAGGGTACCAGAGATTTCGGACCGGCAGAAATGGCCGGCCGTAACTATATTTTCGATACGATCCGTTCGGTTTTCAAGACTTACGGCTATGCTCCAATAGAGACTCCGTCGATGGAGAATCTGAGCACCCTTCTTGGAAAATACGGTGAGGAAGGTGATAAACTCCTGTTCAGAATACTTAATTCGGGAGATGCTTTTTCACGTATCAATTATGATGAATATCGCGTCGAAGGTACGGAGGACGGATACAACAGCAAGGCTCTTTCTCTGAAAGTATGCGAGAAGGGTCTTCGCTATGACCTTACCGTGCCTTTTGCACGTTTTGTGGTTCAGCATCAGAACGACATCACATTTCCGTTCAAGAGGTTCCAGATTCAGCCGGTATGGCGTGCCGACCGTCCGCAGAAGGGCCGTTACAGGGAGTTTTATCAATGTGACGTGGATGTCATCGGTTCCACATCTCAACTGAACGAACTTGAACTGGTACAGATCGTCGACCGCGTGTTCACTCTTTTTGATGTGAATGTATGCGTCAAGATAAACAACCGTAAGGTGCTCACAGGAATGGCGGAGATCTGCGGATTCCCTGACAAGGTCGTGGACATTACTGTTGCAATTGACAAGATCGACAAGATCGGGCTTGAGGCTGTGGAGGCTGAAATGGCCGAGAAGGGACTTACGAAGGAGGCGATATCGGTTATACGTCCTGTATTGACCCTTTCGGGAAGCACGTCGGAAAAGATTGCTGTGATGCGCGGACTGATGAGCGGAAAATCTGCTTCAGGCATCGTTTCAGAAACAGGTCTCAAAGGTCTTGATGAACTCGAAGAACTTTTCGGATATATAGATGCTGCAGGTGTAAGGTCTGAGGTGGAGATCGATCTTTCTCTCGCACGAGGTCTGAATTATTATACAGGTGCCATTTTTGAGGTGAAGGCAAAGGACTATGCCATCGGAAGTATCTGCGGAGGTGGAAGATATGACAATCTTACCGGAATATTCGGACTTCCTAATATGTCTGGAGTGGGAATATCTTTCGGAGCAGACCGCATATATGATGTATTGAAAGGTCTGGATAAGTTCCCTTCCGAGGTGACATCCACCACAAGGCTTCTTTTTGCTAACATGGGTTCCGAGGAATTGAAATATCTTATCCCTATAGTCAAATCGCTCAGAGAACAGGGCGTTTCCTGCGAAATCTATCCGGAGCAGACCAAACTGAAGAAGCAGTTCGACTATGCCGACAAGAAGTCCATTCCTTTCCTGTCCATCGTCGGCGGCAATGAGGTTGCAGAAGGGATTATCAATGTGAAGAATCTCTCTACCGGCGAGCAGAAGTCATTCGGTAAAGACAATATTTCGGAAATTCTGGAATTCATAGGTTAATCTGTCATTTCTTTCGCTGTTGCTCAAGCGGCAGGCCGGTTACGAGCGACCGAAGGGAGTCGAGAAATCTAAATTTTTGCAATAAAAATTTGCAATTCCAAAAATAGTCCGTATATTTGCAGTCCAATATCGCGGGATAGAGCAGTTGGTAGCTCGTCGGGCTCATAACCCGGAGGCCGGAGGTTCGAGTCCTCCTCCCGCTACAAAGTTCGCGTAACATCTTGAAACTCAAGGTTTACGCGATTTTTTTATTTGCGATGCTGCGCATATTTGGCCGATCAACCTGAAACTATAATTTGCAATGAAACTATATCTGAGATTTACCTTGGTGCTGATCATGCTTCTGTCCGCTGCATCAGTCAGGGCCGAGCGGAATGAGTTGGAGAAGCCTCAGAGTCCGGACTATCTGAACTCTGTCAAGATAACATTCCTGTCCTGGATTACAGGAAGTACCAAGATATCATATGAACGGGCCTTTCCTAAAATCCGTCAAAGCGGAGAAATATGCGGAAGCCTCATATGCGCCGGATATGACAGATATCGTAACAGACCACTCGGATTTACCGTAAGATACGGTCATAAGTTCTTTCTTCCGGACAGGGACGGTCTTTCGCTGAAGGGATTCTATCTTCGCCCGGAACTGATGTATTCCCATTACTACTACAGTCATAGCGTGACTCATGGCAGGTCATTGGCAAGTATGGGTGCATTGATGGGTACGGTAGGGTATCAGTATGTTTACAAGCGCTTCCTTGCTGATTTCTGGGCCGGGGGAGGTTATGCATTCGGAGATCCTGCGGAAACCGGCTACCATCACGGATTCAAACTCTGGAACTGGTTCGGGACCTACAATCCAAACATCGCGCTGAGTTTCAGCGTCCGCCTCGGAATCTGTTTCTGATAATTTGCAAATTCAATATTTTGTCGTACATTTGCAATCCTTTCCACCCGGAAAGAATTCGCGGGCGTGTTGAAATTGGTAGACAAGCCAGACTTAGGATCTGGTGCCGAGAGGCGTATGGGTTCGATTCCCTTCGCCCGCACAAAAAGAGCCCTAACTCTTAACTAATTAAAAGTCAAAGAGTTAGGGCTCTTTTATTGTTTGACACAGAGCGCAAATAGTTAAGTTGAGTTCAGTTAATTCACCTCTCCAAGCATCTCTTTTACGGTGATGCCGACGCCGATGAATTTCTCGCCGTAGTCTTTCTTGAACTTGCGGAAGTAGGCTTTGTGGCCGACGGTAATATTGAACCAGGTT
>SUYY01000004.1 GCA_015060205.1 Bacteroidales bacterium
TAGAAAGCCCTTGCAAGAGCATACTCGATGCGATGACAATCGGAGGATTCAGCACCACGAAACGAGAACAATACGACAAGGATATGTACGACGAAAAAAGAAGACGCGGAGAACTTGCTGCTGCCAGGGAGGACGGAATAGAGGAGGGTCTGGAAAAGGGTCTGGAAAAAGGCAGGGAAGAAGCGAAACTGGAAGATGCTCGAAAATTCAAGGAACTGGGTGTCGGGGTGGATATCATCTCGCAGGCGACAGGACTATCGGTGGAGACTATCGAGAGTCTGTAAGTCAGGAACTGGCATTGTACATTCAATAAAGAAGCAAGCCTGAGAACTGATACCGGTTCCCAGGCTTATAGATTTTAGGAGGGAGGAGGTGATTGTCACATGGACCAAACTCACCTCCCGGGAAACCGACCTCATTCTGCCGGAGCGACTATCCACCTTCCTTCTGTCTGGATTGCAGTGTAACCTGGCGCAAGATAATCTGTCGGATCTTCAGTAAATGAGCCGCCGCTGACCCTGATTGCCTGGAGAGCCTTATCTTCTGCACCGTAACTGTAGAAGTCGCCCCAAAGTCCGTTGAAAGTTCCGCCGCTTATATTCAATGTCTCAAGGTTCGTCTTGTTGGCACCTCCGGTGAGGGCTATATCCCCGTTGAAGGTTCCGCCGCTTACATTGATGAGTACATTCTTCATATCATTTCCGTAACTATAGGAATAGACAGCCTGCTTATAGGTGGAATCGTTGCTTGTCAGAGTACCTCCAGTAACCGTCAGAGACATGACCGGTGCAACCGATGCATCATTGGATGCCAACTGTATCCAGACGGCCCGGTAGCCTGTTATTTCACCTCCGTTGACAATGACATCTACAGACCCGCTTCCGCCATTGAACATACGTACCGCAATGTCGCCACCGGACTGGGTAATCACGCTACCTTCATTCACTATCAGTTTCGCACCGCTATAATTATCAATAACATACGAGGCTCCACCCTTACTTGTCCTGTTTTCAAGAACTGCATTTTCTATGGTCAGCGTCCCGGAATTACTGATCGTATTATTGGCATATCCCGGATATGGAGACTGCCCTTCACCTCCCCACTGGGTATCAGGAGAAGTAGCGGCAAACGATACCGTACCGTTTCTGATAGTCAGTTCGCCACCGGTTCTGACCGTAAGAAGACTTGATGACTGAGCAGATGTCGCTATTCCAGACAAGGTATTGCCTCCGAGATCAAGCGAGACAATACTGCCTTGTGCGACCACGACAGGAGAATCGAGAGTCAGGTCCTTCACAATCGTAATAGTCTCACCGTCAGCAGCATCCAGTGCCTCTTGAAACGTCTTGTATATCGCTCCGTTCACCGTAGCGACATAATCCACCGCCATATTTCCCTGCTTAGGAGTCTTGCGGCTTACCGTCTGGCCTGTCCACGTCTTGCTAACAAGAGAGGTTTCGCCGTCCAATACTTCTGCTGTAATCGTCCCGTATGTTCCGACCGGAGCAGGAATATAGAAGTGGCCTTGACTCCCGGCCACAGTATTGCTGAAGTCAATCGTGACAGTATTCCCTTCTGCATCATCAGTCACCATCACCGGAGTTTCTGCCGTAAGGTCAATCAGAAACTCACCTGTGATCCGTCGGTCAGCAGTGAACACGAACTTCATATCATCGCCTCCAGCAGGAATATTTTCAACACTTATCTTGAAGAAACTTGCCAGATGATTAAGCATGCCGCTTCCGCCATCGATCCTTCCTGCCATAGGAGGGTTGAAACTGTTGGCATCACCTTCAAGTGAAGCATATGAATAGATTGAAGGCAAGACATAGACAAGTTCTCCGTCTCCCATCACATGTGCGCCATGAGGATAAATCACATAATCCCCCATTTCTTCTTCAAAAACACCGGTAAACACACCGGAAGCCTGTCCTTCATACCCGTCATTCAAGGTCATTTCCTTGAATCCGTTCTCTGTGAGCACTCCGATCTTGTCCCCTTTATGCCAATAGAACGAGTTGCTGCCGTCAAACCCCACACGGGTATCCGGATCTTCCGCAACCCCCACGAGCAATGTCCTGACAGGTCCCACACCGTCATCAACTTCTGTCTCAAATCCGTTCTTCTGACATGATACAGTCAGAAGTGCCATGGCCAATGCCATGATATATATCATATACCTCATATCATCTACATATTTTCCCATTCATTTATACCTTCTCCTGTAAGACTGGCACTGAGTACAGCCTGTTCCGTATACATTTCCACAATCTCCATCTTCGGAGATTCATAAACATTTCCTGTTTCCATAATTTACAATAGTTATCATTTCAATAATCAATGAGTTTTTCTGCCGGAAAATCCCGACAGGAAACATATCAAACTAAGTACCAAGATCATAAAAACAAAAAACCACCGCAACTAAGCGATGGTTGAAATATAAGTCGGAATCCAGAAATGATCAGAACATCTTGCGTTTCTTGAATATCCAGAATATTACGATGGTGGACAGGGTCATCAGGAGAAGGACGATGAACCATGTCCAGTAGGAGTGACCGATGAACCAGCCGAACTGGATGTTCATACCGAAGAAACTCGCAATGAGAGTCGGTGGCATGAGCATGAGGGACACAAGGGTGAACACCTTCATGATCTTGTTCTGGTCGAGGTTGATGATACCGAGAACTGTGTTCTGAAGATACTCCAGACGCTCGAAGCCGAAGTCGGTGTGATTAATCAGCGAGGATATGTCCTTTAGAAGAACATTCAGACGGGAACGGTACTCCTGAGGATAGTTTGCGCTCTTGAGGATGCTGGAGATAACCCTCTGCTTGTCAATGATATTCTCACGGATGAGCATCGTGTTTTCCTGGATGATGTTTATGTCAATAAGGAATTCCTCGCTTATATCCTCTCCTACGCTCACCTTCCTGTTGTACTGATTGATCTCCTTGGAGAGCAACTCCACCATGTCGGCATCAAGGTCGATACGGTTCTCCAATATGCTCAGGAATGCCACATGTCCGGAATCATAAATTTTAGGAAACGCCATAAGGCGCCTCTGAAGGTCGGTAAAACTTTTCAGAGGGCATTCTCTCAATGTAGTGAGTATGTTGTCTGTGAGAATGAACGACACTGTCTCTTCCGTATATTCGTCCGGTCCGGGAATAAGGAAACTCGTATTGGCGAAAATGGCCTGATCTGTTTCAGAGAAACGTGAAGATATCTCGATCTCCTCTGCCTGCGCCCTGTTCTGGATAGTTGTACCCAGAAAATGCTCAACACTCCTCTTTTCCTCACCGGTAGGAGAAAAGAGGTCTATCCATATAACTTTGTCATAGGGAATAGTCACGAGATCGGCTTCCGACTGGGAAACCATCATCTGTCCGTTATCCTTGTAGAAGATCTCAATCATAGCATCTCCTCCCGTATTTTTTGTCCGTCCCAGACGGGGCGGAAAGGTTTGACTTTACACGAAACAGGCCTGTGTTACAAAACACAAGCCTGCAAATGTATTATTTTTTTGTCAAAGTAACAAGAAAATGACTATTTCACAATGATTTCATCCAGAAACAGGAAGGCCGGATGTCCCGCATATGCATGCCACTGAGGCATTGCGGCCAACGGAACTCCTGTGACTTTGACATATCTCGCTGAAGTCTCAGGGAAATCGAGAGTGAAATCCCCTGAAACCGCCGGGCCATCCGCCGCCTCAGCCTCATATTCCTGCGATGCGACCTCGGTATAGTTCTCACCATCTTCAGAGATGGACACGGCAAGTCTTGAAGGATAGAATATATGTGAGGAAACATCGCTCAAGGCACCTACAGTAACACTGCTGTATGGTTCTGCTTCTTCCATGTCCACCACAATATCCACCGTCTTTCTCCAACCGACCCAGTCTCCGTTCTTGAATGCCTGAAGTCCTCTGATGCCGTCCACAAGACCATATGAATGTTTAGACGCATAAATACGGCTCGGCTCCAACGAAGTCTTCACCTCCTTGCTCACTGCCTTGTGGAACTCGAACTTGCGGAAATACTCTCTCGGGGTCACTCCGTCAATATCAACCACCGCCCTGAGGGTGCAGTCCTCGGAAATTTCCAGAGGGCCTTCATATACTTTCGAGAATCTGCCGGGAGTCTTGCCGTCCAATGTATAACGCACCACGGCATTTGCTGGAGCATTCAGTTCTACAACAACGGACTTATTCTCCACGTCAGCAGTCACATTGCCGGAAACCTGCAGAATATGAGTAGCGAAGTTGTAGCCCATTGTCTTATAGATAGAGCAGAAATTGCCTGCCGCATTACGGAAACGGTTCCAGTCCTTGCGTTCCGACGCACACCACTGTACCTCAGAGAGGGCAGCCATACGAGGAAGGAGCATATAATAGAGATGGTCCGCTTCCGCGATATATTCAGTCCACATATTTGCCTGAACTCCGAGGATATGTTTCTTCTGCTCATCTGTCATATCCGCAGGATAAGGCTCATATGAATAGCACAACTCCACCGGAAGGTAGCCTCCGATACCGAAAGGTTCGTTTTCAAGATCGGCAGACTGATAATAATCAAGATAGAAATAAGTGTTAGGAGTCATGATGGCGTCATGGCCGAGTCTTGTCGCCTCAAGACCACCTGCCTCACCTCTCCACGACATGATGGTAGAGTTAGGAGCAGCCTCGCCCTCAAGAAGTTCGTCCCAGCCGATGACCTTGCGGCCCTTGGAGTTCAGGAACTTCTCCATCCTCGACATCACATGGCTCTGGAGAAAATGCTCTGCCTTGTGACCGTCCTTGTCCTTCAGACCCAGAGCCTTGATCTTGGCCTGGCACTTAGGACACTGTTCCCAACGTACCTTAGGGCACTCGTCCCCACCTATATGTATATATTCACTTGGGAAAAGTTCGCATACCTCTGCAAGAACATCCTCGAGGAACTCATATACCTTCTCATTTCCTGCGCAAAGAAGATCCTCAGAAACACCCCAACGTGTCCACACCTCATATGGACCTCCTGTACAGCCGAGTTCAGGATATGCAGCAAGGGCTGCGATCATATGACCCGGGAGATCGACTTCAGGAATCACATCTATACCCTTGGAAGCGGCATAGGCCACGACCTCGCGGATCTGGTCCTGAGTGTACCACATGCCTTCACCATACGGTACTCCATCGTGAGTGGTGAAGTCCTTCTTGATGCATGTACCTTTTCTGACGGCACCGACCTCCGTAAGACGCGGATATTTCTTTATCTCGATCCTCCAGCCCTGGTCTTCAGTGAGATGCCAGTGGAATTTGTTGAGTTTGTGGACCTCCATGATATCGAGATATCTCTTAACCTCGTCAATTCCGAAGAAATGACGACATTCGTCCAGATGCATACCACGGTAAGAGAACCTTGGAGCATCATTGATATAGGCACACTGCATTGTCCATGACGCCCTCGGTGCAGGTTCATTACCGAAAATCTCTACTGGAAGAAGTTGCTTCATGGTCTGGATGGCATAATTGAAACCTCTCAGTCCTGATGCCTTTACCTTCAGGATTTCCGGTCTGATATCGAGGACATATGTCTCATCCGGCATCGATTCCACATATTCAAACACAATACCCTTGTCGGCCGAACCCACCTCAAGAGCATTTTCGACACCACTCACCTGCGAAAGTTTCTCCGCAAAGAGTCGTATGACATTGACGGAAGCCTCATCTATCGCCTCTGCATATGTCACAGGTACACCTTTGGCATCAAACACGCCCTCACCTATCTCAACTTCATTAGGATAAGGAACGACGTTGAGTACACTGCTCTCGTAATTTTTCTGAGCGCAAGCGACCGCAAGCGCTGCCGTAAAGATTAAAAAGATCTTCTTCATATAAGATTACTGTTGGTTATTATCATGTCATTCAATCATGGGCGGAACTCCTGACGGTTCACAATCGAACGGCCGAGGGTCAGTTCGTCCGCATATTCAAGGTCGTCTCCGAATCCGAGTCCACGGGCCAGAGAAGTCACCTTGACATCATATTGCGAAAGTTGCCTGTATATATAAAAGGAAGTAGTCTCCCCTTCCACGTCTCCGCTAAGGGCAAGAATCACCTCCAATTTCCGGTTTCCTTCACCTTCGTCCATTGCCGACGACACCCTATGGACAAGTTCCCTTATGGTAAGGTCTGACGGTCCGACTCCGTTGATCGGTGAGATTATACCGCCAAGAACGTGATATATGCCGTGATATTGTCCGGTATTCTCTATACTCATCACATCGCGCACTGTCTCCACGACACATATCAGATTATGGTCACGCGACTTGTCGGCACAGATGGAACAGATGTCTTCGTCCGATATCATCCTGCACTCGCGGCAATACCTTACTTCATCCCGAAGATTCACAATGGACTTCGCGAAATGATGAACATTCTCCTGAGGCTGCTTGAGCAGATGCAATGCAAGACGCAGCGCACTCCTGCGTCCTACTCCGGGAAGAGAACTTATAGCATCCACTGCCTCCTCGAGCAGTTTCGACGGGTAATTATCCTTATATGCCATAGACTCCGTGTTTCTTCCAATAACTGAATCCATATACCGCCGCAGCCACATATGCGACATACAGAGCCGACATCCACCACATCTGCTGCATCGCACAAAGCAAGACACTCAGGGTGTCGGCAACTATCCAGAGAAGCCACTGCTCCTTGTACGATTTCACAAGCCACCACGTCGCAATCGCGCTGAGAACGGCAACTGATGAATCGAGAAGCGACATCGGGTTCTCGGTCAGAAGACCTGTATTGTTCAGATATTCCATTCCCCATGAAAGGGCCGCGACACCGAGCATCATCGCCAGGGCACTCAATGCCACCGTCTTTGGAGTCAGGCGGTTGAGGCAGATGATGTCGTCAGTAGAGGAAAGCGTCTTCTTGTCACGTCTCCAATGCCACAGACCGATGAATGCGGTGATAAAATAATAGGTGTTCAGACCGAAAGAGGCATAAAGCCCCTGACGGAAGAACACCCACATTGCCGCAAGACTTGTGAAGATACCCACTACCCACATGAAGTTCTTCTGGCGTATCTCCAGGATGATGTAGATTACGCCTGTGATTAGTGTGAATATCTGAAGGAAGTCCATGGTGTAGATTCCCGGTCAAGCCGGGAATGACGGGTTAAAGTTTGAACGTCGGTTAAAGTCTGAACGTCGGTTAAAGTCTGAATGAGGGATTAGAGAACTTCGAGGAGTTCTACGACAAACTTAAGGGTCGCATATGGCGGGATGGCGCCAGGGGCACCGTGAGCACCATAAGCAAGGTCGTATGGAATATAGAACTCATACTTGGAGCCTTCGCTCATGAGTTGTACACCCTCTGTCCAGCCAGGGATGACCTGATTGAGACCGAACACTGCAGGTTCGTTCCTGTCATATGAACTGTCGAACTTCACTCCGTTGAGGAGAGTTCCTTCGTAGTGGCATTTCACCTTGTCGGTTGCAGACGGCTTCTTGCCTGAACCTTCCGTGATGACCTTATATTGAAGACCGCTTGGAAGCACTACCACTCCCTCCTGCTCTGCGTTGAACTTGAGGAACGCCTCGCCTTCTTCACGCATTGCTGCGCTCATAGCCTCAGCCTGAGCCTTCTGCTCTGCCTCTATTTCAGCGAAATACTTGTTGAGGAGTTCACTGGCCTCCTGGAAGGATACTGCAGGTTCCGAACCTGTGAGGATAGCCTTGACTCCTGCTACGAAATCATCAAATTCGATCGACTGGATGCCTGATGACATCATATTGTGGGCAATGCTCATGCCCAATGCATAACTGTTCTTGTCCATGATCTGTAAATTTGGGTGCAAAGATAGAAAGATTTCTCGACTCCACTACGTTCCGCTCGAAATGACAGTAGAAAATAAGACATTCCGATCGAAATATTAAGAGAAGGGACTTCCCGTATAGCGGAAATCAGCGCCTCGGATGGTGTTGCGCGATGACGGAATGCCATGTGGATGTGTCGATGTGAGTATATATCTCAGTTGTCGAGACACTCTCATGGCCGAGCATTTCCTGCACCAGACGTATATCTGCACCGTTCTCTATGAGATGAGTGGCAAAGGAATGTCTGAATGTATGTGGGGAAATATTTTTCCTGACCCCGGCCAGAAGCGCCATGTTCTTCACCGTCTTGAATGCCGAGACACGGCTCAATGGTGTGCCATATCTGTTTACAAAGACATATTCCGACCTTGAAAACTCCATCGGCCGTTCTTCAAGATACTTGAGCAAGGCGTCGGATGCCACTTCACCGACCGGCACCAGACGCTCCTTGTTTCCTTTTCCTATTATACGGATGAATCCTTCGTCCAGATACATGAGAGGTATCTTGAGACCGACCGCCTCGGAAACGCGGAGTCCACATCCGTAAAGGGTTTCCAGAAGAGCCTTGTCACGCAGTCCAAGCCAGGTGGATGTATCCACGGCATCAATTATCGCCGTCACCTCACCGACAGAAAGGACATCAGGAAGATATCTTCCGAGTTTAGGTCCTTCTACCTTGTCACAAGGGTTGTCCTTCATGAGTCCTTCAAGGACGAGCCATTTAAAGAAAGACCTTAGGGCACTGAGCATGCGGGCCTGAGAGCGTTTTGATGAGCATGTCAGGGATGTCAGGAACATCTGCACATCTTCATGGGACACATCTGACAGGGTACCGTCGAAGAAATCGAGGAAATGTCCCACATCAGAGCAGTACGATGCCACAGTATTCTGTGACATCGCACGCTCCATGCGGAGGTAGTAGTTATAGTCCTTGAGGATACGGACTTTGGTATTAGATTTCTCCACTCGCTTCGCTCGGTCGAAATGACAGTGATCAGGTTCGGTCGAATGACTATTACAAGTCTTGTCAATGACAGTGATCAGGCTTTACAGAGTAGAGTATTTCTTGCCGTACTGAAGCATCTGGTCGAGATAGTTGTCGTTGTAGACGATCTTGTAGTCAACCACCTTGCCGGACTTCTTCACCGGAACGATTTCAGGATTGAGGAAACCTCCATAAGGTCTGAGTCGGAGTGCATTATAACGATCTTTGACCTCCTTGTGAAGTTCAGGATCGATATTGACCGCATATTTCTCGACAAGAGCCTTTCCTGCCTCGAAATCGCCCTCTGACTTGATACGCTGCACCTCTGCCAGAAGTTCTGCAAACAGAGAACGGAGAGCCTCGAAGTCATTTACAACGAAATATGTCTTGCCGTCGCGAACCTTCTTTTCTATGACATTGTCTGCCAGGCCCTTCTCATAGCACCAGTCAGCAATAAGTTTGCGGTTCTGCATATGCGCCTCGGTGTTCTTCTTGCCAAGTTCGATACGGGTGAACTGAGTAAAGAGACCGTTACGGATATATGACTGATACTGAGCCTTGTACGCTTCCATATCCGGAATGATGCCAAGTTCCACAAGTTTAGGGTCCGCCAGATAGTAAAGTCCGAACAGGTCTGCACGTGCCTCCTCAAGCGTAGAACTGTACTCTCCGAGTGCATTAGGAGATGTGGTCGGAAGAAGTTGGCCTGAACCGTGGCCGAGACACTCGTGGAGATCGGTATGAAGGTCACCGGTGATGTCGCCGTATTTCTTCTCAAGGGCAATCTCCTCCTCTGACCATGCAAACTCTCCCAACATTCCCTTAGGAGCCTCCTGTGCAGCCTTGCTGTATGCAGAGGTAAGATTTGCAATAGTCACGGATTTGGAACCATGTTCACGACGGATCCAGTCTGCATTCGGAAGATTGATACCGATCGGAGCGGCAGGATAGCAGTCACCTGCAAGAGTTGCCACATTGATGACCTTTGCCGTCACTCCCTTCACCTGAGGTTTCTTGAAACGGGAGTCAACCGGTGAATTATCCTCGAACCACTGTGCGTTCTCACTGATGAGTTCCGTGCGGCGCGACGCCTCCTTGTCCTTGAAGTTCACCAGACCTTCCCATGTAGCCTTGCGTCCCAGAGGGTCATTGTAGTCCTCCACAAAGCCGTTAACAAAGTCTACAGTACCGAGGGTATCCTTCACCCACTTGATATTGTACTTATCCCAAAGTTCAAGGTCGCCGGTCCTGTAATACTCGATAAGGTCAGCGATACATTCCTTCTGGGTGTCATTCTCCGCCACAAGTGCAGCCTTTTCAAGTTCTGCGCATATCTTCTCCAGAGCAGGGCCATAAAGACCGCCTACCTTATATACTTCCTCATATATCTTTCCGTCAGCACCTTTGACAACCTTGCTGTTAAGACCGTATGACACCGGAGTCTTGTCTGCAGGGTCGACCATCTTTGCATAAAAGTCCTCCACTTCTTCCTTTGTCACGCCTTCGTAGAAGTTCACGGCAGACTCGACGACTATATCCTTCGTCTTGTCGGTGGACTTGCGTTGAGGGCACGCGTCATAATCATATATGAATGTAAGGACACGCTGGTCATATGCGTCGACTGCTTTCATCAGTTCCGCAAAATATTCCTTGCTGCACACAGGGAAGAACTTGTCTTCGGCATAATGGTGATGGACTCCGTTGCTGAAGAAGACTCTCTTAGCATATATCTCGAAATGTTTGAAATCCTCGCACTGACGGTCACCATTGTAATTCTCAAGAATGGTCTCCAAAGTCTTCCTGACCGGGAGATTGTAACGGCAGTTCTGCATCCAGATGATGTCACGGCCATATTTTGCCGCTTCTGCAAGATGATACACATATTCCTTCTGCTGGAGAGTAAGGTCGTCCCATCCGGGAACCTGATACCTCATTATCTTGAGGTCGGCAAATTCATCTACGAGGTATTTGAAATCCTCCTGTCCGCCGGCACATGATAGCGCAGATGCGGATATTCCTGCGATTGCAATCATTCTGACAATTGTTTTCATATATTTTGCATTATTAATTACGACAATGTGACAAATATACGAAATCGCTGAAATTTACATATATTTGCAGTCCTATTTTACCACGTGCAAATGAATATTTTTTCCGACATATACGCAAGACTCATCGGCAAGGCGATTCTGATTCCGGTCCTCCTTGCCGCAATCTTCGCCTGTGAGCAGGTAGAGCAGCAGGGACCGAAGAGGGTCTTCATCGTATATTCGATAGGATACAACAATCTTTCAAGTTATCTCAAGGAGGACATAGAGGACCTTGAAAAAAGTTACTCGTCAATCGGAGGGAACAATCATGTGGTGGTTTTCAGCCACAGCACAAAAGGGAAAAGCAACTACACCACCCCGAACCCTCCGGTCGTATTCAGTTTCAGGAAACTCGGGTCCGGAAAAGTCGTCAGAGACACTCTTATGGTCATGGAGCCGAATACCGTTTCAGCATCCGCAGAGACACTCAGAGAGGTTCTTACATTCATTCAGGATAGATATCAGGAGGCGGAATACAGCATTCTGTTCTCTTCTCACGGCACAGGATGGGCACCTGCAGACTACTGCAACAGAGCAGATGAGTACGAAAACAGTTATTCCGGCCTGCAGATGCGCATGGGAAGACAGACGACCGGAAGAGAACCCTATTGGGGAGTGGTACCGGAAGACGGAGGTCCGGTGGTGAAGAGTTTCGGTGTGCAGAACATAACATCGAATACTTATCACGAGATGGATATTACCGACATGGCGGATGCTTTCCCGATGAAGGTCAAGACCTTGATTTTCGACGCATGCTTCATGGGTGGTATCGAGACAGCATACGAACTCAGTGACGTCGCACAGACCGTGATCGCATCCCAGACCGAGATACTTGCGGACGGAATGGATTACACATCCATGCTGAAATACATATTCCGAGACAATCTGAAAGGATTCTGCGAAAACTATTTCAACTACTACAACTCCAAGTCCGGCGCATATCAGTCCGCAACCATCTCAATGATCGACTGCAGCAGACTCGAGCCGCTTGCACGCATATGCAGGGAGATATTCGAAATACAGAGGGAGCAGATCGCTTCCCTCGAAGGGTCGTACGAAGTGCAACGGTACTACAGGAGAACCTATTCCAGTGAGCACAAATGGTTCTACGACCTGGAGGACATCATCATGCATACCGAAGCGTCAGAGGAGCAGATAGAGGCCCTCAAGACCGCTCTTGAGGGTTGTGTAACATATAAGGCTGCGACAGAGCATTTCATAAACGACATCACGATCATAGCGCATAGCGGACTGAGCATGTATCTTCCGTATGCAGACCGCCGGTATCTGAACGATTTCTACAAGACCCTCAAATGGAACAAGGACACAGGTCTCGTCAAATAACCGATGTTTCTTAAATAAAATATTTGATTTTCAAATAATTTGTCTATCTTTGCAGCCCCAAAAAATTTGGTCTAAAAAGCATGGTGCTTTTTGGTGCAATGGGTTTTTTCGATGAAAAACCGACAGATTCGAGGCGGACGAGCCGACAAAACCGGAGCAACCTTTCGGTTGTGAGGATTTTAGAGGCGAAGTCCAACGAAGAAGATTAGGATTTTTCTCGAAAAAATGAGTAACACATTTTAATTCTAACAACAATGAAACACATTGAACTCAAAGGCCAGATCCGTGAGGCTGGCAACAAGGCTGCAGTAAAGGCAGTTCGCAGAGCAGGACAGGTTCCTTGCAACATTTATGGACTTGGCATCGAGAACGTACTCTTCACAGTAGAGGCACAGGATCTTAAGGCTATCACTCACACTCCTAACTCATACATCGTAGACCTCGAACTCAACAACGGCACAAAGATGTACGCTGTACTTCACGAAGTTCAGTATCATCCGGTATCTGACGAGGCTCTTCACGTAGACTTCCTCGCAGTAAACGAAGAGAAGCCTGTTACTATCGAGGTTCCTGTCAAGGTTACAGGTCACTCAGAGGGTGTCAAGATGGGTGGTAAACTCCTCGTTTCAAGCCGCAAACTTCGCGTAAGCGCTATGATGAACAACCTTCCTGACGTTCTTGAGGTAGATTCTACTCACCTTATGATCGGCAAGCAGATCGTTGCAGGCGACCTCAACTTCGAGGGTGTAAGCATCGTTTCTCCTAAGGCTACAATCATCTGCTCAGTACGTCCTACACGTGCTACTCAGCAGGCTAAGATGGAGCAGAGCAAGAAATAATCCGAACTGGTATGAATTATTTGATCGTCGGTTTAGGAAATATCGGCGTCGAATATGCCAACACCAGACACAACATGGGATTTATGGTATTGGATGCCTGGGCACAGGCATCCAATATTGTTTTTGAGTCTGGAAGATATGGCTACACGGCGACGGTTTCCTTCAAAGGCAGGAAGTTCACACTTCTGAAGCCTTCCACATACATGAACCTCAGCGGCAAGGCGGTACGCTACTGGATGAACGAACTGAAGATTCCTCTGGAAAACCTTCTGGTGATTTCAGACGACCTGAATATCCCGTTCGGAACACTCCGTCTACGTAAGAACGGAAGTGCGGGAGGGCATAACGGTCTGACCAACATCACAGAACTTCTTGGAACACAGGACTATGCACGCATCAGAGTCGGTATAGGCAATGAATTCGGCAGAGGACAGCAGATAGGATATGTACTTGGCGAACTTGCCGAAGAAGAAGCGCAGCAGATGCCTGAGATTTCCAAGAGAGTCATAGAAGGCATAAAGGCCTGGGCCACCATTGGAGCAGACCGGGCCATGAATGTTGTGAACACACGTCCAAAGCAGCAATAATCCTGTCAAAAAGTTGCTTAAGACATTTGTAATCACATGTTTTTAATCAATTATTTGGTATTTCAAAAAAATAAATTTACTTTAGCGAAAATTTTTACGCTAAAAGTTTAACCGATTAAATCACAATCAAAATGAAGGATCTCGTTAATGCTATCGTAGCAGAGTATGAAGTTTTCGCAGCAAACGCTGCTGCTCAGGCAGAAAAAGGTAACAAGGCAGCAGGCGCACGCGCTCGCAAGTCTTCTCTCGCAATCGAGAAGATGATGAAGGAGTTCAGAAAGGCTTCTATCGAGGCTGCTAAATAATTTTTCTCCCTCGAATCTTAGTGACTGTCCACCCGGGCAGTCATTTTTTTTTGAAAAATATTTCAGATGGACTGCAACATTCCAAAACCTTTTTGCATCTTTGCATCAGGTTTAGGTTTTAGTACACGTTTAAGGGGCCGTAAAGCGCAATGCTTTCGACCCCTTTACATTTTTATGTCAGACATGGTGAGATTTACATCACCACTTCCACATTGTCGAGCCAGAGAGTATTACCTACTCCGCCATAGAACGCCTTGCCGCAACTCGATATGGCATGAATCATCAAGTGAGTCGGCTGTGTTCCCGCAGGTGCCCATCCGTCTTCCTGGATTATTACATTCTTTCCCTTGCTGTTGATGGCATGATATGCAGTTTCTGGGTCGTTCTTCAGACCCATATAGTCCTTGTAATACGGCATGGTTGTTATATCACCGTATCCTATGACAAGTTCATGACCGTTGATCCACTCAGGGATATCCTGCTCTATCCTTTCGATTGCCGTTCCGACTCTCAACGCATGCACCTGTCCGTCCTCGTCCTCCCACCTCTTCTGAAGTATCACAGTGAGTTCCGCGTGGTCCTCATAACCCATAGGCTTGAGTTTCGAGAATCCGGTTCCTCGGATCACCTCATGGCACACATCAGCCTTGTAGTCAAGACGCACAGCCCTTGGACAACCGGTAAAAGGAACTCCATAGAGAACCTTTGACATCGGATCCTTGGTTGTAGTGATAGGCTCAGGCAGTTCACCTATAAGTATGGCGCCCTGACAGGTAACATCCATATTTATCATACCCATGACCTTGACTTCCTCGATATGGGTCTCAAGTCTTGCACAGTAGCCGTCACCTCTTTTCTCCGGATATACTGTATTGTTGGTCTTGACGATTCCTGCAACGATAGCAAGGACATTGTTGGTGCGCCACAGATATGCGTCTGGAGCAGAGAACGGAGTCTTTCCTGTCTTCAGAGTATCCGACGGATTGCCATAGAATTCATATAGATACTCGGTGTTTCCTCCGATAAGGCCGGACTCTTTTACCTCGCGCTGAGTCCACATGTCGAATCTGCCATATGCATTGATTTTATTCACCACCGATTCCTGAGCAGACACCTCAAATCCTACAGCAAGAAAAGCCATCAAAAAAAATAATCTCTTGATTTTCATAAAAAATGTGTATATTGCAATTCTGTACAAATATACACGGTTTTTGCCAAAATGGAAACATTTGTCGTCCAAAAGAGAATTTTTACATTCCTTATAATAGTCTCTACCTTCATTGTAGAGGCCGTTGCCGGTCCTGTACAAAATTCTCTCACAACATATTTCCAGCCTGACGGAAGCGGTTTTACCGTCAGGACAGGCGGTGACGAGTGGCTGCGGATAAGAAAGACCGAAGACGGATGTGCCATCGTCAAGGACAGTGACGGATGGTGGTGCTACGGCATATATGACGAAAACGGACAGATACAAAGCACTGGCATCCATGTAGGCGACACCGCTGACGGAAGCATCAGTGCTACCAGCAGGAATATACCTTATCAGACCTTGCGGGAAAATGCAGCGAGATACAGAAACATCATGGTCGAGAGTTCGGAAAAACTCGCTGAAGACACCAGAAGAAATGTGGCACTCACGAAATCAGGAGAAGCAGAAATCATAGAGAAGAGAGGACTTGTCCTTCTGGTCGAATTCGAGGATGTCAAGTTTCAGTATTCAAGAGAGGATTTTGAAAGAATACTCAACGAACAGGGCTACAACGGAACGGGTTGTGCGAAAGACTATTATGAGGCGCAGTTCGGTGAAGAGTGGAATTTCAGTTTTGATGTCAGCGAGAAAGTGACACTTCCCAGACCGATCAGATATTATGGAGAAAACAAGGCGGACGGACTGGACATCAGACCGGCAGTCATGGTCGAAGAAGCGTGCAAGGCTGCTGACAAGGAGCAGGACATAGACTTTTCCCTATATGACCAGGACGGAGACGGAAATGTTGACAATGTATTCGTGTTCTACGCCGGACAGAATGAAGCGGAACACACGGACCAGACCGAACTGATCTGGGCACACCAGTACTATATACATCAAGGCGAAGGCATCAGTCTGTTTCTGGACGGAAAAAGAATAGACAGATATGCTTGTACTTCTGAAATCTCGGGAGACGCGTCCCTTGCCGGCATCGGGTCCTTCTGTCACGAATTCGGTCACACCCTTGGTCTTGTGGACTTCTACGATACTGATTATGACAAGGAAGGCGGATGGGCGGCAGGTCTGTGGTGGAAGACCTCACTGATGGACGGAGGCAACTATAACAACAACTCCGCGACACCGCCTTATCTGAACTGTATCGAGCGCGAACTCCTTGGTCTGTCGGAGCCTGTCGAGATTGAAGAGGGACAGACCTATATTCTTGACCCGATCCATAAGAACGGCACATGCTACAGACTTGAATCCGGCACTGAAGGAGAATACTACCTTTTCGAATGCCGTTCGAACGAGGGTTGGGACAGATATATCGGCGGAAAAGGCATGCTGGTGTACCATATAGACAAAAATGCCACGGACAGGATAGGATCCATCACTACTTCGAAATGGAAAGCGAATACGGTCAACTCCGACCTGTCGCATCAGTGCGCCGACCTGATCGAGGCGGACGGAAGGACTGATGAGATATTCAGCAACAGCGAATTGAATGGCAACATCAGAGGAATTTTCTTCCCGCAGGACAATGTCACGGCAATAACCACGACAGGTACTCCCGGACTTTCATACTGGTACGGCAAGGTTCCCGACATAGCCATTACCGGGATAAAGGCAGACGGTGACAACATCATATTCAATGCGACAGTCCACTCCGAAATATCTGAAGTGCCGATGGTAACAGATGTATCATTCACCGCCTTTCCTGATGCCGTCATAATCACTTTCAGCAAAAACAATCCTTCCCTTGAAGGTATTCCTACGGTGAAATGGCGCAGGAGCGGAAGCAATGACGAATATGCCGATACCGAGACATACGAATATGAGACGGGGAAATATGCCTCCCGGATAACAGGTCTGGAAAGCGGAAACGTTTCCTATGAGACTCAGATAAGATTCGAGAACGGCGGCAGTCTTGGTGATTCATACCGTCTGTCGTTCATGACCAAAAGAAAACCTCCGGTCAAATGGCCATACATATACATAGGAGGGGAAATCAGACAGGAAAGCGGCATCGCTCTTCACGTTGTGAATGCCGGAGGTGATGTAAGATGGGAATATAACGGAAAGGAGATCTCCCCTGATAAAGGATTCTACTTCTACCCTTCGGAAGACGGCATCCTTAAGGCATCTGTGGAAAACTCCGACGGAAGCAACGATGTGATAATGAAGGAAATATTCTTGACAAGATGATAAGGAAAGCACTAATACTGATCATTTCGGCCATAGCGTTGTCCGGATGCATAAATGACGGGATGGATGACACACTGCTGTCGCAATCCGAGATATCACTCAACTGGAAAGGAGACAGGCAGGTGACATATTCTCCGGAAAAATACCAGATGGGATTCCATGACAGGAAGAACGAATTCAGGGTATATGACGACAGGCTTGCCAACTGGTTTACTGTCAGATGCTCACAGATGCCTGTGGAGGAAGGACAGGAACTCACGGCTGACGTGTCATGGACAGGAAGCAGAAGCACCAAGTCATATTCGGCATTACCGTTTACCGTGGAGAAAACCGACGGACAGGGAATGATATGGCTATGGTGCAGCAAGGAAAGAATAGGAGTCATAATTAAAAACATAAGATAACCATGAAAGCATTTTTTGAAATCGCAGCAAGATTTGACATCGACTGCAATATTGAAGAGATCAAGCCTCTTGGTCCCGGTTTCATCAACGACACCTTCATTGTCAGGACATCCGGCGGAGCCAAGTATATTCTCCAGAGGAAGAACCATATAGTCTTTCCTGATGTTCCGGGAATGATGAACAACATAGTCATGGTTACTGAACACATCAAATCGAAGGTCGCATCAGAAGGTGGTGACCCGATGCGTGAAGTGCTTACCGTAGTGAAGCGTAATCCTTCCACTCTTACTGAAGAGGAGAAGGAACTCCCATATTGCGACCTCTACTACAAAGATGCGGAGGGCAACTTCTGGGCAATGTGTGTATTTATCGAAGGCTCAGTGACTTACGAAAAGGCCGACACCCCTTCCCTCGCCTATAAGGGAGGACAGGGAATAGGAAAATTCCAGTCACAACTTTCTGACTTCACTACACCTTTGAGCGAGACCATCAAAGGTTTCCACAATATCAGATGGAGGTTCCGTCAATGGGAAGAGTCCCTGCGTGCTGATGCGGCAGGCCGTGTGAAGGACCTTGCAGAGGAAATAGGTTGGATAGAATCGAGAAAGGAGGAGATGCTCAGGTTCTGGAGCCTTGTCGAAGACGGAACCATACCTACCCGTGTCACACATAACGACACAAAGATCAGCAACATCCTGTTCGACGCAGAGGGTGATGTCCTGTGCGTGATAGACCTGGACACCTGCATGAGCAGCACGTCGCTCAACGACTTCGGCGATGCCATAAGGTCATATACCAACACCGGTGCAGAAGATGACCGTGACCTGTCTAAAGTGGGAATGTCACTTGAAATGTTCAAGGCATACACGGAAGGATATCTGTCTGAGCGTCGCGACACACTCAGCGAAAGTGAACTGGAATGGCTTGCATTCTCAGCACGCTACATAACATTCGAGCAGGTGCTTCGTTTCCTGATGGACTACATCGACGGTGACACATACTACAAGACAAATGCTCCTGACCACAATCTCGTCAGGACCCACGCACAGTATAAACTGCTTCGTTCGATGGAAGAGCAGTATGATAAGATGGTGGAGATAGTCAGAAACTTTTAATGTTACCGGAAAATGAAGACACTTGAGGCAAAATACATTCCGGGACTGGAATCCCTTTCCGATGACTCTCTGCGCGAGGCTCTTGCCTCATGCGCGACACACCGTATCGACTGCGTGAACTGGAAGGAGTTCCCGTATGCACCATCCGTTTCGTTTCATGTCTGCTTTTCCGACAGTTCCGTCGCAGTCCTGTTTGAAGTCTGCGAAGACCATGTCAGGGCTGAGGCACTTGAAGACAACGGCCCTGTATGGGAGGATTCCTGCGTGGAGTTCTTCATCATGTCGTCTGACGGAAAGCACTATGTCAACTTCGAGATGAACTGCATCGGCACTCTTCTGGCGGCCAGAAGGACATCCCGTCATGATCCCGAACATTTCAGTACGGACCGGATGAGCATGATCCGCCACTTCACTTCCCTTCCTCATCAGAAGACCGACATTGTGGCAGAAGGACAGTCGTGGTGGGCAGTCGAGGTCATTCCTTTCGAGATACTGGGATATTCGGGAAAGCCATCGGAACTCAAGGCTAACCTTTATAAATGCGGAGACAAATGCGAAAAGGTGCATTTCCTGAGTTGGTCAGAAATTGAACTTGAGTCTCCCGATTTCCATTGCCCGGACTTTTTCGGAAAGATAGTTTTGGGATAAACCTTTGCTCATTGAGCGAAAAATTGTAAATTTGCACCCGCTTTGAAATAATTCAGATTTAAATATAAAACATCATGAGAAAACACATTGTAGCAGGCAACTGGAAAATGAACACAACAGTTGCAGAAGGCGTAGAACTCGCAAAGGCTGTAGTTGCAGCATCAGCAGAGGTTCCCGCTGACGTCAAACTGATCATCGCTCCACCTTTCACACACCTTTATCCTGTAGCAGAGGTTGTAAAGGGTACAGCAGTAGGTCTTTCTTCACAGAACTGTGCTGACCACAAGAGCGGCGCATACACCGGCGAAGTTGCTGTAAACATGATTGCAGGTCTTGGCGCAGAGTATGTGATCCTTGGTCACTCAGAAAGAAGAGAGTACTATGGAGAGACTGACGCAACTCTCGTGGAGAAGGTAAACCTCGCTCTTGAGCAGGGTCTTTCACCTATCTTCTGCATCGGTGAGAAACTCGAGGAGCGTGAGGCTGGCCGTCATTTCGAGGTTGTTACCGAGCAGGTGAAGAACGTACTCTTCACTCTCACTCCTGAGCAGATGGCAAAGGTAATCGTCGCTTACGAGCCGGTTTGGGCTATCGGAACAGGCAAGACCGCTACTGCAGAGCAGGCACAGGAGATCCACGCTGAGATCCGCAAGGTTCTCGCTGAGAAGTTCGGCGAACTCGCTGAGGAGATCTCTATCCTCTACGGTGGTTCATGCAAGCCTTCAAATGCAAAGGAACTTTTCGCATGTCCGGACATCGACGGTGGTCTCATCGGAGGTGCTGCTCTCAAGGCTGAGGACTTCAAGGGTATCGCAGTTTCTTTCTAATATGAAGAAGTTATATATCATGGCAGCCGCTGCAATCGCAGTGGCTGCTTGTGCTCATAAAAATGACACAGACTTGAAAGAGAAGGTTGACAGTTATGCGGTAGTGGAGGTTTCATCACCTCTTTATGACGCGCTCTCGGAAAACGACAAGAAGATTGTCGCAATATTCCGTGAGGCCGCTGACATCATGGACGGACTGTTCTGGAAACAGACATTCGGAGACAAATCACTCATCGAGGCTCTCCCTGAAGGTGATGCAAAGGCATATGCCATGATAAACTACGGAGCATGGGACCATCTCGATGACAACAAGCCGTTCCTCGAGGGATATGGACCTAAGCCTCTCGGATGCCAATACTATCCGCAGGATATGACAGCAGAAGAATTTGCCGCATATGAAGATCCGGACAAACTCAGCCTGTATACAGTCATCCGCCGTGACGAAAACGGCGCATTGAAGACCGTATGGTATCGTGATGAATACAAGGAGGAAATAGAAAAGGTATGCGGTCTTCTTGAGCAGGCTGCGGCACTGACTGAAAACGAAGGGCTGCGCAACTACCTCATCGAGAGGGTGAAGGCATTCCGCACAGATGATTATCTTGCAAGCGACCTCGCATGGATGGATATGAAGGACTGCAACATGGACCTCGTGATAGGACCTATCGAGAACTATGACGATAAACTCTATGAGGCCAAGGCAGCCTATGAGTGCTTCATTCTTCTCAAGGACGAAAAGCGAAGTTCAAACCTCGCAAAATATGTAGGTCTCCTCCCGGAACTTCAGAAGGCTCTTCCATGCGCTCCGGAATACAAGACATTCGTGCCTGGAACATCATCTGACCTTAACGTATACGACGCCATCTATTATGCAGGAGACTGCAATGCCGGCAGCAAGACAATAGCAATCAACCTTCCGAACGACGAAAGGGTACATGCCGCAAAGGGAACACGTCGTCTGCAACTCTACAACAGCATGATGGCAAAGTTCAACAAGATCATGATGCCTATCGGTGAGGTCCTCATGGCTCCTGAACAACTCCAGTACCTCAGCGCGGATGCATTCTTCTGGAATGTGACCTTCCACGAAGTTGCACACGGACTTGGCGTAAAGCAGACTGTGAACGGAAAGGGTTCTGTTGATGCTGCAATGGGTTCTGAAAAGACAACATGGGAAGAGGCTAAGGCAGACATCCTCGGACTTTTCATGGTGAGCAGACTCATCGACATGGGAGAAATCACAGACATAACCAAGGAAGAGTCCGTGGCGACATTCATAGCCGGCATCGTACGTTCTGTACGCTTCGGTTTTGCCTCATCACACGGAAAGGCAAACATGATGTGCTATAACTTCATGGAAGACTTCGGAGCATTCACCCGTAATGCAGATGGAAAATATGTAATAGATTTCGCAAAGGCTGCTGAAGCGGTCGACGCATGGGCATCGCTCATTCTTGAGACACAGGCTACCGGCAACCTTGAGTTTGCACAGAAATACTCATCGGAAAACGCAAGTATCCGCGAAAGCCTTGCATCAGACATCGAAAAGGTCAATGGAGCGGGCATCCCACGGGATATCGTCTTCAAGTGGATCTGGTAAATCAATAAATAGCAGCGACAGTCTGTCGCTGCTGTTTTATTTATGTCTTGAGGCGAGTTCGGACTCTATGTCGGCGATGGAGAATCCCATCTGCTCGTTGAGGACGAGAAGATGATAGATCAGATCACTCGCTTCGTAAAGATAACGTTCGCGGTTGCCGTCAATAGCCTCGATCACTGTCTCAACCGCTTCCTCGCCCACCTTCTGGGCTATCTTGTTCACTCCCTTTGTAAACAGATGCGTAGTATAGGAACCCTCAGGCATCTGAGCATGACGTCCCTGGATCACTCCCTGAAGATGACGGATGAATCCCTCATTGACCGGAGTATCGAAACAACTCACAGTACCTCTGTGGCAAGCAGGACCGGCAGGACGTCCCATAAGCAGGAGAGTATCATTGTCGCAGTCAGGATACATCTGTACAACTTCTATGAAATTACCGCTTGTCTCCCCTTTTGTCCACAGTTGAGATCTGGAGCGGCTGTAGAATGTGGCCTTTCCGGTCTGACAGGTCTTCTCATAAGCCTCCTTGTTCATATACGCCACCATAAGGACCTTCAAGGTCTCACAGTCCTGCACCACGACAGGGAGCAGGCCGTCAGCATTTTTTGAAAGATTGAATTCTTCGTATTTCATTTTCCTGATCATATTATAGTCTGACATTAATATTCATTTCACGTAATCTGGTCTTCAATTCACCGACTGTCATCTCCCCGAAATGGAAGATACTGGCTGCCAGAGCGGCATCCGCCCTGCCGTCGGACAGGACCGCCGCTATATCCTCGGCTGAACCGGCTCCACCGGAAGCGATTATCGGGATATGAAGTATCCGGGAAAGCCGTGCAAACAGATCACACGGATATCCGGACTTTGTTCCGTCGTGATCCATCGAAGTCAGCAGAATCTCTCCAGCCCCGCGCGACTGTCCTTCCTGAACCCAGGAGAACAACTCCACATCGGTAAGTTTCCTGCCGCCATGGGTGGTGATAAGGTAATCTTCCCCCACCTTCCTGGCATCTACGGCAAGTACCACGAACTGACTGCCGTACTTGCCTGCGATATCGTCTATTAGAGAAGGGTTGCGCACCGCAGCACTGTTGATGGAAATCTTGTCCGCGCCCGCATCAAGAAGCCTTGCGGCATCATCAAGAGAAGATATTCCTCCTCCTACTGTGAACGGAATATTTATCCGCTCGGATATCCTGCGTACGAGATTGACTAATGTGCCCCGTCCTTCCACAGTCGCGCTTATATCCAGGTAGACAAGTTCGTCAGCACCCTGACGCGCATACATCTCACCCAGTTCCACTGCATCACCGACATCCCGCAGACCGACGAAATTCACACCCTTGACCGTGCGTCCGTCCTTTACGTCCAGACACGGTATTATCCTTTTAGCAACCATGACTCGATCTCCTTCAGATTTATCCTACCTTCATATATGGCCTTGCCTACAATGACACTATGAAGTCCCGATTCATCGGCCTTGACGATATCCTCCATACAACTTATGCCTCCGCTCAATGTCACATCAACAGACGGCCAGGACTGCATCAAGTCTGTATAAAATTCAAAATCAGGGCCCTGCAGCATGCCGTCCTTGCTGATATCGGTGCATATCATCTGACTCAGACCTTCGGGAACATACCATCCCATAAGTTCATCAAGAGACAGTCCGCTGTCCTTAAGCCATCCGTGAGTTGCCACCTTGCCCTCACGCACATCCGCACCGAGGATTATCCGCGACGGACCAAAAGCGGAAAGCCATGAAGTGAACTCCCACCTGTCGTCCACAGCAATGCTTCCGCATATTATCCTTCCTGCACCTGCATCCAAGGCAGACCTCAATGCTGAGGAATCCTTGATTCCGCCACCCCATTCGATGTCAAGAGAAGTAGCCCCGGCAATTTTCTCCAACACTGCAAGATTGCATGGTCTCTTTGCCTTGGCTCCATCCAGATCCACTATATGCAGACGCCTTATGCCGCAGTCTTCATATTCCTTCGCCATTTCCAGAGGATCCTTCGAATATTCCTTCTTCCGGGCATAATCACCCTGAGTCAACCTTACGCACTTTCCGTCGATAAGGTCAATTGCCGGTATTATAATAGTTCTGTCACTCATAGATTCATGAAATTTCTCAATATCCTTTCACCAACATCCCCGCTCTTCTCCGGGTGAAACTGCACCCCGTAAAAATTTCCCTTGTTCAAGGCTGCAGAAAAGCGTCGTCCGTTTTCTGACACAGCAACCGTGTCATCACATACATCTGCAGCAAACGAATGTACGAAATATACGAAATCTCCTTCCGAAAGACCTTCAAACAATCCTGAGCACATGTCTGTCAGAGAGTTCCATCCCATATGAGGTACCTTTATGCCTGCATGAGGGTCTGCATCGAACTTACGTACGTCCGAATCGAATATTCCAAGGCATTCAGCATTTCCTTCCTCACTATGCCTGCACATAAGTTGCATTCCGATGCATATTCCCAAAACCGGTACTTTCAGATTCCGTATCACATCGCAGAGACCTCTCTGACGGAGTTTCTCCATTGCGGAGGATGCCTCTCCGACCCCAGGGAGCAGAACCCTGTCGGCACTTGCGATAAGTCCAGGGTCATCTGTCAGACAATATTGCGCACCTATACGGTCCAGGGCGTTGCAGACAGATTTGAGGTTGCCTGTATCATAATCAACAATCGCTATCATAACAATCCCTTGCTGCTTGGAAGTGAATAACTGAACTGCTCCTTTCTGACCGCCATCTTAAGCGCACGTGCAAAAGCCTTGAATATGCCTTCCGCCACATGGTGGTCATTCTCACCTTTTGCGCTTACATGCAGATTTGCCGCAAGAGCAGACCCTAAAGACCGGAAGAAATGCCAGAACATCTCCGTAGGTACATCTCCGACATATTCCCGTCTGAACTCCACATCCCATACAAATTCAATCCTTCCTCCAAGGTCCATAAGCACCATTGCCCTGCTTTCATCCATCGGCAGCACAAAACCATATCTTTCAATACCTCTTTTATCGCCGAGAGCCTTTGTCAATGCCTCGCCGAGAACTATCGCCACATCTTCCATCGTATGGTGTTCATCCACCTCAAGGTCACCTGAAGCCTTGACTGTCAGATATATGCCGGCATGATGAACAATCTGGTCAAGCATATGGTCGAGGAACTTCAATCCTGTGTCTATGCCGTCGGTTCCCTTACGGTCCAGATCCACGCTCACCTCAATCTGCGTCTCGCGGGTCTTGCGGACAACCGTCGCAACGCGACTCTCAACAACGGATTCCGGCTTCAATCCGCCGATCACAGCAATGACCTTATCATTCTCGGCAGGAGTTCCTACTGTGATTCTAAGACATCCGCTGCACCCGAGCACCTTGGACCTGTCGCGAACAATCACCTGAGCATCAAGCAGTTCATCATAGAGTCCCCTCGCATCGTCCACCTCAACCAACAGGAAATTGGCATCCGAAGGCCACACTTTCTTCACCCTCGGAAGAGTTTTCAGAGAAGCGGCAAGACGACTCCTTTCGGAAATCAGGGCGGCAACCTCAGAAGCGACATCACGCTTGAGAAGAGACATCGCCTTTTCCATTCCTGCGAGCGAGATGTTGTATGGATATTTTACATTGGCAAACATGCTCATGGTCCTTTCGTCAGCAAAGGCAAGTCCCAGACGCAAGGCAGCCATACCATAGGCCTTGGAAAGAGTCTGCAGAACGATAAGATTCTGATATTCAGAAATATAACCGGTAAGGCTCGGCTCAGAAGAAAAATCGATGTAAGCCTCGTCCACCACAAGCATGCCGTCGAAAGAGTCCGCAAGACGAAGGATATCGTCTACGGGAAAGGCATTTCCGGTAGGATTGTTCGGCGAGCAGACAAACATAAGACGCGTGTTGTCATCACAGGCTTCAAGAAGAGCCTCTACCGGAAGCGAAAAGTCTGTTCCAAGAGGAACCTCCCTCATGCTCACATCGTTTATGTCGGCCGCTACCTTATACATTCCATATGTCGGTGCGATACTTACTGCATTGTCAACTCCCGGTCTGCAGAACACCCTGAAGCACAGGTCAATAGCCTCATCACTACCATTGCCTATGAACATATTCTTCACAGGAATGCCCTTGATGCGGGAAATGAGTCCCTTGAGTTCCTTCTGACGCGGGTCAGGATAACGGTTATATCCGTTGTCGTACGGATTTTCATTTGCATCCAGAAAGGAGCCGATCTTCACCTGACACTCATCCCTTGCTGTCGAATATGGAGCAAGATTACGGATATTAGGTCGCGCCAGAGAGTATATGTCAATCTTTTTCATAGTTATTCCTGCATTCTTATCATTGCCGCATTCGCGTGTGCATCAAGTCCTTCTGCCCGGGCCATTTCCACTATTACATTCCCGAGCGACATCATGCCGTCCTGTGTGATTTCCTGATATGTGATCTTACGGTTGAAACTGTCGAGATTGACTCCGCTCATGGAACGTGCCCACCCTGAAGTCGGAAGCGTATGATTTGTTCCGGAAGCATAGTCACCTGCACTTTCAGGAGTATAGTTGCCTACGAATACGCTACCTGCAGCCGTGATTCTTTCTGCGATGGCCCATGGATTCCTCATCGAGATAATGAGATGTTCTGCAGCGTACATATTTACGAACTCTATCTGCTCGTCCAAGGAGGACATCACTATGATACGACTGCCCTCAAGGGCCTTAAGTGCCGTCTCCTTCCGGGGAAGCGTATCAAGTTGAATCTGCACCTGCTCCTGTACAGCGGCAGCAAGTTCTTCGCTGTCGCATACAAGTATCACCTGAGAATCCGGTCCATGTTCCGCCTGTGACAGAAGGTCAGAAGCGACAAATGCAGGGACTGCGGACGAATCCGCCATCACCAGCACCTCTGACGGACCTGCCGGCATATCGATCGCCACTTTTCTGGACACCATCTCCTTCGCCTTGGTGACATAGCGGTTGCCCGGACCGAATATCTTGTCCACCGCAGGAACAGTCTCAGTACCATAGGCCATAGCCGCAACTGCCTGCGCTCCTCCTACCTTGAATATACGGTCAACTCCGCATAAAGATGCAGCATAGAGCACTGCAGGAGCCACTTTCCCGTCCTTTCCGCATGGAGTGCAAAGCACCACCTCCGCACATCCTGCGACCTTTGCAGGTATAGCGAGCATAAGCACAGTCGAGAACAATGGAGCCGAACCTCCCGGAATATACAGGCCGACCTTACGGATTGGGACCGCCTTCTGAATACATTTCACACCTGGTGCTGTCTTGACCTCCACCGGTTCGAAAGCCTGAGCCTGGTGAAACTTGCGGATGTTTGCAAAAGCGCTATGAAGAGCACTCTTCAGTTCTGCAGAAACCTCGGATATGCCGGAAGCGATCTCCTGAGCGGTAACCTCGACTCCGGCAGAAAGGTCCACTCCATCTATTTCGGAAGCAAGTTGCTTCAAAGCCTTGTCTCCTTCCTTGCGTACCCTGTCAAGAATAGCACGCACGCGTTCTTCTATGACTGCGTCGTCAGTCATTACACGCTCTGTCAATTCCGGCCAGAGAGTCTTTTGGGGTTCCAGATATGTCTTCATCACATTACTATCTTATCAAGTGAAAGCACCAATATTCCTTCTGCTCCAAGACCTTTCAGGTCCTCGATGATATTCCAGAGGTTGTTTTCATCTACAACAGTCTGGACCGAACACCAGTCGCCGTTGGCGAGAGGAATCACAGTCGGACTACGCATTGCAGGGAGCCGGTCTATAGCCTTCTGCAATGAAGATACAGGAATATTCATGAGCAGATATTTCTTTCCGATGCCGTTCCTGACAGCCTCGAAACGGGACATCAGTTTACGGGCAAGAGCCATCTTCTCTTCCGGAAGTTCGGGATTGCCTATAAGCACAGCCTCCGAGAAGACCACCTTTTCCACTTCCACCAGACCGTTCGACACCAGAGTACCGCCGGAAGACACTATATCGAAAATGGCATCGGCCAGACCTGCTGTAGGAGCGATTTCCACAGAACCTGTGATGGTGTGGATTTCCGCATCTATATCATTGTCAGCAAAGAATCTGCGCAGGATTTCCGGATATGAGGTCGCTATACGCTTCCCGTTGAAGTACTCGAGACCTGTATAGTTCTCGGTCTTCGGAACCGCCAGCGAAAGGCGGCAACCTCCGAAACCGAGTTTCTGCATCAGGTTGACCTCCAGACCTTTTTCAGCAACTTCATTATATCCCACGATTCCAAGGTCCGCTGCACCTATCGCCACGGTCTGCGGTATATCATCATCTCTGAGGAAAATTATTTCAGCCGGAAAATCAGCGGCGCGCATAAGGAACTTCCTCTTCTCCTGACTGACAGTCACCCCTGCCTCCTTCAGAAGATCCATACTCTGCTCATTCAGACGGCCTTTTGCCTGAACTGCAATCCTCAACATTACTTTATCTTCCATATTCATAAAATAAAAAACCTGCTTTCGAGGAAAGCAGGCAATATAAAACATACATACACACCGCTCTAACCCTCGACATCTGCGAAAGTATAAGAGTGGTGATGATGTAGAATAAACATAGTCATTTCGTATTCAGACCACAAATTTAATGATTACATATTATTATGCAAGAGTTCGGCGCGTTTTTAAGGCTTATCTGCATAAAACATACCTTATATGCGCGCTATAAAGCCTTTGACAGCGCTTTTGCGATATCATCTTCTGACGCAAAAATCCCTGGAGAGGGTCAAGCAGAGTAATTTAATTTAACTTTTTCTTTTTCTTGTGGTTTTCTGAAAGTATCTTTGTGTCGCAAAATCAACACACATATGAAAATCGGTATATGCAACGACCACGCAGGCGTGGACTACAAGAACAGACTTGCTGAATATCTCACAGGAAAAGGCTACCAGATGGTGAACTTCGGCACAGACACAACCGACAGCATGGACTATCCGGATGCCGCCCACCCACTCGCACTTGCTGTGGAGAATGGCGAAGTCGACCTCGGAATCGCATTCTGCGGCACAGGAAACGGAATGCAGATGGCACTCAACAAGCATCAGGGCATCCGCGCAGGACTCTGCTGGTCTGTGGAGATAGGCAAACTGATCAAACAGCACAACAATGCAAACGTCCTTGTGATGCCTGCACGTTTCATCCCGTTTGAAACAGTACTGGAAATAACAGACGCATGGCTTTCTGAAGAATTTGAAGGTGGACGTCACCAGAAACGAATAGATAAGATCCCTTGTAAATAAAATTGGAAGCACTTATACTTGGTCCGGGAAGCACTCCCCTGAGCGGAAACATCGAGGACTACCCGGAAGGGATAATCATCCCTATAGACAAACCATACAGATGGACATCTGCCGATGTCATCAGGAAGGTGAAATATAAGGCCATCCGACACTTCGGCAAGAAGAACCTCAAAGTAGGACATGCCGGTACGCTTGACCCCCTTGCTACCGGCGTGCTTCTGGTATGTATCGGCAAGGCCACAAAACTTGCGGAAACACTCCAGTCGCACGACAAGGAATATGTGGCAGGCATCACGTTCGGCGCGACCACCCCGTCATATGATCTTGAAAAGGAAATCGACAGATTCTTTCCATATGAACATATAACACCGGAGATGGTTGCAGATGCACTTGCAGCATTCGTCGGCGAGCAGGATCAGGTGGCTCCGCTTTTCTCCGCAAAATCCGTGGATGGTGTACGTGCCTACGAACTTGCACGGAAACTGTACAGGCAGAATGGCGGAAACCATGCCGACGGTTCTGAATTCGACACTGCAGCGGAGAATCTGATCAGGGTGGCGAAGATAAATATCAGTGAGTTGGAGATGGTGACATTTGACAGCCATGTCAGGGGTACTGCTATGCAAAACCGTGCTACCCCTCTGGCCGCAGGGGGAGGGGCCCACGACGAAGGAGTGGGAGGGGTTGTTTTGCATAGCAGTACCCCTGACATGACGGATGAAGCGAAGCAGGATGCATCCAGCAGAATAAATGTAACCGACAATTCCTCTCTGGGACTGCCTCGAGCAGTGGTCAGGATGGTCTGCAGCAAGGGAACATATGTACGTGCATTCGCCAGGGACCTTGGAGAATCCCTCGGAAGCGGAGCGCATCTGGACTCGCTCAGGCGTAGCCGCAGCGGGGAGTTCAGGGTGGAGGATGCGATGTCGGTGGACGAGGTATTGGAGATCCTCACGGCTTCTACGAAGCCTCAGGATGACAAGAAAGCATTGTAAAGCCTAAGGATGACAGGAAGGATTGTAAAGACTCAGTGACAAGGAAGAATTGTAAAGACTCAGGATGACAAGGAAGAATTGTAATGACTAAGGATGAGAAGGAGTGTCATGAAACAGGAGATCAAGCAGAAGACATATTCATACAGGAACATCTGGAAGGTTGCCTACCCTATTCTGGTGAGTCTTGTGATGGAGCAGATGATAGGTCTGACAGACACAGCCTTCCTCGGGAGGGTCGGCGAGATCGAACTCGGTGCATCAGCCATCGCCATCATATACTACATGGTCCTTTTCATGACAGGATTCGGATTCAGCATAGGCGCACAGATAATCATAGGCAGAAGGAACGGAGAAGAAAGGTACAAGGACACAGGAAAGGTGTTCTGGAACGGTCTGTACTTTCTTCTGGCGCTTTCCGGAATAATCATAGTGGCATCTGAGATATTTTCTCCAAGGATAATGAGGCATCTGGTCTCTTCAGACGCCATTTATGGAGCATCAACGGACTATGTCAGATGGAGATTGCCGGGCATGGTGTTCGCCTTCTGCACTGCCATGTACAGGGCATTCTATGTAGGTACGACCCAGACAAGGACACTTACCCTCAACTCCGTGGTGATGGTCCTGTCGAATATCATATTCAACTGGATACTCATATTCGGCCGCCTTGGTTTCCCTGCACTCGGCATAACAGGCGCGGCAATCGGTTCGAGCATGGCAGAACTCGTATCACTGATATTCTTCGTGATATATACAAGAACGAGGTGCGACCGCGTGAAATACGGACTGGACAAGCCTGGTGCCATAGACAAGGCAGAACTAAAGGCAATGATGCCGGTATGTTCGTGGTCCATGATACAGCATGTGATTTCCCTTTCCACCTGGTTCATATTCTTCATGTATATAGAACGTCTGGGAGAACGTCCACTCGCAATATCAAACATCGTAAGAAGCGTTTCAGGTCTCTTGTGGATGGTGGTTTCCGCCTTTGCCTCCACCTGCAGCACTCTTGTGAGCAACATAATCGGAGCAGGTCGCGAAGACAAGGTTCCCTCACTTATCAAACGTATCCTTAAGATGTCATACGCAATAGTGATGTCCTGCGTTCTCATCTTCTGCATATTCCCTACTGCAGTCATAAGCATCTACACTGATATTCCGGACCTCAAGACAGCGACAGTACCTTCTATGATAGTCATGTGCAGTTCCTACCTTCTCACAGTGGGAGCGATGGTGCTTTTTCAGGCCGTATCAGGCACAGGAAGCACAAAGACCGCCTTCAGACTTGAACTCGCAGCCCTTTTGATATACACACTCTACTGCACAATAATTGTGGGCATACTCAAGTTCGACGTTGCGGTATGCTGGAGTGCCGAACATGTGTATGCCCTTGCTTTAGTGGCCTTCTGCTACTTCTATCTGAGAAGCGGAAGATGGAAGAACCGGAAGGTATAGATCCCCGGTCAAGCCGGGGATGACGGGAAATGCCAGGGAGGACGGGAAATGCCGGGGAGGACGGTCAAGCCGGAGATGACGGTCAAGCCGAGGATGACGGGAAATGCCAGGGAGGACGGTCAAGCCAGGGATGATGGGAAATGCCGGGGAGGACGGGAAATGCCGGGGAGGACTGTCAAGCCGGGGATGACTGTCAAGCCGGGGAGGAAGATCATACGGTCTTCTGAGGGTCTCCGGTGAATCCTGTAGGATCCGGATTGTTGGAATCCGAATCTATTCCCAGATTGGTCTGAAGTTCTGAAAGAGGAATACAGAAATTCCACTGAGGAGAACGTCCCGTAGTGTTAAGCAGATAGTCTGTTGTATGGTTCGTAACCACAGAACCCTTATAATCTCTGGTAATACCCCTGTCAAGACGTTTGTAGTCATATATAAGTATACCCTCGCCCCAGAATTCTATCCTTTTCTGTACCATCATCTCATCAATGAAGGCATCGTAGTCCGAAGCATCACATACATACGAACCGTCTGTATATCTGTAGGTATTCATAAATGACTCGAGCAGATCAGCAGCCTGACCTACATCCTGATGAGCCAAGGCTTCCATCTTCAGGAAGTACATTTCCTCAACCCTCATAAGAGGATGTTCTGCCGCTACTCCCACAGAATAGTCCGTGCAGTTTCCCTGTGCGGGACGGAACTTGAGGGACATATGGTCCACTGCATACATCTTGGTCTGGTATGCATCGTCCAAAGTACCTGCGAACTGATAGTCAAGTCCGCTGTTCTTCACATACCATGAGGACTTTCTGAAGTCAGCATCCGGTATTCTGCTGTAAAGCCATGCGCTGATACCGGGGCAAGTGAACTGAGCATAACTGAACTGAGCCTCTACGGACATCATTGCAGTGAAATTGAACAGATTGTTTGTCATCGAACTGTCAAGGGTTATTCCCCATACCCATGATGAATTCGAACTTGACTTATTGAATCCGGATGACGGATCGTGCCACTGGGTCTTGTCAAGAGGCTTGAATCCTGCTATAACCTTGTCTGCATAATCAATCACCTTTGCATAGGCTTCCGGAACCGGATTATCCTCCCAGGTTCCCATCTCTATGTAGGCCCTCGCCATCAGACCATATACTCCATACAGACTAGGTCTTGTCACAGATTGAGGCATTCCTGCCTCCACTGCATCAGAAAAACATTTCTCTGCATGAACGAGGTCATCCAGAATGAAGGAATACATATCCTTTCTATGAACCCTCCCGTTATCTGCAGCCTGATGAGGTGTGGTCTTTTCAGTCAGTTTAGGCACTGTCAGACCAAGCAGAGACTCATCTACAGGAACATATTTATTCTGTTTAGGCTCATACAGACGTGCCAGATCAAGATAGAACATCGCCCTGTATGAAAGTGCCTGACCGAGGTAATACTTCATCTGGACATCCTCGGTATCCTTGTCGATACGGGCGATTATTTCATTTGCCGACCTGATACCCTGATAGTATACGATATAGAAATATGACGCATAATTGCCTGTCGGACCCATATCAAGGTTCATTGCATAATTGTTATACTGGAAATAACGCGAATTTCCACATATGACAAGGTCTTCCAGCATGGAATCAGTCATGATATGTATGGACGGCAGTCCGAAATCCACATGAAAGCCTGTGTTTGAATAGAATCCGGAAACGCCTGCAGCGGAAAGATCCGCAGGCAGACCGTTCAGGAGTTCCTCAATCGAAGGTTCGTCAACTATTGTACTGCCGTCAGGAAAGGATTCCTCGATACAGGATACAAGAAGTCCTGTCAGAACTACAATCAAAGATATTGTCTTTATATAAAATTTAATCATAATCAACCTCCTTCATTATCAGAACGTCAGACTCAATCCACCTGATATTGTCCTCACAGGTGAATTGACGGCAAAGTTCGTGTTTCCGGACATACTGAATCTCGGATCGAATCCTTTCCTGCATGAGACATACCAGATGTTGTCACATGTCAGATATATCCTGAGAGCAGACATCCTCAACTTCTGAGTGATATTTCTTGGTATAGTATATCCTATCTGGGCATTCTGAAAGTTCAGATAACTTGCATTCGTGAGGAATCTGTCAGATGCTGCAGCAGTATAGACATCTCCGTACATGAATCTCGGCAGAGCGCTTCCGGTATTGTCAGATGACCATGAATCGAAAATATCCTTATGGAAATTCTTACCAAGACTTGTCGCGATAGGTGAAGCCATGAATGAAGCATATCCGCTGTCGTACGCCATACCTCCTATCTGATAGGTAAAGGCTACTGAGATATCCACACCGAAGAAAGATACACTGGTACCGAATCCTCCGTAAAGGTCAGGAATAGGATTGTCGCAAAGATAATAAGAGGCTTCGTTATAATTGGTTGTGACGCCTCTTTCCGTCCTGCCTGAAATGGTTGTCTTGTCAATATACCACTGCGAAAGACCTGTCTCCTTTTCCACACCTGCATATTTTTTCATGTAGAATGTATTTATAGGAAGACCTTCGCCCACATAACTGTTTCCGCTTATAAATCCCGGATGTCCATCGATGTTCTCTGTCCTGTTCTTTTCAGGAATGCTGACGATCCTGTTCTGATAGTGAGTGAAATTCAGATACGCATCCCATGAAAAATTCTTACGGCGCATGATATTTCCACTGAGAGCCACCTCGATACCGGTATTTGACATGTCGCCGACATTGTCGTATATGCCGGAATATCCTGTAGATACGGGATATGAGAAGAAATACAGCATATCCGAAGTGAGCCTGTAGAAATACTCGATGGAACCTGAAAGTCTGCCTCTGAAAAGTTCAAAATCAGTTCCGACATTCAGATTCGTATTTGTCTCCCAGGTGATAGACTCGTTACCGAGAGACTCAGGAGAGACACCTACCTGTCCCTGATAATTACGTATCGCCCAGGTCTTGCGGTAACGGTTGGATCCGATGCCGTCATTTCCCTGAGAGCCGACAGAAGCCTTCAGTTTCAGCATATCCACCCAAGGTGCATTGAACCATGCTTCACGATCGATAAGCCAGCCTGCACCCAGAGACCAGAAATGTCCCCATCTGTATTTCGGGCTGAAATTAGACGACGCGTCCACACGATATGAAGCACTTGCAAAAATACGTTCAGAGAAATCATACTGGGCACGAAGGAAGAAGCCCTCCACATTGTAGAAACTCTCAGACGAATATGAAGTCTTGTTGTCGATCACTGCACTGTTCAATTCATCTTTATCACCGGATGACAGTTGAGATTTTGAGCCTCCCACACCATTGCTGATGTTCTTCTGCCACTCATGGCCGACCAGGACATTGACCTTATGCTCACCGAATGTCTTGTCCCAGGAAAGCAGTTGCTGGAGGTTTAAATCCAGAAGCCTGCTGTGTCCCTTTTCGACTACACCTCCACTTGAAGCGAACTGTCCGTAATACTGATTATACAACGTAGTGGTACGGGTCTCATCCAGATTGACTCCGGCGTTGAACGTAAACTTGAAATCCTTCAGAAAAGACGCTTCAGCATATCCGACGACATTGAAGGCATTTCCTTCATAATTGTTCTTGTTCAACTGCATGTCAGATACCGGATTGGCCTGTGTGAAATTAGGTCTTGTGAATCCCATACCGTTCTGCGTGCTGAAGGTATCTCCATAGTCATATCGCTTCATCCCCCTCTGGTCATATAGGATCTTTCCGGAAGCATCCCTGACATAAAGAGGATATATGGGAGCCATCATGGCAGAGACTCCAAACACATTTGATGAACTGCTGGCATCGCCCTCATCCGAGTTTCCGTTGTTCCAGTCAAAATTGGAATATGACAGGTTAGCCCCCACCTTGAGCCATTCCCTCGCCTGATAATCCATACGGAATCGTGCCGTATATCTCTCCATATCCGATCCATGGATGATACCGTTGTTGTTCAGATAGCCGAAAGAGGCAAACATCGACATGGCTCCGACATTTCCGGAAATACTTACATTATACTCCTGACGGAATGAATTACGATAAGACTCATCGAGCCAGTTGTCCGGCATGAGAAGATAGTCCTTGCCATCCACAGCACTCGTTATGACATTTCCGAGAGTGGCATTCGGATTGAGTTTTCCATCCCTCTGGATGAGTTGCTCACCGCTCGGCAGGTCATAGACCATATACTGGAGTTGCTCCCTGAGCAATTCGTTGACACGCACATTTGTCAGAAGGTCATTTGTACCTGGATTCTTTTCTTTGTAATATCCTGAAACAGCAGAGTAATAGGCTTCATAATACTCTCCCGGATCTGTTATCACATCATAATTCTGCAAAGCCCTTGTGTTGATTCCCCATTTGGCATCGACATTGATCACAGCACTTGACTGTTTCGATTTCTTAGTAGTGATCATTATGACACCATTGGCTCCTCGTGCACCATAGAGCGAGTTGGATGCGGCATCCTTGAGCACGGTCATAGACTCGATGTCGGAAGGATTTATATTGTTAAGGTCACCTCCATAAGGCACTCCATCCACGACATAGAGAGGGGCGGAACTTGCACTCATGGTACCTATGCCGCGGATTATTATCGAAGGTTGAGCACCAAGCGATCCCGTAGATGTGGTCATCTGGACACCTGCCACAAGACCTTCCAGGGCACGCGTCGGCTCCGAACCTTGCATCTTCGCGATATCAGAAGACTTCACCACTGTAGCGGAACCGGTAAATGCTTCCTTAGTGGAAGTACCGAAGGCCACAACGACGGTTTCCTCAAGTTGCTGTGCATCAGGAGACAATGATGCATTCACCACCGCCCTGTCCGCCACAGAGGCTTCACAGGTCAGATAGCCGATGGAAGAAAACACCAGAACAGCATCAGACGGGACAGTTATGGAGTATAATCCCTCCGCATCTGTACTTCCCCCGGTCATTGTACCTTTGACCTGAATGGAAGCGAAAGGGATGGGTTCACCGGTAGACGAATCCGTAACCTTTCCTGTCACATTGATGTTTCTTGCCTCCAGTCCCAGACTCAGGCATAGAGTCAGGGCTGTCAGAAGAATATTTCTGAATATACTCATGATTATCTGTTTCTATAAATGACTGTACCATGACGTCCCGGCACATTCTCTACTCCTGTGAAGCCGACAGGGTCGTTCCACATTATTCCGTTACCGCATGAAGAACTCTTGACAGGTTCTGCATCAAATTTATCCTGAGGTCTTTCATCACCGACTATATCACAGAAGATATAATAGAACGGACGGTTGAAGTCGAAATTGCCCCAGTCTCCGAAGGTATAAGGGAAGATATTTATGACGTCATCGTCATAACTTGAATTCTGGTTGTTCATAAGGTTGATTTCCTCTGGAATGAATCCGTCGGCAGGACCTTTCTCGCCGTCTGCATTAAGTCCCCAATAAGTGATAGGGGCGAATTCAAAACGACGCGTACCGTAATTGATATAGGAGATCTCCATTCCCACATTCTTTCCTTCTGTGCGGCTTCCGATCAGAGTAACCGGAAAATCTATTGCCTTGGACTGCAGGGCATTTATTATAAGTTCCGCTGCAGAAGCGGTATTCTCCGAAACAATGATCCACACCTTCTTCAGTCCGAAGTCAGGACCGGTGCCCAGACGTTCGTTTGTCGGAAGACTCGGATTGTTTCCGGCGAATGTCCAATCCTCCGTAGTTCCGTCATTGAACAAAGCGGTAAAGAAGATATCGTCATAATGTGCTGAACCTACAATGGAACTTGCAAGATAACATGCCTGGTCAACGACACCACCGACACAGAAACTGAAGTCAAGTACGAGTTCATTGATTCCGGCATCAGCAAATTGCTTGAGTTGGTCCTCAAGGACGAATTGTGCTGCGAGATCGAAACTCTCCACTGCAAGATAGCCTATGCAGAAGTCCGGCCATGAATCAGTATTCTCCGATGTGGTGATATCTGCCTTCTTCAGATATGCCGCATACAATATAGGGTCATATCCGAATGACTGCGCAGTCACCTCCACCGCATAATCAGGATTCAGAGGATAGACTCCCGGTTCCTCCTCCGTAGGTGAATCATATCTTGCGAACATGATGTTATATGTACCGGAAGGGGAAGAGAAAAGTTCCTTCATGTACGACTGATAATTGTCTCTGTTGATCGTCACAGGATTTCCGGTTCCCTTGGCGACAGCATATATATTGTCACCCTTGCGGAGGCCTGCAAGGTCAGCAGGAGAGTTTCTGTAGACATAACCCACCGTCAGGTAGATATTGTCATCCACTCCAGTAGGAGAAGCGAAGAGAGGACCGATTCCCAGACCATAAGTGTCGGTAAGTACGCCTGCCTTTGTCATGGCCTTTGTCTCTATCACCTCCTGGATATATGAATAGATATATCTCTTGCCGCTATTGGATGAATATGCCCTGTAATATCCTCCATCCTCGATATTGGTATCTCCGAGTTTTGAAAGATGGGTGAACAGGTATTCATCATATGAAACGGTCATATCCTTTTCCAATGCACGGTACTGTTCTGCCCAAAGATAGTCTTCTGCAAGAATCTCATCCATATAGGCATTAAGGAACTCGGACATTGCCGATGACTCAGGCTGCCCTGCCTGACGTATCTCGATTCCCAGATTATCCGCTCTGCCGTTCACTTTTACCCACAGGACTACAGTGCGCTCTTCGCCAGTTTCATTCGCATCGAAGTTGAGTCTGACAGAACCGTCACCTGCCGCGTCATTTCCTTTCGTCCTGGTGATCTGTGCCCAACCTTCTCCCTGCTTGAACTCAAGGTCAGCAGTCCATGCCGCAGATGCCTTGAACTTGATTTCAACAGTTTCACCCTTGTAATATACCGACTTGCCCTCCATCGGATTTGAAACTGAAGTCAGTCCGGTATCCATCACATCCTCCTTTGTGCAGGAAAATGCAGACAGAAGCGCAAGGGCTGCAAATACTATAGATATTATCCTTTTCATATTATTTTATTTATTCATCATTTCACCGGTTGCAGTATTGTATACGACAGGTTCGTACCAGCCGTTCTCGTCCTCCCATGTTATGAGAATATACGGCTTGTCGGCAGATATATACCAACCCGGATCATATCTCTTGATATTCTCTGTAAACCAGAGAACGTAACTGTGGCTCAGGACATAATCGGTCTTCTGTCTTGCAGCACCCGGCATATTTGCAGAATACTCCTCGGAAGACATCTTTGTCAGGGCATAATTCTTTACGGCATAGCCATCTTTGAATGTAACTGTCAACTTGATGGCATTTGCTGAGATTTGACCGGAATATGAAGGACATGCGTCCTTCCATGCGGAATCAGAGAACTTGATCACCTTTCCGACAGAAGGAGTGAAATCCACCTTGGCCATATTGCTTATCTTTTCGTCCTTGTCATATCCGATCACACAGAAAAGATAGTTTGTTCCGAAAGTAAGTCCCTCCACATATATCCCCTCCTTGACACTAGAAGCCTGGACATCAGCACATTCATCCACTGTACCATATACAAGAGCATTGAAGGCTGCCTCGTCATTATTCACAAATTCGTTATACCAATATCCGCCGCCTTCAGACGAAAGAATGAAATATCTGTATGAGACAATGTCACCTGATGCGGTCACAGGGATTACGGCGGAATTGAGAGTCGTGGTCAGAGTTCCTATAGTAAGGTCGATATTGTTCTTTTCAACAGACTTTGTAGACACCTCAAGCCGTGTTGGTGTTCCCACTTTACCATCGGAACTTACCGCAGCGGCCACAATCCAATATTTACAGCCGCTTTCAAGATACTGTGCCTTATATTCGTACATTTCCGAATATACTGAAGGCGTAAGTCCTGTGAGGTAGTCCAGAAGAGCATCGTCAGAAGAATAACCACCTGATATATAATCCGCATCACTGACTGTAGAGACAAGTACCTGATGCGCTCCGTCATATGCAGAGACCTCGGCAGAAACAGATTTGAAATCCCTCTGCTTTGTCTCTAGAGAGACAGTTGCCGCACCACCACGGGAATATTCCGTCAATGTTACCTTAAACTCAAGAACATCAGCCTTACACCACTGATCCATCTTCACTGGAAGTACTAGGAATGGATATTCCTGACCGGCAATAGTCTGACTTTCCACAACCTCAGAAAGAAGACCTCTGAATGATGAGGTATGCTTGAAACGGTCGTATGTATTGGCAAAACTGCCTTCAAGGTCGGATATGACTGTCTCAAGAGTCTGGTCCTCTGACATAGGGATCAGGTAATATACGTCAGTACCCTTGACACTTACAGAGATTGCGGCATCCTCGAATGTGACGTCGGTAACCTCATGATTGACTCCCACGCTGGATACTGCCTCATATATGAAGTCCGAAGCAGTCTTCGCTCCCATCGGGAAGGCCCAGACCACATAGGTCTCTCCAGGGATGACCTCACTCACAAGGTCCGTCAGAGGCATTGTCTTCACTGACTCCGCAAAAGGATTACGTGAAAGCATAGGGTTTGTGATGCCGCTAAGTTCCTTTGCCAAAGACTTAGGGTCAAACTCTTCCCAAAGGGTTGCGCCATAAAAGCAGGTCTGAGGGCTTGGAGTCACGGTAACAGTCCTGGTCTGGTCTATCGTAACCTTACAAGGTGCAGAACCGATTGAAACAGCCACCTGAGCGATCATCGGTTCCTCTCCGATACCGAGCATCTTCACCACTCCTGAAACTTCTCCAGCATCCTGAGCAGGCGCAGTGATGGTAAGTATACCTTCAGAAAGGGACGCCTTCCATCCGTCAGGTTTTTCCGTGACAGTGAAATTGTCAACTCCGATCATTCCCACCGTGATATCTCTGGACTCGGCATATGCGAAATATTGCTTTCCTGAGAACGGATAGAACTGCATCTGCTGATCCACAACGAAAGGTACACGGAACTGTGTATATCCGTCTGACAATGTCAGGACGAGACAATCGTCATCCTCCTCGACACTCGAGAAAAGTCCGCTTGACAACTGAGCGTCCGACACCACCCATGTACGACCCCCGTCAATTGATATCTCAAGGGAATTTGAATCATTCACCCTGATGGCAGGAGTAATATTTGTCACCTCCACATTCTTGCCGTTATGCTGAAGGTACTCCAACTTTCCATCCTTGTAATATCCCCAATAGTTCCTGCCGCCTTCTTCTATCACCGTTACGACAGGTATTCCGGCGAATACCTCGCCGTCATCACCACTGTCCTCACTTTTGCCGGAAGCCTGGATATTCAGGACCTGTCCATCAGAAAGTGTAACGACATAACCATCCGCACTTGTTTCGCAAGACGACACCAAAAGTTTACCCTCAACGATCGTCTTCAGAGCAGCAACTTCACCATTGAGACTTTCAAGAGCCTTCACCCTTCCTTCAAGCGAGGCTATGGCATCCTTGATGTCAGAATCATCGTATTTTTCCGCTTCAGTGCATGCCGTAAAAATGCAGCACATCATTGCTATGATTGCGTATATCTTCTTCATCACGATATTATTTAGTTCTGTAATCCTCAAGTTTCTTCACCTGTCCGTCGACGATCAGAAGATGCTGTAACTCTCCGTAGACAGGCTTGCCTTCCGCATCTGCACCCACCGGCAGACAGAGAGCAAGAATCACAGTCTTGTCGTTTCGAGCGGTTTCAGTAGCATATGTTGTCAGCGACTTGGTGGAAAGACCAAGGTTCATTATCTTCTCATCCCATACATCAAAGAGAGATGAATAGGTAGGATAATCCTCATATGGATCGTTCAGGATATATGGAAGACCGAGAAGATCGTAATTGGCATCACCGTATGATGAGGTCATATACAGCAATGTACCGGTATCCTCATTCGCCGAGAAAGTAAACACCCACTCACCGTCAGAAAGATCGGCAGATATTTTCGCTGACGGATCTGCACCTGCAGATACATCCTGAGTCCTGACAGACTTGAACCTGACATCACTGACGACTCCGTCAACATCCTCTACGCAATATGCCACGACATACTCCACTCCAGGCTCGTAGCCGAACATGGACAAGGCATCATGTCCTGACGGTTCTGCATCCCAGGTATTCACCTGAAGAACCCTTTCTCCGTCAGCAGCCTCCATATAAGTCTCGAAAAAAAACTTCATCCATTCCGCATGGCTCGCAGTCCGGATATTCTCCGGAGGACACATTTCAGGAGCATCTTCCCTTGCCTGCTCATCCACAGGAGAGACAATCTGGAAATATATCAGAGCAATATCTTCCGGAGTGGAATAACTGAAAGAATATCTGAAACCGGTACGTGAGACATTGTCCAGTTCGAGAATCAGTTCTTCATCCGAGATGAGACATGATGACGGATTATCTATAACCCTTTCCTTCATGACCACAGGATCGGAGAACTGCAGTTCCGTAACCTCTCCATAGTAGTTTTCTCCGGCAGACACAATAACATATTCAGATGCAGGATTATAGGCAACTATCTGATGCTCGACCACCGATTCCGAATCGCCTGTAGCGGCATTGTTCTGAACATCGAAATAATATTCAGGATTAGCCACGCCCCATCCGTTTTCCACAAGATCCATTGCATATGCCTTCTTCTGAGCATCTGTATATGCCTTAATCTTGTCTGCATCTGCTGAAGGCATCCAGCGATAGTAACAGTTCTTGCAGGTCGGTTCAAAATTCACCTTTATCCAGAATATGGATGCCGCTGCCTTATGAGGTACTATCTCATATCTTGCTTCCGGACTGTCAGGAATAGGTTTGAGGGAGAAATCCCTTCGCGCTGCAAATTCAGCAGGTGTACCGTTCACGTCCAATGCTACAGCGAGAGAGGTCTGTGATACCTCTGCATCTGCTGACTGTCCGAAATCCACACCATAAGTCATATCGGAGGCATTCGCTACATCGTACGCCGGAGAGGCTGTCCTGACAAAATCCCTGAGCATCCTGTCCCCTACCAGATCGACATATGTATCTATTTCATCTGTAAGGTAAGACCAGTAGCAGATATATTTACAGTCATCATTAGGGTCATGAACTGCAGAGAAAGACCTGTAGTTTACGCTTACATCGATACGGACATCAGGATCTCCCACCAATTCCACCGATGGTGTCTTGAACCAGCACAGAACAGGATTTGCCGGTTCGAGTCCCTCTTCATCAAAACAAGGTGCCACACATATCACATAATCACAGTCCGGAAGAATGTTTCCGTTGTGATAGGTGGAGTTCATCCAGTCGAAGGAATGAGAATAGAAGTCATCCAGACTGGTCTCCGAGAACACGACTCCGTTTGTGGATGATGATTCCGTAAGAATGGTAACTATCATGTCTTCCACTTCCTGTCTGGACACATCCACCATCTTTTCATTGATGAGGGTATTGTAAAGCAGCGACAATGGAATTACATCCACCCAATAGGAAGCCACATTTGCTCCGGGACGACATTCGAACACCACATTCGAAGCATCAACGGACTTGATGGCTACCGATACACCGTCGGCGTCAGCCTCCACAGTCCTGGCATTGGGCAGGACGAGATTTATCCTGCCGCCGGAATAATCCACATATTTTCCGTTGGAGCCGCCCTCAGGACCGTTTTTCTCCTCACATGAAGTCATGCAGAAGACCATGCTCATAGCGAGCAACAAGGTCATGTATAGATTTTTCATAGATATATAAATTATAAATATTCGTATCCGGCAGAGCCTCCGTCCAGGAGACATACCTGCATATTGTTGACATATCCGTCCGTATCAAGAGCCAGAGCATATACATAGGTCTTCGACAGATTCCATGCGGAATCACATGAGAACGTATATTCCTTTGCCTTTTCGGTTTCAGCGGTCACCCGTCCAAGACCGTCACCGTAGACCGTGGCCGAAAGCATATGTCTTACCACAAACTGATGGTAGTAGTCTTCATATTCTATCGACCCGTCAAGTTGATAGCCTTTCACGCCGTCTTCCACGACATATACCGCAAGATAATAGTCTGCACTCAACTCTGAAAAGAGGTTAACCTTCACGGATGCGGCACCGTTCTCAACAGAAGATTCGACAGATACGCCGCAATGAGCGGGATATTTCCGGGCAGACAGGGAAATCTCGGTCTTCGCCTTGTCCCTCTCGCCCTGTTCAAGAGAAAATCCTGTCCTCATGTCCACAGAGGCAGCAGGTGTTGCCTTCAGTTCAAGACGCTCGAAGAGTAGTGCAAACTGGTCTGATTTCCAATGGTCCTTCTCATGGAACGCCATCAGGTGCACATCCGGATTCTTTGAGAGGATGTTCCTGTCAATGTATCTCGAAGCATCCGGGCAGAAAGAGCACGACCCGTCAGTAAACTCCATAAGGCAGATATTCCTGACAAAACGTGACTCAAGGACAGGTTCTGCCGTTACCTTCACTTCAAGCGACCTCCGTCCTTCATATTCCGCATAAAAGACATATTCTCCCGGAGTTTCTGTAGAAAACTCATCGCCATCCAGCCTTTTCCCGTCCTGCGCACGATATATACTGGCGTTCCCAGTCACATCGGCATTGCCCTCATAGACGGTAAACTTGACCTGAGAGACTCCGTCAGCAGGAAAAGAGGCGACATTTGCCTTCAGGACAAGATCCAGAGTCTCCTCCTCACCCGAACATGCGTTCAGACAAAAAAGCGAAACGACTGCCAGAAAGGCTGATTTAATATAATTCCTCATCATTAGTTATACATGTAATCTGATTCTGAACCGAGGGCACATTCGCTGATATTATTACAGATGAAGGTATCGCCCTCCTGAGATATGACTGCAAAAACTGCCCACATTCCGGCGGTATTCCAGTCCTTGTTGACTTTCACTGTCTTTGTGACACTTACCTCGACTCCCACCTCTACAGGAAGACCTGAGTTAAGGTTGTCGCCCCAACGGTTTCCTGCCACGACTGCACGTACGACATTGTCGTGGGTATATACCCCGTCTGCTCCGGCCTGATTATATTCGATTCCGTCTTCAAGAAGGAACATATGGTACCTGAGTTTCTCCGAGACGTTCGATGTAACCCTTCCGGTAATGACGATCTCGTCACCCTTGAGTTCAGCCTTTACCGCAGCACCACATGTGGAAGGATATTCGGAAAGAATTGTATTCCTTTGAGCATCAATCAGTTCCCTTTCACTCGTAATCTTCTCCTCTGTCTTCATCATATTGAAGGCAAACAAAGGAAGTCCGGTATCATGACTCACGATGTCCCTGATGTCCTCATTGGCATCCACTCGCATCGGATCAGTCATGACATGCTCGTCGAATATCACATGGAATGCTGTCAGTACAACGCGGTCAGGCTCCTGGTCCATCATCTGCTTCAAGGCTGATGTGAGCATCGGACAATATGTGCATGAAACAGCAGTGAACTGCATGCCCCACAACTTCTGATAATAATCCTTCTGACCGACACTTACACCCGCTGCCACCACCTTGACCACGACCTCATTATCGCTATAGTGCGCACCATCGGAATAGTAACGCGCAGTGAATCTGTATTCAGACGGGACTGTACTGGAAAATGTATTCTGCCCAGGCTTCACAGAGATCTCTTTCCCGTCGACCACATAGATCAGACTCATATTGGAGTCCTTGCTGACATCCTTCGAGCCGTACTTCACAGTAAATGTCACTGCCTGCTGTCCGTCTGCCTTTATCGAAGTCCTGTCTGCAAATATACGGAGTACACCATCCGGAACATTCGACGGATCGGTGTCATCGATATGACCGCTGCATGAGAACAGGCAGGCAAGAACAGATATGAACAAGAATCTTTTCATCTATCAATTGTATGCGTAGTCAACTGAACCGTTTACCGGGAAACTTACGATATTGTCGATGACGATATCTCCTCCGGACTGCTTCAATGCAAAGACGACCACAGAGTAATCATCCTGCGATGCACCGGAAGGCACTTCCAGTTTCACGGACTGCGTCACTGAAGAAGACTCACCATCCTTCAGAAGTTCAAAAGCAGAGGACGACATCACCTCATAATTGCCTGAAACACCTACAACGACATTGTTGTAGACATCTTCATATGCTGATCCTCCCGGAATACAATTATCCCTGAGCACTGCAAAGCCTATATCATATCTGCCTCCGGTGCTTGACTTGACCTGAGCGGAAACGGATAGAGAACCTGCGGAATATGAGGAAGAAGCCTTGATTCCGCATGATGTAGGGCAAGAAGCAATCCTGTCGAATATGATAGATTCAATCTCAGAATAGTTCCTCTCGGAAGACATCACGTCGAGGTCATACACACATGACGGGAAACCCGGAGCCTTGAAGACTTCGATAAGATAATCCGCCACATACTTGCTGCCATCAGAAAATGCATAGGTAGACCCTGCACCATGAAATGCAAGTTCCACTATCCTTCCCTTGGTCCAGTCGCTGACCCTGTCAAGTCCTTTGGTCATGGATGGACAGTTCTGGCACCAGGTAGCGGTAAAACGGTATATGGCAACATTCTTCCTGAACACCTCGAATCTGCTGCGTCCGGATGAAGTCACTGTCACAGTATTTGCGCAAGGTTCACCAGAGACTGTTGCGGAGAACGTGTATTCTCCATCCTCGACAGACCTGAACTCCTTTGTTCCCTTCGCCAGACGTCTGCCTGTCGCCTCATTCTTGAAATATATCTTAGACATATATTCCGGATTGTCGGTGAGCACTACTCCGTCAGCATCGGTCACCGTAAATGTAGCAGTCTGTTTTCCGTCGGACTCAATCTCCTGCTTATCTACAGAAAGCGTTACAGGAGCCTTAGGAACATATACATCTGATGACGCCTGCGAACATGAAAGGACCGCAGCAAGCGGCATCAGCAAAAACATTATCTTTTTCATAATTTAAATATATTGTTTCCATTCTTTCCTTATCCGGTCTGCCTAAAACGACGTCGTTACCGTCAGGTTGAATCCGGTATATGCAGGAACAGTGCGGCACACGCCGCCGGAGCATATCTTGCCTGCCTTGAAACGACCGTATCCCAAAGCGACCCTTGTACGCGATCTGGTATAACTTACACCTCCGTTGTAATAATGCAGTTTAGTACTTCCATGGTTGAACATATCGCTCACATAGATGCTCCATGAGGGTGCAAAGTTCACTTCTAGAAGAGCAGCCATCCAGTCCTTCTGGTCCTCATGTGTGACAAGATACTGGAGTTCCATACGGGTCGAGAAAGTGTCGGTGTACTTGTAGAGGAGGTCTGCCACGATTATGTTCTGCAGATAAGTTCCCTTGTTGGCTCCATTGGAGTGGTTGTACTCCTGCATAGACCACATGAGAACGCTCTTGAACTTCTTTGTCCATTGCTTCTCGATGTCCACACTCAGATCCCTGAAAAGCATGTTTCCCGGCTTGAATGTACCTTCCTTTGCAATGGTATAATAAGTGGAGAAGTTTGCATGCACCTTCATTCCTCTCTTGCCACCGAGGGCAGTTCCCCTTCTGAAATTGTAGAATATATCGAACTGGCCGCCGATTTCACCGCTGTTTGCAAACATCTCGTCCAGAGTACCTGTCTGCGGGCCGTAAGGATGAAGATTGGTGAGCATATATGTATACTGGGTACACAATCCCGGCACATAATTGAGCGTATTCACATCAGGAACATTCAGGCTTCCCGGGTATCTCGACACCACAGACTGCATCCATTCAAGACGTCTGAGCGAAAGACTCACTCCAAGACCTCTGCCGGTATATCCTGTCTCTATGAGTTGCGCATTACCTCTCTTATGGAGATACTTGGACTGGTCATCCGCATCAGGCATGTCAGCACCAGGATTGTCATAATACTTTACCCCGGCATTCACATACTCACCCTTGAAGAAGAATCCGTCGACATCGAGATTCACCCTTGCAGAATATCCCAGACAATTCGGTTTGATTCCCTCTGCCTGGTCCACAGGAAGGAGTTTCTCATATTTGTCAAGTACCGACGCCTCAAGAGCAAGATATGTATTCTGCCAGCCAATCAGATTGGAAATGGCGAACGAGGCATCCGCACCCTTGACCTGAGTGTCTGAGAACTTCATTCCGAAACGCGGCATGCCCCAAAGAGCCTTGACTGCGACGATGTCACGGAAGTTATATGCGACCCTCGCTCCCATGATCGAGTTGTTGATGCCAAGCGCCCTGTCCTCCCAACTGCGGAAAAGAAGTCCGCTGCCGAACTGCTCGTAGAACGTACCTGCAGTGATGGAGAAATCCTTGTCTGTCCACGCAACATAATAGTTTGTAAGGGCGGCCTTTTCAAGAATATTGGGATAGCCGACCGCCACCGGTGAATAAGCCTCCAACTGCACTCCGGCAGAGAAACGCTTATTGTAGTAGTCCACCTTGAGATAGTTGTTGGAACCGAAGTGACTGTCCGGAACCGTCGCAAGCGTCTTTGTATCTTTAAGATATACGTTACTGTTGGTCTCGAAACTGCCTGTGACATAGCCTTTATCCATCGATGAAATGCGTTCCTTCAGCCCATCGTTATCTGCGAACGCTGTCGCTGCATGCATAAAAGCCACAGCGACAGCGAAATATAATGTCCTATTTGTCATAGTTATTCCTTATTGTCTTCAAAGTAATTTGGAACCTCGAAATACATAGGCTCGTAATAATTGCCTTGAAGGTCCTTAAGCATGACGATCACTCTGTCCGGCACCACACCGTCCTCATTCACGCCGGTTCCATAAGGATTGGTCATCCTCAAAGGAGAGCCGTCATTCACATACAGGAGCGGTTTCGCATCTGCATAGAACCTTGAATAGGATTCATGAAGAGCCTTTGCCCAATCCTCTGCCTCCTGTCCTTTGAGACCGAATGTAGAAGCACGAATCTTCCAAGGCTCAAGTGACCTGTAATATTCGAGTTTCTCCTGTGCCCTCACATAATTGTCACAGGAAGTACCGTTCCATGTCGGGCAACCCTGTTCAGCATGCGCATCCTTAGCGAAATACGTCACAGTTCCTTCACCAGGTACACCATGAACATAGAAATCGTTGACACTCATCAACTGTCCATCCTTGAGAACTCCTTCCTTATAGTAGTCAGGTTCCGTAAGCATATTTCCGGACTCATCATACACTGTATGATCCTTATCCACTCTCCTGCTTGCAAATGACTCCAGTTCAATCATGTCATGCTCGACCTTTATCAGTCCCATGGCATCGAAATAGTCCTCAGAAGCACACATGACATAAGTTGTAAATTCAGTAGGACAAGTTATGTCAAATGAATACGTGGCCATAAGATGAGGCGGCTGCTCGAATGCGTCCTTATGCCAGTCGAAGCGGATACGTGACTTGGCGGCATTCCACTTGTCTGTTCCTTCCCTTACGATTTCTCCGAGGTCGGCTGCAAGAGTTGTAACCTTGATATATCCTATCTTTGAATAGTACTTCTCTCCCTTTTCGAGAATCACGAACACATATTCAGTCTCCATTGTAAGACCGGAAAGTGTGATGGTTCCATCTGCATTGAGAGGTCCATATGTATTCATGGCCTTCCTGATGTTTTCATCTTCCGGATTGAGCGCCATATATTTCTGAGCAGTGAAACTTGTCTTTCCGCAATAGGCGGTATTTGCCCAGAACGGGTCTGTCACGCGACCGGCCCAATAGATATAGTCCGAAAGGTCGCCGCCGGTAGAAGTGACCTTGAGTTGGATCTTCTTCGCCGTAACATCAAGATTCTCAACCTTAAGGCTTATGGTCTTGTCATATTCAAGTTTCTCTGTCTTTGCAGATATGCACTTAACCTTTCCATATCGTCCTTCACTGTCCACAGCGACTGCAAAAAGATAATACTCTGTCGCCGCTTCATCATTGAAGTTCTTACCTACCGCTTCAGTCCTGTCACCGATTACAGCGACATAATCCCCGACGCGGAAATCACTGTCCTCAGTAACGATCTGCTCAAACTTGGTATGGTCGGGTACCTGATCTGAAGAATATCTCTTTCCACCGTCAGCCTTGAGATACGCATAATATATCATCTCCGCACCCTCGCATGAAAGAGGTATGGTAATGGTCGAAGTCGTCACTTCAGCCTCACCGCATGTGAGTTCAAGTGTTCCTCCAGATGTGACATCGTTGGTTGTAAACTCCTTCATGATCACATCCTTCTCCGTATAAACATATTCTCCGTCCACAGCAGGGACTACCCAGAGGATATATGTCGTGGCAGGCATCAGAACATCCTTTTCCGTATCAACCACAGGAAAATCAGCGGCAGAGCCTTGATATTCGAACTTCTCTCCCACTGTGATCGGTTCATATATAAGATTTGACACCTGATAGACTATGGTATTGACGGCATCATCTGACTTCTCTATGAGACCTCCGAAAACAGATGACGCACCATTTACCTTGACTGCTACCTCTGCATCCAGAAGACTTGTCTTGACAATGTCGATATCAACGGCGATCTCACCGAATTCCAACTGCACTAGCATACCATCTGCAACAGCCCAAAGCACATATCTTTCCTCAGCATCCAGAGAGGAACCAAGAATATCCGCGAAAGCCTTAGAAATACCTGTGTCAGACACACCACATCCCTCAGAAGGAGAAGCAGTGCCGGCAATCAGGCCCTCTGCCAGAGAAAGCATCTTCTGTTCGTCAAAGTCTGAAATGACCGAAAGTCCATAGGCAAACCTGCCAAGTCCTGAAGCAGGCACCACCACGGCATCTGTAACTGACACGGCGAAAGTATGGAACATCTCGTCTGTCAGAGCAATTGAAGAGAATGTATAGGACTCATCTTCAGAAACGATGCTGAGCACCGGTTCTGTCTGATAATCAGCCTTATCAGTAGCCTTGATATCCACATAAGACACTCCACCGTCCTCACGTACGGATACTGTCCAGCCCTCGCTCACAACCGGTTTCCACTCCAAAACGGAAGGAGATGCGACCGCAACTGATGCAACACCTGCCTGGTTTACATAAACCTCAGTCAAGGCAGTCTTCGATTCGTCTGATGGAAGATAGAAATACACTCCGGGATAATCAGAAACATACACGAGATGTGTCTTGCCTTCTCCAAAGTCAAACTCTACCGCGTATGCAGCACCCTCATCGTCAAAGAAAGGCTTGCATCCGAACATCTGCAAAGGATCCTCCATACCGTAGCCCATATCATAAGAAGCGTCATTGAGCCTGAGGGTATATTTCTTGTCGACCAGTTTCACATCTACAGAAGCATCCATCGCTATCTTCTTTCCCTCTGCATCAAGAACTGCTGAAACCTTGCCGTCCTTATCAGTCAAAGCCCAATATTTTACCCCATCCTCTTCGAGATATGACAACGCTGAAGCAAATTCTCCGTTCTCATCTGAGAACATGGTGAATGCCGCACCTGTAGTAAGAGTGATATCATAAAGGTTCTCGATTCCCTCCTTAGCCTGAGCACATGAAGAGACAAGTACGTCTTCTCCAGTCAGAATAAGTTGCATCGCTCTTGCCTGTCTGTACAGAGCGTTTTCAAGAGAATCCATAAGTTCAGTAGGCTCTTCAGGCGTCACCGGCTGTTCGGTGCCACCTTCGTTGCCGGTATCATCTCCATCCGGTTTGATTTCCTCCTCGCAGGCAACCAATGCCGCAACTGCAAAAGAGATACAAGCCACCGACTTAAGAATAAGTTTTACACAAGTTTTCATATCTATATGTCTTTATTTTCTCAAACACGCAAAGATACGAAGAAATTTCCAAAGTATATACTCTGTATATACGAAAAACGGTCGGGGATTTCCCCGACCGTAATTGATATTATGTAAGAGTTATTACTCTGCTGATGCAGGAACTTCAATCTTCTCCTTGATTACAGGTGCAAACTCGCCATCCTCAGACTCAACGACAACAGCAAGGTAATACGTAGACGATGCATTAGCATACATACCTGCCAACTTACCAGAAGACACTTTAGTAGTCGATTTGAAATTGTAATTATAATTATAAGTCAATGGGAGATTCTTCAAATCCTCATTAGTGTATTCTGTTGTACTGAACACATAGTAATAGGCCTTAGCAGAACCACCTTCCACATTAATTGGAAAATCATACCTATAACCGCTATAGTATGGAGCAGAAGTTATCTCACCAAATGAGGCAGTAAGAGTACTACTGTAAACCAATTCCTTAGAAGCAAATACTTCGACATTGACTTCACCATACTTACCTGTTTCATCAACAGCAAGAGCAGCAAGAGCCTTCTGCGCACCTGCACCCTCAACATGCTCACGTGCCTCAACTACAGCATCTGCTGAAGGAACACCATTTGCAATGATATCGTCAGCAAGATTTTCAACAGCATCAATATCCTCAGGATTATAGAATCTATAGTATACTGTAGATCCTGCAACCGAAGGTGTAATATTTACGGCAATCAGATCAAATGTGCATTCACCTTTTTCAAACGCCACTGTAACATCACTTCCTGGCTGAAGTTTTTCTGTATTAAACTCAAAGATATAAGGTTTAATATCATCGAATGTATACTCTGCCCATGCCTTACCATTCTTCATCGGCATCACATAGAGGTAATAGCCGGTACCCGGAGCCAATGGTGTTGGTTCCTCCATATCCTGAACAACAATCTCACTGAGTTTAAATTCAACATCACCACCTTCAGACACTTCCATTCCCAGATAATTCACACCATAAGCCAAGCCTGCCATATTCGACGAAAGATATGTCTCAAGGTCATATGATTCTGTGTTGTAGTTATATGTCATAGGTTTTGCAACTTTACCTATGATATATGAATCTGCACCGTACAATCCCATTGAAACAGTAATCTCATCACAAGAAGCAGATACCAATTCGGCAGATACATCAACAGGTGTATAGTATGCGTAAACAAGGTCTTCGAGTGATGGTGCACCCCTATCATCGACTGGACATGCCCATACTACAAACTGACTTCCACGAGGAAGTTCTTTTCCATATGTCCAGTCTGAGTACATCTTAGCGACAGTAACGTTAATTACATCAACCTCATACTCACCCGGAACATACTTATTACCAACTGTATACTCACCAGTCTCCCAATCCATTGAGTTTATCTTCCAACTTGCCAGCATGTAATTCAAATCATCTCCAAAATACTCATAGTTACCTATTGCGCTCACATATGCAGCAGGATCTGCCTCAAAATCAGCAATTGTAGCAAGACCTACCAATGCATCGTTGAAATCTGTATTAGTGTTTCCCCACCAGTCAGTATTCGTAACAACATTAGGGTTAATAATAGTAACAATTCCATCCTCAGAAAGAGAAAGGCTGAAACCGGCTGATGTACAAACTGCGAGTTTGGCAATCTTACATTTTCCTTCAGCAGTGTTAGCATGGAGAAGAATCTCACCGTCCGCCTCTGCAAACAACTTGACAGCCTCTTCCGTTGGAGCCGTAACAACAAGTTTATTTTTATCGATGACCGCTTTCCAACCATCTGGTTTAGACATTACATAATATGCAGCAATATCAGTAATGTTCAAATCAAATGTCTTATCCTCACCATAATCGAAGAATGTCTTACCAGCCTTGATTGCAATTGAAGACTCGTCTACGACATACTTAGGAAGTGTATACTCAACCTCACCGATAGTGATGATCACGCAATCCTCTGTCTCAACAACGTCAGCAACGAGGCAAGAAGCGAGGTCGTTGGTGTTTACACCTGCGTCGATGAGTTCGCCACCGTTAACTGAGTACTGAAGGTCTCCGTTAGATGCAACTGAAAACTCGATCTCAACGTCAGGATGGCCTACAGGAACGCCAAGTGAAGTCACCTTTCCGTCAGCACCCTTGACAGCCCAATACTTCTCGGCACCGTCCTGGATTACAGTAACGAGACCTGTGTTCTCAACATTCTTGAGCGGCTTTGAGAGTTCAACCTCCTTACCGTCAGCGAGTGTAAGAACCACGTTTCCGTTGATCTCAGTCACGTTTACAACTGCGATCTGAGCAAGAGCGCCGGCAACTTCAGCCTTGAGAGCAAAGTTCTTGTCAGCCTCTACGAGAGCATCGACAGCCTCTTTGAGGTCTTTAACGATTCCGTCAACCTTACCGTCAGCAGCGTCGAGACGTCCGACGAGGTCATTGACCTGAGTCTTAAGTGCAGCAAGGTCAGTAGCGAGTGAGCCGAGGTCTGCGATATCGCCTTCTACAGAGCCAAGATCCTCGTTAAGATCCTTGATTGCATTTTCAGCATCAGAAAGACGTGATGCGAGAGAGTTGATGCCTGAAACGTCATTCGAGAGAGTGTTCTCGAGGACTGTGATACGGTCGTCGAGTTTATCAATCTCACTCCTGAGAGCAGCATCATCGTAGCAAGACACCGCGAGGAGAGCAACTGCTCCTGCGAGAATAGATCTGAATGTCTTTTTCATAATGAATAGATTTAGTTAATAATTAATGTATTGTTAGTTAATAGTTTATGTTATTTTTTGTTGTTATCTTCCGGTCTGTCAGAATGTCGCTGTCAGAGTTATATTTGCTCCCGTGTAGGCCGGAATCTCACGACACACGCCGCCCGAGCATATGAATCCTGCCCTGTAGCGTCCGTAACCGGCTGCGACTCGGAGCCACCTCATCGAATAACTCAGACCAGCATTGTAATAATGCATCTTTGAGCCGCCGTGATTGTACATGTCACTTGCAAACACGCTCCAATGCGGTGCAAGACTCACCTCAAGTAGGGCTGCCATCCAGTCCTTCTGATAGTCCTTGCTTGTCAGATACTGGAGTTCCAGACGCGTAGAGAACTTTGAAGTCCACTTATACAGCAGATCCGCCACAACAGTATGTGACTGACCTATATGCAGTTCCTGCTCAATCACACCTGCATCCGTAAGAACAGATCCCATCTGTCCTCTGTCGTGTTCCTGAGCCGAATACATGAGCGTCGTCTTGAACTTCTTTGTCCACTGTTTTTCCACATCTATGCTCAGATCCCACATCCTCATGTTTCCCCCTTTCATTCCGCCGTCCTGGTTGAGTGAGAAATAGGTGGAGAAGTTCGCGTGGACCTTCATTCCCCTCTTTCCTCCTATCTTAGAGCCTCTTCTGAAATTATAAAAGGCATCGATCTGTCCTCCAGCCTCGCCGTCGGTAAGCGGAACATAAGGTGTCAGGTTGGCAAGCATGTATGTATGTTGCGTACACAATGCAGGACAATAGGAAAGAACATTAACCGAAGGATTGTAGTAATCGATTACAACAAAACCGTCAGGCGCACAGGTGTATATCTTCTGGTTCATGCTGTCAAGACGCCTTGCCGAAAGCGAGACGCCCAGTCCGCCGGCATTATATCCGAGTTCGAGAAGTTGGGCATTCGCCTTTCTCGGATACATGGAAATATAATCCTGAATACCTGCACCTACATATTCACCCTTGAAGTAGAATCCGTCATAATCCAGATTGACTCTGCCGGAGAATCCTGTATTGTGTGTCTTGAAACCCTCGGAAAGAAGGTATTCTGACATCTTTTCATATTTATAGAGAAACGAGCCTTCCACCGAAAGCAGAAGATTGCTCCATCCGAAGCAATCCGACAGCGATACCGAAGCATCCGCAGCAGCAAGAGCGGTCTTTGTCAGTCCAAGACCGAAGACAGGTGTCTTGGATATCTGAGTGTTATATACTCCGGTTCCCACTTTTCCCATTCTTGGAACACCGCCGAACACCCTGACTGCAAAAATATCCCGGAACTTGTATGTGGCACGTGCTCCGAGGATGGCATTGTTCAGACCGAGCGCCCTGTCTTCCCAACTGCGGAAAAGAAGTCCGCTTCCGAGTTGCTCATAGAAGGTTCCGGCAGAGACCGAATAGTCATTGTCGGTCCAACTTACATAAAGATTGCTCAAGGAGAGCATGCTTTCTGATATAGGATAGCCTATGGTTGTCGGGAAATAGCCTTCCAACTGAAGACCCGCCGAAAGACGTCCCTTATAATAATCGACCTTGAGATAGTTGTTCGAAGCATATCTGCTGCCCCTGAGATAGTTGTACTTAGGGTCTCCGCTTGTCACAGGAAGAAAGCCGTTGGTCGCGTCATCCACATAGACATGATTCAACGACTCCAGACTTGCCGACACGCGCCCCCAATCCTTCTTCTCTGCTTCAAGAGAAAACGGTATGGACAGGATGCAGAATATGAATAACAGTTTTTTCATCAGGATAAGAGAAATGAGGCATTATCTGCACTTCTTGACAGCCTCGAAAAGTTCGATTTCGTTTCCCGGGAGATAAGAGGTGTGCGAGTAAACGATCTTGCCTTTACCATCCAGTACGAAGACGTGAGGCACCTGTGAGACATTCATAGCCCTCATGAAGTCCTGATTCTTGTCGAAAAGGAGAATGTAGTCCTCACCCCAGCCACGACCTTCAGCGAAAGAACGTGCCTTTGCAAGAAGACGGCTGTCGTCTGTAGAGACTGCAACAACATTGAAATCCGCCTCTTCCTTCCAGTCCGGAAGAGCGTCATAGATGGCATCGAGTTCGCGGATACACGGCTTGCACGATGTCGACCAGAATGAAACTATGGTCGGCTTGCCTGACTCGACTATTGTCTTTGTGTCGAAGGACTCGCCCTTTGAATTTTCAACCTTTACAGAAGGTACCTGAGCGAATGCTATCGTCGATACTAACAGTGCTATTGCTAATGTAAATGCTTTCATATCAATAGAGAATATTTGGACAAAGTTATATAATTATATCCTTTAAATCAAAATATTTTCCATCAAATTGAAACTTAGAATCTGTCCAGACGCCTGTAAAGATCCACAGTCCTTACTGCTTCTGCCACATCGTGAACCCTGAGGATGTCGGCACCTTTTTGAAGAGCATGGAAATGCAGGACCTGAGTGGCAGGAAGGGCATCTTCCGGACTGATATTGAAATGCTTATATATCATACTCTTTCTGGAGACTCCTACAAGAAGGGGGCTTCCGAGCGATTTGAATTCACTCAGGTCAGAGAGCATCTGATAGTTCTGTTCCACGGTCTTTGCAAAACCGAATCCGGGATCGAGAATCCAGTCCTTGATTCCATAATGTAAGGCGGTTTTGGAGAAACGTCTGAAATATCCAAGCACATCATTGACAACATTTTCATAATCAGTAAGTTGTTGCATGGTTTCAGATGTACCTCTTTTGTGCATGGCAACATAGGTAAGCCCCAATTGTCCCACCAGAGGGAGCATCTGAGGGTCATCCTCACCTGCTGAAATATCGTTCACAATGAAATCACCTGTCAAATCATAAGTCCTGCTGACAATCTCAGACCAATAGGTATCGACCGATATGCGGACATCCGGAAATTCAGTACGGATCTGCCCGAGTACCGGAGCGAGGCGTTCCCACTCCTGCCGCGCGCCTACAGGATGCGAACCGGGCCGGGTGGAGCATGCTCCTATGTCAATTATTGATGCGCCTTCCTCGACAAGAGTCCTTATCCTTGTCATTGCCGCACCTACGTCGGTGCAACGGCTTCCGGCGTAGTAGGAGTCGTCAGTGAGGTTGACGATGCCCATTATGTCTATCTGACGGTCTGCTTTCATCTGAACATAAAAACGGTGGGCAAAATTAGTGAAAAGATTCTTCGCTTCGCTCAGAATGACAGTAAAAAGAAATCTTTTCACTATTTTTGTGGGATAATCCAAGAAAAACATCATGCTGGTAGTACTAGAAGGTCTGGACGGAGCCGGTAAATCCACCCAGACAAAGAAACTAAGAACATATCTCGAAGGCCTTTTCGGCTCATTGGAATACATCCACTTTCCACGGTACGACGCTCCCGTCTACGGAGACCTTATAAGCCGTTTTCTCCGCGGAGACTTCGGAAGCAACGAACAGGTGCATCCTCAACTGGTGGCGCTTCTTTTTGCCGAAGACCGTCATGGAGCGGCCCCACAGATGAAGGAGGTGCTGAATGCGGGCGGAAACATTCTTCTTGACAGGTATGTATACTCCAACATCGCATACCAATGCGCGAAACTCTCCGATGACGCTCAGGCTGAGCAGTTGAGAGAGTGGATATTCAATACCGAATACGGCGATTTCAGCCTTCCGAAACCGGACCTGAACATATTCCTCGACGTCCCTATCGGATTTGTGGAATCAAAACTCAAAAGTCAGAGAGGTGGTGCCGACCGTGACTATCTTGAAGGCGGCCAGGACATCCATGAGGCTGATATAGAGTTCCAGAAAAGAGTAAGGGCGATATACAGGAGACAATGCGAACTCGACCCGAAGTTCATAAGGATAGACTGCTCTGATGACTATGGACAGATGCTTCCTCCGGGAGAGATTTTTGCAAAAGTGAAGGATGTTGTCGACAATGCCATAAAATAGAACGGAATGAGATATATCCTATTCAGAATGAAGCGTTTCTGCGGTTTTGCAGCAGGTTTTGTATTCTTTATTTCAGGTATTCTGAAACTTGTAGACCCGGTGGGGGCGTCACTTGTGATGAAGGAATATTACAAGTTCCTCCACATCGGCTTTCTTGAAGTCACGGCAATGCCGAACGCCCTGTTCTTCGCATTTCTGGAGACGCTCATCGGAGCAGGACTCATCACCGGAGTATGGAGAAAGATCGTGGCTCCTGTCGCTTTGGGATTCCAGTCCTTCTTCACCTTCCTGACCCTTCTTCTCGTCATCTTCAAGCCGGAGATGGACTGCGGATGCTTCGGAGAGGCCATTCACCTCACCCACGCCCAGACTTTCATCAAGAACATCATTCTACTTGTCCTTCTTATCATTTATTATGTGCCGGCAAAATACCTGGGACAGACCAAGAGAAAGAAATATGTATCCTTCGCCCTGGTAAGCCTTTCATCAGCAGCATTTGCCATATATTCCTTATCATATATACCGATGGCGGATTTCACAGACCTTCGCCCGGGAACTGCAGTCAACAAGGAGTCTGTTTCAGAATCGTTTGATGCCGTGTTCGTATATGAAAAGGACGGAAAGGAAGAGACATTCACTCTGGAGAATCTGCCTGACAGCACATGGACATTTCTTCGCACAGAAGCACAGGGAAAGCCATCCGAGACACCTGCCCATATATCCATACATGACGGGAACGGCAATTATGCCGACTCACTCCTTACTACCGGCAAAGTCATGATTGTGAGCGTGTACAGGGACAGACTGCCAGAGAAAGACAGCATTCTGATCAGGAAATTCCTTGCAGATGCGCAAAGCGAAGGATTCCGCCCGCTTCTGCTTACCTCAGACATGCAGATACAGGACTCGGACCGCTACAACTGCGATTACAAGACCCTGATAACCCTTAACAGGTCCAACGGCGGTGCCACATATCTTGAAGACGGCTATATCATCCGCAAATGGGCAAAAAGAGCATTGCCAGCCCCTGAGGAACTGGCAATGATTTCCGAGGAGGATCCCACAGAGACCTTTATCGGCCGCGACACCAAGACAAGCCTGGCATTTCAGGGATTCCTTCTATATGTGTTTGCTGTAATGCTTCTGCTCTGATTACTTGATATACTCGAAAGGCTTTGTTTCGTTATATTTGAAGTCAATCACGTTGGCCACCTTATATACCGTACCCTTATGTGTGGTGACAAATGCCGCGAAATGGAGATCGTCAAGATTGATCTTTCCTTTTGTATACCACCAACTGTCACCTACATCACATCGGCCGTCACCATTGAGGTCCTTCTGACCGATATTGGCATTGATAAGGAAAATCCACTCGGCAGTCTTGCCTGCCTCGATCTTTCCAAGAGGATAGCCTACATGAGAGCCGAGATATCTGGATTCGGCAATACGCACGCAATTGTTGTGATAATGATACTCGTCCCCCCAGGTACCGTCAAGCAGATGCAGACGGTCGCTTGCGACCTGCTGCTTGATGTAGATATTGTCCTGCATAAGCCAGAGACCCACATTGTATTCATCTGTCTCCGCAGCCTTTACAGACACCTTGACAATGATCTGACCGTCTTCATAATACATCGGATTTGCAGATATTCCCACCTTTGCAGGCGCAGATGTCCACTCATCAATCTTTGACTGAAGACCGTCAACAGTACCGTTATATGGGTAAGTGGTATCATAATCGATATGGAGATATGGCCATGAACTTACAGGATTAGGCACATTGGCGAAATCCACCTCCCCCGCATAATTCCTTACGGAAGCGAGAACCACCTTGTCCTTCACTTCATCATTCAGCGTCCTCTTGATGAGATAGGTCATGAACGGACAGTTCGGACAGTCCGCACCTGTGTGCTGATTGAAGAATGTCCTGCGGACAAATGATGTATTGGACGGTTCATTATCCTTTGCCGCAGAAGGAATCGAACGGGAAATGGCATTGATGGCCACAAAATCCGACTTTCCTGCCTTGTATGCCGCCTGGAAAGAATAGTTTCCAACCTGGTCTGTCGAAAAGACTGAACCCGTCTGCTCATATTTACTGCCGTCCACCTTGAAAACGGTTGCCTGACCAGTAACATCAGAGCCTTGATAGTAAACCTTGAACGACACTGCGTCACTTCCGTCAGCCTGAATGACACTTTTGTCGAAAGTCAGCACCACACCATCCATCTTGACGCCCATTCCTCCGACTTCCACCACGTCCTCACCGCATGAGGACATGATGACGACTGCCGAAAGAAAAGCCATGATTGTCTTTATATTCTTCATTATCTCATTCTTTTAGATTGTTCTTTTCTGAATTTTTCAAAGTTCTCCTGAACCTTTTCAAGAGTCATGACCTCACCCTTCATCCTGACCGGTGTCCTTACGCTCTTGAAGTCCGATCTGTCGGTATATCTTATGAATTCCACATTACCAACCGGAGATATTGCAGAAGAACGTGATGACGATCTTGTCACCTGATTCTGTTCTGCCGCATCCGGTTCTGTCCAGCCCTTTGTCAGGACGACTTCGGATATGATAGGATTCTCAAGAATGTATGAGATGCCTCCTGCCATGTTATCGGAGATACCGATCACATTCGGATACCAGGTCGCTTTATTAGCCTCAAGAGCACCTATCGTGATGGTCTGCATATCCTCCGACAGCGTAACAGGGAACTCAAGCGCTCCGACATAGTTTCCTTGATCATCTGAATACTGGAACACCGTGTTGCTTTCTTCCTGATCGGTGCGTCTGCCGGCCATATAGAACGGCACGCTCCAGTCTGCTACAGGAGAGACGAACATCTTGTTGGCAGTAATGGAAAGGGAATCCTTGCCGTTGACATCCTTGTTGACATGCAGATAAATCTTAGGTCCGAACCTCGAGAAGATCGAAGCGACATCCACAGTGCTGATGGTCTTGTGCTTGAACAGGTCCCAAGGACTCAGATATGTGAGACTTCCCTGACTGTCGTCAAGCCAGCCTTCGATCAGGAGTTTATTCTGGTTTCTGAGTCTCTTGTTGTTGTAATCCTTTGAGATTTCCTTGAATTCCTCAAAATATCCCTGAATCTCCTTATCTGTCCATTTTGTAGCCTCCTTATATGTGGCAAGCACGTCTGCAGGGAGAGATGTAGGATAATCCTGGCCGGCAACAAACCTGCGCTTGATGGATACCTTCTGCTTGCGGACCTCACCACCCTTCACAGTGGCTGTAAGAGTCCAGTCTCCAACGAGGATATCCTCATCGAGAAGAGGATTGTAATCAAGGTTTGCAGCCTCTGCATATGGAGTGGTACAGTCTTCTACAGCAGGATGTGCGAGCGCATCTTCGTAAAGGTCGATACCGTTGGAGATATTCTCGTCGTTGTATGCAACCACGACAAGACGGGTGGTCTCGCCGTCGATTGAAGGAATGTACATGGTATATCCCTTGTCGGAATTGATCTGTTCAAGTTCCTCCTCAGAGAATTGGGTAGTCATTCCGAGAGTTTCATATGAACTGCCTTTGTTCACATTGTATACCCAGTCTGTCTTATAGTTGGCACCATAGTAGCACCTCATAGCCTTGTTGTCGGCAACTGTGGTACACTTCACATTGAATGCCGCAGAATATGGTGTACACTTGTCAGTCAGAGCGGTAACCACAATATTCGGTCCCCTGGTCTTGGTCTTGGCAGGGGTTGAGAATGTATAATGCTTGAAGCACTGCGGCGAACCTATATCGCCCTGCATTCCGGTGATCAGCACATGATACTTGGTATCGGCAGGGACGTCATAGAAGAACTCCGACAGAGAGAACTCGATAGGAGGAGCCGAAGTGGTTCCTGCCTCTGCTACAACCTGTATCTGACCGAAGTTGTACAGCGCAAAATATGAAGTCACCGCCCACTGCAGATATTCGGTCTTTCCGTTGAGAAGTTCGAGCATCTGGTTATATGCTCCATCGTCAAGAACGGTAAACAGATATCTGTACACATTTTCGTCAGGAACAATGGTCAAAGTGGCATCTACTGACCTAAGGTCGTCCACTCTCACCTCAAAATCAGCATTGAGTTGAGCAGGAACCCTCGTCCTGAAAAGTTTTCTTGCAAAAGCACCTGTCCAGGAAGCATCCACATCGCTGTCAAGATTGATGTCATGGATTATTCCTGCACCCTTAGTCGCCTTTTCCGACGGCTTCCTGTAGATGCTCCAGTACTTTGAAGAATCTATGCATGGGAGGTAATAGCCGTCTTCCCAACCACCCGGGAAGGCAAAACCGTTCACCATATAACTCTTGTCTTCATAAATACCTCCCTTCTTGTATTCGTCAGGCTCACTCATCCATTCGAACTCACCAGCCACAAATACTACAGGCTCACCGGGAGCGATAGGATTCCACAATATGGACATATCGTTTTCGTCCACTACTCCGTCCTCATTGATGTCGGCACCTGCTTCGCCATAATTCAAGGCATCGGAATACTCGATTGTCGTATCTTCTGTAAGATACCTTCCGGCGTTATAGAGAAGATTGAAGTAGTCGTCATTGCTGTTCTTGTAGAAGTTATATATCATCAGGTCACCCTGAGTATATCGGATGGCCCTGCTGCCAGGCTTGCCGTGCTGGCTCTTCCTGACAGATTCAGGAACCTTGATATGCATCTTATATCCGTCAGGAGTGACACCGACTACCGTCGCAAGTTGGTTGAATTCGAATGCACCTGTCTCAAACTGGAACTTATACATCTTCGAGAGATTCTCTCCGAGACGAGCCACCAGATAGACATAATATTTTGTATTTTCCTCGATAGGATAGTCGAGCAACTGCTGCTCGCCATCAGTGTAGAAAGTATTCTCGGTTCCGCTGATATTGAGAACCGTTTCGTTCCACTGCATATTCGGAATACTTTCCATTTCCACCTTGGAAACAGTATAAGCGACAGTGACCGGATATGGTATCGTCGCGTTAAGCGTCACATAACCCGGACCAAAGCCCTTGAGGGACACGGAAAAATCTTTCTTTTCAGGTTCCGGGTCACACCCTGTAAGAACACCGCTGAATGCAGCAATCAGGACTGCACACAGGATTTTGTTGAAAAAGTTTTTCATTTATGATTGATTTATATTTATTTGTCGACGGTATAAACCGTGCAAAGTTAACATTTTTTCGCAAATTTCCAATCGCTGATCCTGCGATTGCCCTTTGGAGGAATTTTGCTATATTTGCACCGCAATTTTAAAAACGTACGGAATGAGCAATTTTTCACTGATGGCCGTGTCGCCTATCGATGGACGCTATTCGCGTCAGACTGAACCACTTAGGGAATATTTCAGCGAGTATGCACTGATAAAGTACAGAGTTAGAGTGGAAATCGAGTATTTCATTGCACTCTGCCAGATTCCTCTTCCACAACTTGCAGACTTCGATTCATCGAAGTTCGAAGCACTGAGGGACATATACAGGAACATGACTCCTGAAGATGCAGCAAAAGTGAAGGAGATCGAGAAAGTGACCAACCATGACGTTAAGGCTGTCGAGTATTTCATCAAGGACCGCTTCAAGGAAATGGACATCATGAAGTGGGGAGAATTTGTTCATTTCGGACTTACCTCCCAGGACATCAACAACACATCTGTCCCCCTCTCGTTCAAAGAGGCCATCGATGATTGCTTCATGCCGCTTCTGAAAGAGGTTCTCGGACTTATCAAAGGCATGGCTTCAGACTGGGCAGAGATTCCTATGCTTGCCAAGACCCACGGACAGCCTGCATCACCTACCCGAGTAGGCAAGGAGTTCAACGTGTTTGCAGTACGTCTTGAGGAGCAGATCCGCCAGTTCGAACTTCTCACCTATCCTGCCAAGTTCGGTGGTGCGACCGGCAATATGAACGCTCACAAGGTGGCATATCCCGGAATAGACTGGATCGGTTTCGGAAATGACTTCGTCGCTTCCCTCGGACTCAAGAGGTCCTTCCCTACCACCCAGATCGAGCATTACGACAATCTTGCTTCCCTGTTTGACTGTCTGCGCAGAATCAACACCATTCTGATTGACTTCGCACGCGACATCTGGACATATATTTCGATGGAATATTTCCGTCAGAAGGTAAAGGCCGGAGAGGTAGGTTCATCTGCCATGCCTCACAAGGTGAACCCTATCGATTTCGAGAATGCTGAAGGAAACTTCGGAGTGGCAAACGCCCTCTACACCCATCTTTCGATGAAACTCCCTATATCACGTCTGCAGCGTGACCTTACAGACTCGACTGTGCTCCGTAATATAGGAATGCCTATGGCTCATTCGATGATTTCTCTGAACTCACTCAAGAAGGGACTGGGCAAACTCATCCTCAACGAGGAGGCGATACGTGCCGACCTTGAAAGAAACTGGGCTGTGGTGGCAGAGGCGATACAGACCATCCTGCGCCGCGAGAACTATCCTAATCCTTATGAAACGCTCAAGGCTCTGACAAGAACAGGTGCGGGAATCAACCACGAGGTGATTGCTGATTTCATCGAGACTCTTGAGGTGAGCGAATCTGTGAAGGAGGAACTCCGCGTTCTGTCACCTTGGACATATACGGGATTTTAGATTCCTCCACTCACTTCGTTCGGTCGGAATGACAGTGGACGTTATTCGTTCGGTCGGAATGACAGTGGACGTTATTCTATAATATAGACATCTTCGCCAGGCGCAGCAAAATTATATTGCTCCCTGGCGAATTTTTCTAATGTATCCTTATTGTTCTTCATCATATTGATCCGCCTGTCGAGTTCCGCATTCTCCTGCTGGTAAGTCCGGATCAACTTCTCCTGACGTCTCACTTCGATGGCTGCCTTCGCCCAATGGAAGAAGGTATGACCAGGGCCTACTATCCACGAAAAAAGCAGAAGTGAAGTCAAGACCACGACGAACCACGCAAACTTGCGATGCGGACCACTGAATATATCCTTAAATTTTCCCACAGCAATATTTTTTGAAATTTCCACAATGTCTCGGCAAATTTAATTATTTTTGTACGATTTTAACATAGTCGTTCACTTCGACAGGAACAAAACAACACACAAAAACAATTCAGATATCATGAAACCTACACTTTTGGTACTCGCTGCCGGAATGGGCAGCCGCTACGGCGGACTCAAGCAGATGGACGGACTCGGTCCTAACGGTGAAACCATCATCGATTATTCTATCTACGATGCTGTGGAAGCAGGATTCGGCAAGGTCGTATACATCGTGAGAGAGTATTTCAAAGAACAGATGGAGCAGGTGGTAAAAGAGAAATACAGCAACGTGAAATGCGTTGACGGAGAGCCTCTCGAGTTCCAGTTCGTATGTCAGGAACTGTTCAAGATACCATCACAGTTCACTCTCAATCCTGAACGTGAGAAGCCATGGGGAACAGCGCATGCCGTACTTATGGGAAAGGAAGTGGTCAAGGAGCCGTTTGCCGTCATCAACGGAGACGATTACTACGGAAAGGAATCATTCAGGATCCTCGGAGACTGGCTCAGGGCACATGAGGGAAAGGAAGGAGAATATGCTCTGGTAGGCTTCGAACTTGACAACACTCTTTCTGAATCAGGCGGAGTATCAAGAGGAATCGGTGCTGCCGACGCTACAGGTTACCTCACTGACGTTGTGGAGCATCACAAGATCGCGATGGCTGAAGACGGTAAGATATACGGAGAAAACAATGTGACCGGCGAGACAGTTGAACTTGCACCTAAGGCTCTCTGCTCAATGAACATGTGGGGATTCACACCGGACTACTTTGAAAAGAGCGAGGCTATCTTCACCAAGTTCCTTGAGAAGAACATCAACGAACTCAAGGCTGAGTTCTATATTCCGTTCGTAATCGACAGCATCATCAAGGAAGGAAGCGGAAAGTGCGAACTTCTCTCCACCCCTTCACGCTGGTTCGGAGTGACATTCAAGGAAGACCGCCCCGGCGTGGTGGCAAAGTTCCAGGAATTTGCAGACAAGGGCATCTACCCGACTCCGCTCTATAAAAGATAGAAATGACAAAGAGACATTTTTTCAAAAGACATCAGGGAAGAGGTTCTTACGACCTCTTCTCTTCTTATAGCCACTACCTTCCGGGAGTCGGAGGCATGTTCATGCTTCTTCTGCTCTTCATGCTCGGCGCTCTTCTGGGAAACCTCGCCACTCTCGGTCTTAACGCCTTGATGGGTCCCTCATTCTCGGAAGATTACGGGATGCTCATATCATATCCCATAATGTTCATCCCACCTCTTCTATATGCTTCATTGCAGAGCCGTCTGAACGAATATTCGACAGAAGGCGTCGGACTCGACGAGGGGCATTTCTCCGCAAAGGAATGGTGCATTCTGGTATTTGCCGGAATATTCACCACGATTGCATCAGCATATATCGTAGAGCCTGTCACGGCGCTTCTTCCCGAGATGCCGTCATGGCTTGAAGACACAATGAAAAAGATGCTGGAGAACACCCCGGTGTGGGCGACATTGATTTCGGTGTCGGTCTTCGCTCCCCTCTTCGAGGAATGGATATGCAGAGGTCTGATACTCAGAGGATTACTCCATAAGACAAGTCCATTGGCTGCAATCACAGTCTCAGCAGCGTTCTTTGCAGTTCTTCATATGAATCCATGGCAGGCAGTGCCGGCATTCTGCCTGGGTCTGCTGTTCGGTTATGCATATTACAGGACAGGATCGCTCAAACTGGCCATGCTCATGCACTGCACAAACAACACACTGGCTGTTCTTCTGAGCAGGATTCCTCAATTCAAGGATGCGGATACCTTCATGGACATACTCAGTCCGTGGGCATATTGGAGCATATTCGCCGCATGCATTCTGATCGCTGCAAGCGGAGTGACCATATTCAGACGTTTTGCGTCAAGATAAATTCTTCTGCGAGTGCAAGAGTATCGAGTTTGCCGACATCGATGAGTCTGAGATTGTCGGCAAATACTCCCTGTATCCCGTATCCTGCACAGGCCCAGAGATAAAAATCGATGATTGAGAAACGAGGCTTCTGCGAATTATCATATAATCCCTGTTCCCTGGCATAGGTCTCAAGAAGACCCAGAATCCTGTCGGACATGATATGTATTCCTGAAAAGGCAAATGAAAGGCATCCTGAAGGATCAAGATTCCGGTAGGGACTCCTGATTTCTCCGGTAGAGAGGTTGTGCCACCCCTTGAGCATCATGGTCTGAGGATCGAAAAGCAGTTGTCTGGAACTTTTTCTTCCGCTGACGAGCAGAGTGGCGACGGCTCCGTCCTTCACCTGGGAGGCAAACCATCGGATATCAAGGTCAGAGAGGATGTCCACGTTATGGACAAGAAACATTCCGCAACCTTCCAGATACCTGCGGGCATTGAGTACTGCACCTCCTGTCTCAAGAAGCATCTTCCTTTCATCACTCGTCTGCACCAGCATCCTGCCTTCCTTGAGAAGGTTCTCTTCCGTACATATCCAGTCTTGAGAATCGATCCATGCCTGCACATCATCTGCAAAATGATGGACATTGACCAAGGCGCTATCTATGCCGGAGCACATCAGTTTCCTGCATACATGCTCTATAAGAGGTCTTCCACCCACAGGCACAAGCGCCTTGGGAAGAGTATCTGTGAGAGGTTTCAGACGGGTACCCAGACCCGCCGCAAATATCATTGCTTTCACTCGGAAAAATGATTGTTAAAGAGTTGTGAAACAGACTGTTCCCGATGTATAAGACGTACCACGACATCGGGATACCTTTCAGCGAGATGTTCTGCCAGATGCTGGGCACAATACACCGAACGGTGTTGGCCTCCGGTGCAGCCGAACGACACCATGAGATTCGTGAACCCACGTTTCGAGAATGTCTCCACATGAGGTTCCACCACCCCGTAGACATGATCCATGAAGGAGAAGACTTCCCCGTCGTCCTCAAGAAATCGGATGACCGGTTCATCCATTCCGGTCAGTTTCCTGTATGGTTCATATCGTCCCGGATTATGGATCGAACGACAGTCGAAGACATATCCTCCACCATTGCCTGACGGATCATGAGGGACACCTTTCTTGAAGGAGAAACTGTATACTGTCACCACGAGGGAGCCTCCGTAATCCTTCTGTGCGGAAAAACGGTCCAAAGCGAGCATTCTGCGAAGAACCTCCACAAGATAAGGATAGCGGGTGAACGGTTCTTCCAGAAGTTCCGACAAGGCTTCGACTGCAGCAGGAATCGAAGTCACGAAATTTGCCTTATGTTCAGTCCACCCTCGGAATCCGTATGCTCCCAGCACCTGAAGATAACGGAACAGACGGAAAAGACGCTGGTTCTCCACAAAGACCTTCCTGTCAAGTTCAATATAGCGTGAAAGCGAATCCATATATGCCTCCAGCATCCTGGCCTTCAACTCCTTGGGATAACGGGCGCGAGCCTGCCATATGAAAGAGACCACATCATAATATATAGGGCCTTTCCTTCCTCCCTGGAAATCGATGAAACACGGATCGTCGCCACGCAGCATCACGTTCCTTGCCTGAAAATCACGATACAGGAATGTAGGGACCTGGTCACACTTTCCCTTCACGGGAAGACCGCAGGTGATCAGATCATCCGCAAAACGTTCGAAATCATCCTGCAGAAGCATTTCATGAAATTCCAGACCTGTGGACTTGAGAAAACAGTATTTGAAATAGTTAAGGTCGAACATGGCAGACCTTACGGTGAACTCCGTCTGAGGATGGCAGATATTGAAATCAAGTCCTTCCGCACCTTCAAACTGCAGCACAGGAAGCATAGACATGGTCCTGCACAGTATATCCTCCACCTGTTCCATCCCTTTTCCGTCCTTACATGCCTTCACATATCTGTCGAAAAGGATCTCATCCCCGAGGTCTTCCTGCAGATAGGACATTCCGTCTTCGCTTACGGAATATACTTCAGGAACAGGTATTCCCTTGGATGCAAACTGACGGCACAACCCGATAAACGCTTGATTTTCAAGACCATCAGTACCGACGGTGCCTATACAAGAGCCAATTTCCGAAGACAGCCGGTAGTACAGGCGCGGACTTGCCGAACCTGTAAGAGGAGTGACAGTCAGAGGTCTCCTGCCATACCTTTCTTCATATAGTGTCTCTAATGATTCCATACGAGTGCGAATTTACAAAATTGTTAAATATAAACGTCCAAATATCCTAATTTTCAGAAATTTAAAAATTATTCGTACCTTTGCCGTCTTGTATGAAACGTCTTATAGTGAAAATATGGGTTCCAACCCTTCTGGTCATGGCGGCGGCAGCACAGTCGTTCGGCATTGACGCCGGCAGGGCATTGGGTCTGAGAGCACTCACGGACTCACTTACAACGAGCAGAACGATTGATTCTTCCGCTCTGGGATTGCCCATATCCGACAGTCTGACACATGCACCTGCAGACAGCATTGCGGCAATCACGGATTCCATTTTCGCTGATTCTCTTCTGACCGACTCACTTTCGACAGATTCTCTCGCGGCTGACACGACCAAGGTAATCGCAGCGAGGGACACCATCGTGGTTCCGGACTCACTCAAGGATACTGACCCTTTCTTCTATAAATATTATATTGCAGTAAAGGACTCGCTCACAAGAGCGGAAGTAAGAGACTCTCTCATCCAGGCAGGCGACACACTGGAACTGAAGAGACTCGATTCCCTTTATATAAAGGATTCTACAGAAGTAGCCAAGGCAAAGTTCGACTTATGGTACGCCGGACTCACCAGAAAGGAACGCAAGAAATATGATGCAGAACAGGCTCTCCCGGGACTTATTCAGGCAAGCCTGCGCAAGATGGAGATAAAGGACAGCATCCGCGCACGCAAGGACAGCATCATAGAAGCGACTCCCCGGATTCTCGAGACATTCGCCTTCCCTGACTCCATGCATTACAAGAGGATCGTGACATGGAAGCACGACAGGGATTTCCACAACATGGTGGACCTGAGAGACCAGTGGGTCGACACATCATACAATGTGAATTTCCACGATTACCCATTCCTGAAGAAGGATGTCGGTGCCACATGGCTCGGCGTTGCAGGTTCTCCTACAGAGGTATACAACTTCTTCAAGAGGGAGGGAGACAGGGATGCAATATTCTTCGCTCCATATCAGATATGGTCATTCACTCCGGAAACCCTTCCTAACTACAACACCAAGACCCCATATACGGAACTTGCATACTGGGGAACTCTTTTCGCAAACAAGGAGAAGGAGGAGTCAAACGTAAAGGTGCTCACCACGCAGAACATCACTCCGAAACTCAATCTCACCCTCCAGTACACCAACTTCAGCGGACGAGGCATGCTCCGCAGGGAAGGCACAAGTTACAGGACGTTCGTCGCATCCACCAACTATACCGGAAAGAAGTACCTGATGCATGCCGGCTTCATATACAACAGGATAGAACGTAGTGAAAACGGAGGTATCACCGACCTTTCGATGATCAGGGATACGACCGTGGATGCCCGCGAAATCGAGGTGTATCTCAAAGATGCCGCAAGCAAGATAAGGACAAACACGGTATATCTCGACCAGACTTACAGGATACCTTTCAGTTTCATCGAGAATCTCAAAGGCAGGAAGGAACGCAAGGCGGAAGAGGCACGAAGGGACAGCATAATGAACTCCGGCGACACAACCGCCATTGCAGAACTGAAGGCAAAGATAGAGGAGGAACTTGCGGCGGAAGCGGCAAAGACAGACACGACGTCAGTACATGCCGACATTACGAGTGCATTCATCGGCCATAGCAGCGAATTCGCTGTATTCAGAAGGTCATACACCGACAATATCGCCACATCAGACACCTACGGCAGGGAGTTCTTCAATGACAGATTCTACCTCAACCCTACCCACAGCAGCGACTCGATGAGAGTGATGAGGGTGGAAAACAAGGTATTTGTCAGACTCCAGCCATGGAAAAGCGACGGCATCGTGTCGAAACTGGACGTGGGTATCGGTGACAAAGTCCTGAACTTCTATACCTTCAAGCCGACAGGCTACCTTAGCGGTCCGTCAAACCTTGTTCAGAATTCATTATATGTATATGCCGGTGCCAACGGACAGTACGACAAATATCTCAAGTGGAATGCAAGCGGAAAATACAATTTCCTTGGATATGAGATAAACGACTTCAACATAAAGGCTAATGTGGAAGTGAGCGTATATCCTTTCAGAAAGGACAGAAAGAGTCCTCTGACATTGAATGCCCACTTCGAAACAAACCTCACCGAACCTAACTATTACGACCAGCATCTGTATACCAACCACTTTGTCTGGAACAACAATTTCAGCAAGATGTCTACGACAAAGGTGGAAGGAAGCCTCGCCATCCCGAGATGGAAGATGGACGCTTCATTCGGATATGCACTGCTGAGCAACAACATATATTACGATAACGAAGGCATCGTAAGACAGAATACCGACCCTATGAGCATCATCAGCGCGTCCTTGAGAAAGGACTTCAGACTGTGGAAATTCCATCTCGACCATAGGATTCTGTTCCAGTATTCATCACGTCCTGACGTGGTGACACTGCCGATGCTGGCGTTGAATTTGAGATACTATCTGCAGTTTGACGTTGTGAAGAATGTCATGCAGATGCAGATAGGCGCTAACGGAATGTTTACGACCCGATGGTATGCTCCGGCATATAATCCGGTCGTGGGAGTATTCCACAATCAGCATGAAAGACAGTACGGGAACTGCCCTTACATAGATGCTTTTGTGAACATACAGTGGAAACGCGTCAGTGTGTTCGTAAAAGCGGTCAACCTGAACATGGGATGGCCTTGCAAGAAGTTTGACTACTTCTCGGCAGATGGCTACATCAACACGCAGAGGGCATTCAAGTTCGGTATTTCATGGCCTTTCTGGACATTCCCGGGAAAGAAAGGTGCAACTGGAACGTCATCGGAACAGGGAGCCGCATCAGGTGGCAGAAGTTCCGGCCCGTCGGGAGGCAGGCAGCGTTCCGCAAACAGATAAAGATGAAAATTACAGAAAAAGTACAAAGACGAACAAGAAACGTAATCATTACCTTGACCATCATCTGTCTGACACCTTTGTGTGAAAAAGGCAGAACCCTGAGCGGAGCGCATACGGTAAATGCATTTGCAGGAGAAGAACTCATATGCGCAATAGACCTTGGAAACGAAATGTACAGTTCATACGGTCTTGAGACAGGGCTTAACTATCAACTCATCAATGAGTTCGCAAAAGACAACCACTGCGAAGTCAAGATAATCGCAGCAGGAAGGAATGACAACTACATCGACTCCCTCAGACAGGGTCGCGTCGACCTTGTCGTGACACGCAAGACGGATTCAATCGGATCTTCCGATTCGATCAGCATCCTGAGCGACCTGAACGGGTCTTCCGTATGGGCACTGAGCGATGCCGGTTCCGACAGGACAAGGCAGATTAACAACTGGATAGGCCATATGAAGGCATCCAGCAGATTCAGTGAACTGGAGAGCACCTATTCCGGAATATACAATCCCCACAAAAAGGCAGAAAAAGGAATTACGACCTCAAGGGTAAGTCCTTACGACCATCTCCTGAAGAAATATGCAAAGTCTCTCGGTTGGGACTGGCGCATGGTGGCAGCAGTCGTATATCAGGAATCCAAATTCTCCATCGGCGCATCATCACCACGCGGAGCACAGGGTCTCATGCAGGTGATGCCACAGACCGGACTGCTCTACGGAGTGGACAACCTTCTCGACCCGGAACAGAACATATACGCAGGAACAAGCCACCTGAAAAGGCTTCAGAAGATGTTCAGCAAATACGGTCTGAGTCAGGACGAACTCATCAGATTCACACTTGCCGCATACAACGCGGGAGAAGGAAGAGTCATTGACTGCCGCAATCTTGCACAAGCGAAGGGATATGACAACACGAAGTGGGATGAGATAGTGAAGGTAATCCCTCTGATGAGAGAGGACAGCATCCTCGAAGAGGAATCAGTAAGACTTGGCAAGTTCCAGGGATATGAGACTATAGACTATATAGAAAGCGTCATGTCCCACTACAATGCCATCTGCAGCATCTGCCCTACTTCATTCTGACAGTCTGGGCAGGATCCACCTTCGATATGAAGAGGGTCGGGATCAGAAGCAGAAGCATTATTGCAACAAAAGATCCGATGTCGGCCAGCAGGACTGAGCCGGCATCTATCTTTACAGGGACATAAGGTACGAAATAATTCGAAGGATCCAGTTTGAGAAGATGTGTCCTGTTCTGAATCATAGCGAATGCAAATGCCAGAAGATTTCCCACTGCCATACCCTTGAAGACGATCCACGCTGCTCTTGAGAGAAAGACCTTGGATATGGAACGGTCGCTCATGCCGAGAGCCTTGAAAAGTCCTATGGTGGAAATATTCTCGAAAAGCATTATGAGCAGACCGGATATCATATTGAATCCAGCCACTATGGTCATCAGAATCAGGATGAACAGTACGTTGAAATCAATAAGGTCAAGCCAGTCGAAAAGTTGAGGAAATCTGGATATGGACGAAGTCGCTATGACCGGAGCATCCGATTCTTCCGAATAGGCGTTCACTGCATATCCGATCTGCCGGGCCGCCTCCAATATGCCTTCCTCATCCTTATTCCGGTCCTTGAGCGTTATCTCAAGCGCAGAGACCTGGTTCTCCGACCAGCCGCAAAGTCGCTGAAGATCAGCCATATCGGCATGGACAACGATCCTCCCGTCAGTCTCAAGCATAGAGTCATATACGGATGTAACCTCGAACTTACGCGCACGTACCTTCTCCCCTACAAAATATGCAGTCAGGTCATCACCCTCTTTCAGAGATGCCCTGTCTGCGAGACCTCTCGGAATCGAGACACCCGTCATATCCCCCGGAACACCTTTGAACATCAAACCGTATATATCCGCATCCTGTCTTACTATACCCGCAAGATAGACGGCCGGGGTGACTGCGGCGACAGCATCGATATCCTGTATATACGGAATATATGATGCATCTGCCTCTATAGGCCTGGACTGGTCCAGGACATTGAGGTCAGGCGGTGTGATCTGCACATCACCGGAAAGCGCAGACAGGCCTCCACGGATCTCAGAACGGAAACCGTTGGAGACAGAGACTGCTATTATCATGACAAGATAACTCACCGCTATGCAGACCATAGCGAGACCGCCCTTGAAACGAAGACGCCGGGATATGAAGAACGTCGTATTCATTATTGCCTTCCTGAAATGCCCTCCAACTGTTTACGGTATTTTGCCTCGAGTTTGGCATTGCCCAGTTTTCTGGCTGCCACAATACTGTTCTGAAGGGCTACAGCATCTGAAGGATTCTTCTTCAAGACCTTCTTATATAACTTCATCGCTGTCTTGTAGTCTTCCTTTGCCACCATGTAATAAGAACCCATATTGTTCAGAAAGGTAAGGTTGTCCGGATGCAGGACGCTCATCTTTTCAGAAATCCTGTAGAAGGCATCCCTCGAACCCGGACTTCCCACCTGATAGAAACTGAAGCAATATTCCTGGATGGCATCTTCAAAGAAATGTTCATCCGCCTGCCTGCCTTCATATGTCCAAGGCCTGGACCTTGTGTCATCAGCCTTGATAAGATCCATCAGATAAGCCAGAGCCATGTCCGGACTTTCCTTTTCATATGCGACATAGGCATTGGCCTTCATGAACCTGTAGTCGAGTTTGTCAGGGTAAAGTTCTATGGCCCTGTCCGCCGCCTTCAATGCCGAGCCGAAAAGTTCATCATCATAGAATATCTCCTGATAATAATACACATCATTTCCCAGAGAGTCCTTCAACGTAAGAAGCGGAGACATTCCCAAATATTTCTTCGAAGACTTCTTTACAACCTGAGTACTCTGAGCCTTTGCAAAATAATAGTTGAATCTTGCAGCAAGGAGTTTCTCATCTGTCGAGTCAGCCTTTTCCCAATTGTTCAGAAGGGTCTCCACACCAACTCCTGCCGGACCAAGTTTTGACACAAGAAGATCATATCTCTGTTCGAACCTGTCGGTCTGGGCAGACATGCAGAGAAGATTGAAAAGAAGCAGTGAAATTACAGCGATATATTTCTTCATATTGATACAGTTACATCATTCTGCCACAGAGGGCAGGTTCATACGGATTCGGCGGCTCTGAGGATGAAGGCTGTTGCACCTGTTGCCGAGATTCTTCACAAAACCCAGCGGGAGACCCTCATGACATATGAGTACATATCCTTTAGGAGCATCATCCAATGTCAGGGCATCCCTGTGAAGATATTTCAACGCGGTCATCCTGTCTACTTCATGACGAGGGAAGGCGTCGTTAGAGAGTCTGATGGAAAGGGCGAGGTCGGCATCCGGAACCAGGACACTTCCCTTGATGGTTCCCACGGCACATCCGGCAGATATGACATGGAGTCTCTGACGGAGCATCTCCACTTCAGAGGCGAGATGCTGCGGGACTGCAGTGACCGTATCTCCTTTGAGGGAGAACTTCATCTTTTGCGAAAAATACGTATCGAGTCCTTGCGGCAGCACCGTTTTCCTGTCTGAACGCGCATCGGGTCTCGACAGGCGGGCATCAACGAATTCCACTTCGGCGGTCTTCCTCAACGAAGCACAATATTGTCCTTCACCCTCCACAAAGCCCGGGACAAGACTATAGCCGGATTCCGTCTTCAGCACACCTTCCGCTTCCCTGTCGTTCGGGAGGATATCAGCACCGAGATTTTCCGCAATCCATGCCACGTTCCCGTCGTTTTCATATCTGTTGAACGTACAGGTGGAATATATGAATATGCCGTCTTTTTTGAGCGCAGGCCATACATCTGCAGTTATCCTTCTCTGACGTGCCTCACACAAGGCTACATTCTCGGCAGACCATTGCGCCTGAGCCTGTTCGTCCTTTCGGAACATTCCTTCGCCCGAACAAGGCACATCGGCAAGGATGATATCGAAATATCCTGCAAGAGGACCGAATGCACGCGGATCGTCTGAGGTCACCACCACATTGGGATCTCCCCACAACGCGACATTGTCAGCAAGAACGCCTACCCTTGCCTTCATCACCTCGTTTGCAACAAGGATGAAATCATCCCCGCAGAACTCTCTGAGAGATGCCGCAAGATCAGTTGTCTTGCCTCCCGGAGCCGCACAAAGATCAAGAACCCTGAGCGGACGGGATAAAGGTCCCTCCATCGCCTCCAATGCGTTCCTGAATACATGTCCCACAAACATGGAGGAGGAATCCTGTACATAATATGCTCCTGCATGGAAAAGAGGATCCAATGTGAATACAGGCCTGAATTTCAGAAGCAGGCCGTGTCTGTTCCATGGAACCGGACGTCCCTGAGGGACAGCACAAGACTTGAAGGGGTTGAGCCTTACGGATACCGAAGGCGGACATTCAAACGCAGAAAAAGCGACAAGGGCATTTTCTGCCCCTATCGCCTCTTCAAGATATTTCCTGAAATCCTCTTTCATCAGACTTTGATTGAAGACGGATCGAATCCTTCCGGCATACGGCCTTCTGACATATCTACAAGGGCATCGACCACCTTGTCAAGCCCCTGCTGAAGTTTCGATCCGAGAATGGTCTTCATCATGAAGTTGAGTTCTGCATCCAGAACAATCCGGAAGTCTGTCTTATATGGATCCTGAGCAGGATCGAAGTGCAGCCTGAGGTTGAAATGAAAAGGCGCGCCATCGTCGGCATATTCTATTCTGGAATATGGCGTGCGTGATGTCACCTTCACACCGACATTGAAGCCCTGCACATCTGCATGGATGGTATCGAAGTCCGCCGTAACGCCTGCCTTCTTGTCCTCCGGAAGGAACTGCACGAAATTGCGCATATCCACGAAAGTCATGTACAGGTCGTAAGGTGGCTTGGACACGATACCCCTCTTGCTTTTTATCTCCACTGCCATATCTACTCAGTCTGTCCCCATGTCGAAGGGGATACCCTCCACTCCTTCAGGACCTCGATATCCGATTCCTTTATATATCCGGTCTCATGAGCCACCTCTACCAGAGTGTCATAATTGGAAAGCGTGGTGAGTTCCACATTGTCATCTTCAAAAGCCTTGCGGGCCTTGTTGAAGTTATATGAGAAGATAGCCACCATTCCCTTTACATCGGCACCGGCCTTGACCAGGGCATTCTTTGCTGCAAGGCTGCTCATTCCGGTAGAGATAAGGTCCTCGACGATAACGACCTTTGCGCCCTTATCAAGAAGTCCCTCGATCTGGGAACCTGTGCCGTGATCCTTCGGTTTCGGTCTCACATAGCAGAACGGAAGTCCGAGAATATGTGCTACGAGGTAACCGTGAGCGATAGCACCGGTTGCCACTCCTGCGATGACCTCGACATCCGGATACTTCTTTCTAATGATATCCGCCATCCATGTGCATACATTCTCACGGATTGCAGGATAGGAGAGAATCCTTCTGTTGTCACAGTAAATAGGTGATTTCCAACCTGAGGCCCAAGTGAAAGGATTTTCGGGTCTTAACATTACAGCCTTGATCTCCATGAGAGACTTGGCAACTGCTTTCTCAACTGATTCCATATTATAAAGTTTAATTGTTTCTGACTATATTTGCAGCGCACTTAATGTGCCACAGACGCACATTATGCAAAGTTAATAAAAATAAAGCATAAAATGAGCAAATATTTGGAAGTAAACGCCGGAGGAGGGCTTGTAACCAACAGCAGAGGAGAATTTCTGCTGATAAGGAGAAGCGGACTATGGGATCTTCCCAAAGGTCATCAGGACCCGGGCGAACCTATCCTGACCACAGCATTGAGGGAAGTGGAGGAAGAGACCGGAATCAAGGGACTGGTACCGGGACGTTTTCTCTGCGTTACCGACCATACATATCAAAGAGATGAAAAATGGTATCTGAAGCACACATGGTGGTACAGCATGACATGCATCGAAGAGAGCGTTCCTGTTCCTCAGACGGACGAAGACATCACGGAAGTGAAGTGGGTTGAAGCGGACCGGATAGGTGAATATCTCCGGCAGACCTACCCCACAATAGTCGAAGTATTCAGAAGTTACGGACTTTCTGAAAAAATTCTACCAAGTGTGAAACAAAATCCTGAAAATTTCGTATAATGTAATGTATTTTGCAGTGTTAACACATTTTATAATATATGAAACTTTCACAATTCCAGTTTGCGCTTCCCGCTGAAAGGATCGCAACAGAGCCGCCGAGATGGCGCGACGAATGTAAACTCATGGTCCTGAACAAGAAGACAGGAGAAATCGAACACAAACTCTTCAAGAACATCATAGAGTACTTCGGAAAGGGTGACACATTTGTACTTAACGACACCAAGGTCTTCCCTGCACGTCTCTATGGAAACAAGGAGAAGACAGGCGCTGACATCGAGGTATTCCTCCTGAGGGAACTGAACAGAGAGCAGAGATTATGGGACGTGATAGTAGATCCCGCAAGAAAGATCCGCATAGGCAACAAACTCTATTTCGGAGATGACGACAGTCTGGTGGCAGAAGTGATCGACAACACGACATCAAGAGGAAGAACCCTGCGTTTCCTTTATGACGGAAGTTATGAGGAATTCAAGGAGACACTGTTCAGTCATGGCCAGACCCCGGTTCCGGACTGGGTCAAGAAGGAGGTGACACCGGAAGACGCAGAAAATTTCCAGACGATATTCGCACAGCACGAAGGAGCCGTTTCAGCACCTGCTGCAGGCTTGCATTTCAGCAGGGAACTGTTCAACAGGATGATCCTGAAGGACATCAACAAGGCATTCATAACCCTCCACATGGGTATCGGCCATTTCCGCGAAGTGGATGTGGAAGACCTTTCCAAGCACAAGATGGACTCAGAGAGACTCATCATAACTCCTGAGACCGCAGAAATGATCAACCAGACCAAGAAGAGAGGCAACAAGGTTCTTGCAGTCGGCATCACCACCATCAGAGGTCTTGAAACCTATGTCACCACCAACGACGAGGTCAATCCGTACGACGGCTGGACGAACAAGTTCATCTTCCCGCCTTACCGTTTCGCCGTTCCGGATGCGATAGTATCCAACTTCCACCGTCCAGGCTCGACAATGCTCATGTCTGTAGCGGCATTCGGAGGATATGAGAATGTGATGAAGGCTTATAAGACCGCCCTTGAGATGGACTACAAGTTCGGACCTTACGGCGACGCCCTTCTTATCATCTGATAAAAACACATAAAAAAGAGAAAAAAGCATAAGAAAAAGAAAAAATCTTATGCCTGACATACAGGACCTGCTTTCAGATATGGTTTGAAAGCAGGTTTTGTCTTTACTTTGAGGCATGGAAAACATGGAAGAAAAAGCATGCCTGTGTGCATTGAACCGCATTTTCGGATTCAAGCCGAAGATTGCTCTGGCTCTATTGGAGAATATCGGCGGCGCAAGTGAAATATTCAGGATTTCAAGCAAGGACCTGGAACTGATGACAGGTCCCCACTTCAGGTACAAGGAACTTCTGACACGGGATGCCGTTGACCGTGCCGCAGAAGAACTGTTAGATCTCGAAGGGATGGGCATCAGGTTCTGCGGATACACCGAGGCTTGTTATCCGGCCATCCTGAAGGAATGCGAAGACGCCCCGGTCGGTCTGTATGTAAGGTCCTCAACTCCTCCCGAGGACTTATGGAAGTGCGGGATAGGCGTCGTGGGAACCAGGGACATCTCCCCATATGGCAGGGAATGGTGTTCCAGGATAGTCAAAGGGTTCTCCGGCTCATCGGAGAAGCCTGTTGTCATAAGCGGACTCGCTCTTGGAACCGACATCATAGCACATCGGACCGCACTTGAGGCAGGACTTCCCACAATCGGAGTGATGGCCACAGGTCCGGAATCGATATACCCGTACAGGAACAGGGAAACTGCGGAGAGGATGGTACACACCCCGGGGTGCGCCCTTGTGACGGACTACCCTCCGGGGACAGCGCCTCTGGCAATCCATTTCCTCAGAAGAAACCGGATAATTGCAGGACTGAGCAGGGCCGTGGTCCTGATAGAATCGAAGATAAAGGGCGGAGGAATGACCACCTGCCGCCTCGCATACTCATACAACAGGGATGTACTGGCTCTTCCGGGAAGAATTGATGACCTGCGTTCCCAAGGATGCAATCTGCTGATATCTCAAAAGATAGCAGAGCCATTCACTTCTTCGGAATCCCTGCTGGAAAGCATGGGCATGAAAGGGTCCGGCCGGGAAACCGGACCTTCATGGAGGGAAAGGCTCATAGGAGTCTTCGGCAGCACATTGCACGAAGAAAGCATACAGTCTATGCTTGGAATCCTCTCGGTCATTGAAAGAAACCGGGGCATCACCATTGAAGAACTTGGACTGAAGACCGGCGAAGGATACGCAAGAGTGGCTGAAACGGCAGGAATGCTGGAAATCGAAGGGTTTATAAGCATAGACCTGCTCCAAAGATGTAGCATTAATTATAAAAATGCTTAAATTTGCAGTCTATGCGCTATATCGACACACACTCACATCTTTACGATGAGGCATTCGTCCAGGAAGAAGATGCCGCCGTCGAAAGGGCCGTTGCCTCCGGGGTCGACAGAATCATCCTCCCGGACATAGACTCCCAGTCCAGACAAGCGATGTTTGACCTCGCAGACAGGCATCCGGGCACTCTTTTCCCCTGCCTTGGACTTCATCCGACATCCGTTGACGGAAATTGGGAGGAAGAAATGGAGAAGATGACGGACTTCAGAGACAGGAGCATAGTGGCGATCGGTGAAATCGGCATCGACTGCTACTGGTCCAAGGAATTCCTCGAGCAGCAGAAGGAGGCTTTCAGAAGGCAACTGGCCATCGCGCACGAGCGAGACCTCCCTGTCATAATACACTCGAGAGATGCATCGGCAGTCATTCTGGAAGTTCTCAAGGAATGTCGGCATCTGGACCTGAGAGGCACATTCCACGCATTCAGCGGGAGCATCGAGACCTACAGGGAGATTTCAAGACTCGGAGACTGGTATATCGGCATCGGCGGTGTGCTGACCTACAAGAAGGCATCAATTGCAGAGACAGTAAAGGAAATTCCTCTCGAAAGAATCATTCTGGAAACCGACTCTCCATACCTTACCCCGGTTCCTTTCAGAGGGAAACGCAACGAGAGCGCATATATACCGCACATAGCCTCGCGTCTGTCCGAACTGACAGGTGTCGACCTCGTCACAATAGCGGCGCAAACCACTCAGAACGCAGAGAAACTTTTCGGAATATGATACACAACCGGGAAAAATCATCCATCCTCCTCATCTACACCGGAGGTACGATAGGCATGAAGGAAGACCCATCCATCCAGGCCTTGAGACCGTTTGACTTCAGTCAGATACTTGAGGAAGTGCCGGAACTGGGCAAATTCGCCTACAAGATAGATTCCTACACATTTGACCCCCTCATCGATTCATCAGACGTGGATCCCCTCAACTGGGTGACTCTGGCAAGCCTGATAGAAGAAAGATATGACGGATATGACGGCTTCGTCATCCTTCACGGAACCGACACCATGGCATATTCCGCCTCGGCCCTGAGTTTCATGATAGAGGGACTTACCAAGCCGGTGATATTCACCGGAAGCCAACTTCCCATAGGAGTTCCAAGGACCGACGGCAAGGAAAACCTCATCTCGGCTGTCGAGATCGCGGCTTCCAAAGATGCAGACGGTCACGCTACAGTCCCCGAAGTCTGCATCTGCTTTGACAATGTCCTGATGAGGGGAAACAGGACCACCAAGATAAACTCCGACAATTTCAGGGCGTTCAGGTCACCGAATCTCCCACCGCTTGCCGAAGCAGGCATCAGCATCAGATATAACAGCGCATTGGTGATAAAGCCGGAAGACTGGGACAGGAAACCCGTTTTCCACAAGAGCCTCGACACCAGGGTGTCGATACTGAAAATCCATCCCGGAATCACTCCACAGGTGGCAAGAGCGATACTTTGCGGAGAAGAAAGCCGCGCTGTCATCATGGAGACTTATGGAGCAGGAAACGCGCCGTCAAGAGGCTGGTTTCTGGACCTTGTCCGGGAAGCCTCCCGAAAGGGCAAGATACTGGTAAACGTGACACAGTGCCTTGCAGGAAGCGTGAATATGGACATATATGCTACTGGAAAGAGTCTTAAGGAATTAGGGGTAATAAACGCCTACGACAGCACAACGGAAAGCGCTCTTGGAAAACTGTTTTATCTGATGGGACTTAATGCTGAAGACGAGGATGTAAAGCGTATGCTGTGCAACAATTTAAGGGGAGAAATATCAAAATAAGTATTGCCGATTGAAATTTAATTGCTAAATTGCACCGAATTTTGAGTAAACATACAAATCTATAACTTTAATTAATCAAAACACACAAAAACAATTATGAAAAAAATTTTCATGTTTTTGGCAGTAATGGGCGTTATGGCCATTTCTGCACAGAATGCAGCGGCTCAGGACGCTCCTGCTGCTGAACCAACAGCAACTGAGGTTGCAGCACCTGCTACTGAGGAAGTTCTTCCAGAGGAAGTTCCTATGCATCAGGCACTCAAAACTAAGTTCATCGAGGGTGGTGCAGGCTTCATGGCACTCGTTATCGCATGTCTTATCCTCGGTCTCGCACTTTGTATCGAGCGTATCCTTTATCTTGCTCTTTCAAAGACAAACACAAAGAGCCTTCTCGCAAAGATCGAGGCTGCTCTCGCAAACAAGGACCTCGCTGCTGCAACAGACGTATGCCGCAACACCCGTGGCCCTGTAGCATCAATCTTCACTCAGGCTCTCCTTCGTCTTGCTGACGGTCAGACTCTTGAGGAAGTTGAGAAGTCAGTTGTTTCTTACGGTGGTGTTGAGTCAAGCAAGATGGAGCAGAACCTTTCATGGATCTCTCTCTTCATCGCTATCGCTCCTTCACTCGGATTCTTGGGAACAGTTATCGGTATGATCCAGGCATTCGACGCCATCATGGTTGCAGGTGACATGTCTCCAGCAGTCGTTGCAGGTGGTATGAAGGTCGCTTTGATCACTACTGTGG